>DASQLM010000352.1:0-10054 GCA_035630015.1 Thermoleophilaceae bacterium | reverse complement strand
CCGCCGACCAGTCGCGCGTGCAGGGCATGCTGATCGAGATGCCGGTGCTGGACAACGCGCTGCTGGGCTGCGCGATCGGCTTCACCCCGCTGCTGATGTCGCTGACCTTCGGCGCGCCGGCCGTGCGCGCGTGGGGACGGCTGGCCTCGCTGGTGCCGCGCCGCGGCCCGCTGCTGGGCCAGATGCTGCTGGACTGGGTCAGCCAGGACCCCAAGCCGTCGGCCTCGGTGGTCCAGGGCCTGTTCTTCGGCCGCGTGGCACCGCCCACCGCCGAGCGGCGGACGTTCGAGCCGCCGACGCTGATCATCGGCCATCCGCGCGACCCGATCCACCCGTTCTCGGACGCCGACATGCTGTTCCGGGAGCTGCCGGACGCCCGGATGCTCGAGGCCTCCTCGATCCTGGAGCTGCGCCTGACCCCGGAGCGCCTGACCGGTCAGATCGTGGAGTTCATCGACGGCTGCTGGGACCAGCGCGCGTCACGGCGACGCGCCGCCTAGGCGCTCACTACTCTTCGGTCGCTGATGGCCAGCCGCAAGGAGCAGAAGGAGCAGCTGAGGCGCGAGCGCGAGGAGCGCGAGGCCGAGGCGAAGGCCGCCCAGCGGCGCAAGCAGATGGTCGGCTACGGCGTCGGCGGCCTGGCGGTCGCCGTGATCGTGGTCGTGGCCATCGTGCTGCTGACCGGCGGCGGAGGCGGCGACTCGGGCGGCGGCAAGAGCGGGGGCGACAGCGCGGTCCTGCCCGAGGGCGGCGAGGTGCCCGAGCGCAAGATCGAGGACCTCGCCCCCGCGGCCAAGGCGGCCGGCTGCACGCTGCGCGACTACAAGGGCAAGAGCCGCGAGCACACCGACGACCTGGCCGAGAAGATCAAGTACGCCAGCAACCCGCCCACCGAGGGCAAGCACTTCGCCACCCCGGCCGAGGACGGCGCCTACGACGAGCCGCCGGACGTCAAGGAGCTCGTGCACAGCATGGAGCACGGGCGCGTGATCATCTGGTTCAAGCCGAGCCTGCCCGAGGACCAGCGCGCCGACCTGAAGGCGCTGTTCGACGACGACAGCTACCAGATGCTGCTCACGCCCGATCCGGAAGGCATGAAGTACCAGGTGGCGGCCACGGCGTGGACGCGCGAGCCCACACCGAACGGCACCGGCCACCTGCTGGCCTGCACGAAGTTCACCGACGAGACGCTCGACGCCCTCCAGGCCTTCCGCGACGAGTACCGCGGCAACGGGCCCGAGGCCGTGCCCTAGGCCTCGCCCTCCTCCTTCTCGCTCCAGCCCTGCTCGAGGTCCGAGCTGTACAGCCCCTGGCCCGTCGCCAGCAGCCTGAGGGTGCGCAGCAGGATCCTGAAGTCCAGCCGCAGGCTGCGGTTGTCCACGTACCAGACGTCCAGCTCGATCCGCTCGGGCCAGGAGATCGACGTGCGGCCGTTGACCTGGGCCCAGCCGGTGATCCCCGGCTTGACCTCCAGCCGCCGTCGCTGGTGGGGCGTGTAGCGGTCCACCTGCACCGCCACCGTCGGGCGCGGCCCGACCACCGACATCTCGCCGCGCAGCACGTTGACCAGGTTGGGCAGCTCATCCAGCGAGAAGCGCCGCAGCAACGCCCCCACGCGGGTGATCCGCGCGTCGCCGGGCTCGATGTACAGGCCGGCGCCCATCCGCTCGGCGCCCGAGACCATCGTGCGCAGCTTCCACAGCTCGAACGGCACGCCGTCGCGGCCGATCCGCGCGTGCCGGTAGATCACCCCGCCCGGCGACTCCAGCCGGATTGCCACCGCGGCCGCGAGCAGCAGCGGAGAGCAGACGACCAGGGCGACGGCGGCCACGGTGATGTCCAGGAGGCGGGTCACGTTACGGTCTCGGCGTCGTGCACATCCTCTACCTGCACCAGTTCTTCACAACGCGCGAGGGCACGGGCGGCACTCGCTCGTACGAGTTCGCGCGCCACCTGGCGCATGCGGGCCACGACGTGACGATGGTAACCGCGGCGCGGGGTGAGACTCCCCGCCGCTACGACGTGGACGGGTTCGCGGTGATCGAGGTCAAGGGTGGCTCGCCCGACTACGTGCGCGCCACGGCCCAGTCCTTCGGCCGCCGGATCGCCGGCTTCGGCGGGTTTGCGGCCGCTGCAACGGCGGCTTCGGTGCGCCTCCCCCGCCCCGACGTGGTCTTCGCCACCTCGCCGGCGCTGACCGTGGCCGTGCCCGGCCTGCTGGCCTCCCGGCGCCACCGCGCGCCGCTGGTGTTCGAGGTCCGCGACCTGTGGCCGCGCGCGCCGATCGAGATGGGCGCGCTGCGCAACCCGGCGGCGCGGGCGCTGGCGCGCGGGCTGGAGAAGGCCGCCTACCGCGGTGCCGCGCACGTGGTGGCGCTCTCGCCCGGCATGCGCGACGGCGTGGTGGAGGCCGGCGTGGACCCGGGACGGGTCACGCTGATCCCCAACGCCGCCGACCTCGACCTGTTCGCACCCGGCGTGGACCCGGGCGACATGGCCGACCGCTTCGGCGACGACTTCGTGTGCTCGTACTTCGGCACCATGGGCGAGGCCAACGACCTGGACCAGGTGGTCCGCGCCGCCACGCTGCTGGCCGACCGCGGCGAGCAGGGCGTGACGTTCGCCCTGATGGGCGACGGCAAGCGCCGCCCCGCGCTGGAGGAGGAGGTGCGCCGCCGCGGGCTGCCCAACGTGGTGCTGCTGCCCGCGGGCGACAAGGCGGCCGCCGCGCGCCTGGCCGCGGCCTCGCACGCCTGCCTGACCGTGTTCAAGGACGTTCCCGTGCTGGCCACAAACTCGCCCAACAAGCTGTTCGACACGTTCGCGGCGGGGCGCGCCGCCATCGTGAACACCGACGGCTGGCAGCGCGAGCTGGTGGAGGAGAACGAGGCCGGCGTGTACGTGCGCCCGGCCGACGCCGAGGACCTGGCCGCGCGGGTGCTGGCCCTGCGCGACGACCCCGAGCTGACCGCCACCATGGGCGCCAACGCGCGCCGGCTGGCCGAGGCCCAGTTCGACCGCCGCGACCTGGCCGAGCAGCTCCGCGTCGTGCTGGAGGAAGCGGCTCGTGCCCGCTGACGTCTCCTACTGCGTCGTGAACACCAACGGGCGCGAGTACCTGCGCGCCTGCCTGGGCGCCATCGAGCGCGTGCACCCGCCCGGCCTGGAGCGCGAGGTCCTGGTACTGGACAACTGCTCCGACGACGGCTCGGCCGACATGGTGCGGTCGGAGTGGCCGGACGTGCACCTGATCGCGCTGGCCCGCCGCACCGGCAAGGCCGAGAACGACTCGACGCTGATGCGTCAGGCCACCGGGCGCCACTGCCTGCTGCTGAACGAGGACTCCGAGCTGCTGGAGGGCTCGGTTGCCGCGCTGGTGGCCGCGCTGGACGACGACCCGCGCGCCGCGGCGGCGGGCGCGCAGCTGGTGTCGGCGGAGGGTGAGGCGAAGGCGTGCGCCTGGCGCCTGCCCGGCCTGGGCACCGCGCTGGCCACGGCGGTGTTCGCCCACCGCAACGTGGTGGTGCAGAGCCGCGGCTCGGTCACCCGTGAGGTGGGCTGGGTGCAGTCCAGCGCGATGATGGTCCGGCGCCGCGCCGCAGAGGAGGTGGGCTACCTGGACCCCGACTTCTTCGTCTACTCGGACGAGACCGACTTCTGCAAGCGGCTGCACGACGCCGGCTGGAAGGTGCTGTTCGTGCCCTCCGCGCGGGCCGTCCACCACGACCAGCTGAACACCGACCTCAGCGCGGCGCGGCGCCGGATCGTGGAGTTCCACCGCAACCGCGACCTCTACCTGCGCAAGCACCACCGCACGCCGACCCGGCTGGCGGTGCGGGCGCTGGGGGCCTGGTTCTACCTGGCCACCGCCGCCGCGGCCGTCGTGGTCCCCGGCCACGACCCGCGCCGTTACCTGCTGAACGCGCGCCAGGAACTGGTTCCGGGTCGTGGCGAGGGGATACGCGAGGCCGCCGCCGAATACAACTCTGCCCTGCATGGAACATCCTGACCTAGCCCAATTCGCAGCGCTGGTGGCCGCCGCCGGCGCGCTGCTGATGCTTGCCGGCCGGGGCCGGGCGATGGTACTGGGCGGCCTGGGGCTGCTGGGCGCGGCCGAGGCGGGCCTGTTGGCCTCGCGCTCGGACACGGACGTGTTCGACCGGCTGGCCTCCGCCTCCGGCGCCGTGCTCGTGGTGTTCGGGCTGGTGGTGCTGTGCGCGGCGGCCGCCGTGCTGGTGCGGCGGCCGGGCTGGCTGCCGGTGGTCATGATCCTGGCCGCTCCGCTGCGCCCGCCGATCGCGTTCGACTCCGGCGGCGGGTTCCCGCTCTCGGTGGCCACCGGCGGCCAGCTCGGCCGCCTGCTGCCGCTGTACTTCGTGCTGGCCGCGGCGGCCCTGGCGCTTGTCTGGCGCGCGTTCGACGGAACGCAGGGGCCGGGAGCGGTGCGCGCCCTGCCCCGCGTGGTGGCACTGCCCGCGGCGGCGTTCACCGCGTTCGCCTGCCTGTCGGTGGTCTGGGCGGACCAGCTGGGGCCGGCGGTCGAGCTGCTGTCGTACTTCACGATCCCGTTCGTGGTCCTGCTGGCGGTGCTGGCCCGGTCGCCGTTCCCCGACACCGCGCCGCGCGCCATGGCCGTGGCCGCCATCGGCCTCGGCACCGTGTTCGCCGCCATCGGGCTGTACCAGGCCGCGACGCGCGAGCTGTTCTTCTACGCCCCGAACCTGGCGGTGTCGAACGCGAACTCCGACTTCTTCCGGGTGACCTCGCTCTTCGGCGATCCCAGCCTGTACGGCCGCCACGTGGTGCTGGCCATGACCGTGCTGCTGGTGTGCCTGGCGCTGATGCGGATCGACCTGCGGCTCGGCATCGGCCTGCTGGTGGTGCTGTGGCTGGGCCTGTTCTTCTCCTACTCGCAGTCCAGCATGGTGGCGCTGGTGTGCGTGACGCTGTTCGTGGCCTTCGTGACCGGCGGCCCGCCCGTCCGGCGGGTCGTGGCCGGCGGGCTTGCGCTGGTCCTGGTGCTGGGACTGGGCTTCCTGGCCTCGATCGAGATCCGCGGCGACTCGCTGCGGCGCGAGACCAGCGACCGCTCGACCCGCATCACCGAGACCGTGAACGTGGTCGAGGAGAATCCGGTCATCGGCGTCGGCACCGGCGGCCAGGCGCAGGCCAGCCGGCGGCTGTCGGGCAAGGAGAAGCCCACCCCCAACTTCGTGTCGCACTTCACGCCGCTGACCGTGTTCGCCGAGCTGGGCGTGATCGGGCTGGCGCTGTACCTGTGGCTGCTGGTGGGCGGCGCGCGCGCCATCCTGGCCGTGAGCCGGCTGGACAAGGCGCTGGGGGTGGCGCTGGGGGCCTCGCTGCTGGCGCTGGTGGCCCACTCGCTGTTCTACCCCGGCTTCCTGGAGGACCCGCTGACGTGGGTGGTGCTGGCGGTGGCGGCGGGACAGCTGACCTGGACCCGGCGCGACGACGGCGTGCACCGCGCCGCGCGTGAGCCGGCGGCTGCATGACCGGGCGGCTCTCGCGGGAGGGCATGTTCGCCCTGCTGGGCGTGCTGCTAGGGATCGTGGCGATCACGCTGCCCGAGCTGGGCTCGAACCCGTGGCCCTTCCGCCCCGGCCCGGTCGACCCGCAGGGCATCCTGGCGCCGCTGGTGCGGGCCGCCGACCAGGAGTGGGACGTGGGCATCGCCCGCACCACCTGCTTCCTGGCGGCCCTGCTGATCACCGCCGTCGGCCTGGCCGGCCTCCGTCGGCGCGACTGGCCCGCGTGGACCGGCGTGGCCGTCGCCCTGCTGGTGGCGCTGGCGCTGATGCTGCCGTCGACGCTGCTCCAGATGGGGCTGCGCCAGTCCACCGACCCCTGGTTCTTCACCAACGACTCGACCTACCAGATCGAGATCGGGGGGGACAAGCTGCTGGACGGCGAGAACCCCTACGGGGCCGACTACCGCTTCTCGGGCATGGAGCGCTTCTACACCTTCGACGGCGCCGCCACCGAACGCGTGCGCGACCGCGAGGTGGCCTTGGAGCACTTCGCCTACTTCCCGGGCACCGCGGTGGCGGGCGCGCTGTGGCGCGTGCTGCCCGAGCCGCTGGACGACTACCGGCTGCTCGTGCTGCTGGCCACGCTGGGAGGCCTGGCCGCGGCGCTGGCCTTCCGGGCGCCGCTGGAGTGGCGGCTGGTCATCGGCGCGGTGATCGTGGCCAACCCGATCGCCGTGCGCTCGGCGTGGTTCGGCCAGAACGACGCGCCCTCGATCACGCTGATGATCCTGGCCTTCGCCCTGGCCACACGCGGCCGCGCGCGCTGGGCGGCGGCCGCCCTGGCCGGGGCCGTGCTGATCAAGCAGTTCGCCGTGGTGGCCATCCCGTTCCTGGCGATCATGCTCCTCAAGCAGGGCATCGCCCGCGGCGAGCTCAAGCGCGCGGCCGCCGTGTTCGCCGCCGTGATCGCCGCCGGCGTGCTGCCGTTCTTTCTGATCGACCCGGTCGCGTTCTACGAGGACACGGTGAAGTTCGGCGCCGGCACCTACAAGGTCGTGGGCTATGGCCTCTCCGGCATCCTGGTACGCGTGGGCATCGTGGCCGACCGCGACGGCGCCTACCCGTTCGCCCCCTTCGCGCTGCTCTTGTGGCTGCCGCTGACCGCCTGGCTGTGCGTGGTGGCCCACCGCGCCCGCGAGCAGTGGATCGCCCCCGTGGGCTACGCCATCTCGATCCTGGTGCTGATGTGGATCGGCCGCACCTTCAACAACTACTACCTGGTGTGGCCGATGATGGGCGCGGCGATCGCCGCGCTGGTGTGGGCCGGCGAGCGGGAACGCCTTCCGCTCAGCGAGCCCGGCGCGCCGCCGCCCTAGCCCGGCGGCGCTCCTTGCGGGCGGCCCTGGTCCTCGAGCCGCTGTTCTCCATCGCGTAGATGTGGGCCCGGCCGATCAGATAGGTGCGGTCCTGGTCGGCCACGATCGGGCTGGCGTACTTGCCCGCGCGGGTGAACCACACCTTCTTGCCGGTGAAGGCGTTGAACGCGGTCGTGCTGTCCACCCCCGTCTTGACCGAGCGCGCCGCCGCGGACCCGCACGTGGCGCAGGTGGCGGCGTAGACCAGGCCGTTCATGACCACCGGCGCCGCATGCACGGCGCTGGGCATGGAGCGCTGCCACCTGACGTCGCCGGTGCCGGCGTCCAGCGCGAAGAACTTGCCGTCGTAGGTGCCGGTGTAGACCTTTCCGTCGTACAGCGCGGCGGAGGCGTAGATGTAGCTGCCCAGCGGCTTGGCCCACAGCAGCCTGCCGCTCTTCTGGCCGTACGCGTACATGGTGCCGTCGCTGGAGCCGATGAACACCCGGCCGTAGCTCACGGCGGGCGTGGCGTAGAAGAACTCCGTGGCCTGGCTGGCGCTCCAGGCCCGCTTGCCCGTCTTGGCGTTCAGCGCGTAGACCGAGCCGGACTGGTTACCCACGAAGATCCGGCCCTTCGAGTATGCCGCCGAGGTGTTCACCCGGGCGCCGGTGTCGTGGGTCCAGATCCTGCGGCCGGTCTTGGCCCGGATGGCGTGCACCTTCCCGTCCCAGCCGCCCACGTAGAGGATGCCGTCGTGCAGCAGCGGCGACGACTCGAACGGCATGCCCTTGTAGCGCCACTTCTGCTTCCCGGTCTTCGCGTCCATGGCGATCACGAAGCCGGTGGGGTTCGGGTCGTTCTGGCCGCACTCCACGAAGTCCATGTAGGACTGGTAGATCACGCCCTTGGCGATGGTGGGTGACGAGGCGGCGCAGCGCTTGAAGTCCTTGGTCTTGAACACGCGCTTGCCGGTCTCGCCGCGCATCGCGATGAACAGGCCCTTCTGCTGGGCGACGTAGATGTTCCCGTAGGCCGCCGAGGCCGGGAACTCGAGCGTGTCCTTTGCGTCCACCCGCCACGTGCGCTTGAACGGCGGGCCGTGGTCGTAGGGCGACTCCTTCGTACGCTGGATGTCGTACCCGAACGTGGGCCAGGCCACCGCGATCATCTTCTTCTTGGGGACCTTCGGCTGCTTGGCCGTCTCGGTGGGGTTGAACTCCACCGTGGTCGAGCCGCGCTTCTGGGGCGGGTCCTCCTTGTCCAGCACCATGTAGGCCCCGGCCCCGGCCACGAGCAGCAGGAAGACCGCGCCGGCGGCCAGCAGCTTGCGCGTCATGGCCCGGATGCTATGCCACGAGACGGCCATCCATGGCCGTCTCGTGAACGGCGGCTGGCGGCGATATCGCCGGCCTGTGGCGTCACCGGCGCTCGCGCAGCAGGCGCCAGACGTTCTTCGTGATCCGGGGCACCTCGACGCCGAGCGCGTCCTCGCTGAGCTGGGGCACCCACTGGGGCGTGCCGGGGCGGACCACGGTGCCCTTGCCGAAGCGGTAGCCCACGAACGCCGGGCGGCCCTCCTCCTCGCGGCCGGCCGCGCTGAGGGGGCTGGCGTCGTCGGGCAGCGAGCTCGAGACCTCCAGCCGCGAGAAGTCGCCGAACAGGCGGTCGGTGCCGGCGAACACGCGCAGGCGATCCTCCTGCTGGCTCAGGGGCGCCGGCGCATCGAGGCGCTGAACGCGAGTGCGCTCACCGAACAGGTCGTCGGGACGGGGCGGGCTGGGGTTCTCCAGCCGCGGCCCCACCACGGCCACAGTCCGGCGCAGCGAACGGTCGCCGAAGAACACCACGCCGAGCCCCTCGTCCTCGACCTCACGCCGCAAGCCGTCGCGCAGCTGGCGCGGGACCCACCGGGCCGTGCCGGCGATGCCCACGCCCGGGGCGTTGCTCAGCGACGGGCCCCGGCGGCGGGCCAGGGCGACGTCGGTGGTCAGGTCGTACGACAGGCGCTCGCGATCCAGGAACTCCAGCAGCGGCCGCGTGGCGGTCAGCCCCGGCGGCACCCTTCCGGCGGCGTAGGGCCGGTCCACCGGCACCGCCGAGGCGTCCGAGAGCGTGTCGGGGAAGCCATCGGCGTCCGAGTCCCACTCGTTCACGCCCTGCCACGTGGCCACGGGCAGGATCACCAGCGGGCGCGGGCGGCGCAGGGCCCGGCTTCCGCCCGCGGGCCGGCCGTTGACCACCACGGGCCACACGGCCCGGCGCCCGCCGACGCGTACGCGCACCAGGTAGATGCCGGTCCGGGCGTCGTCGGGGATGCGCACCCGCAACCGCCCGCCGCGGCGGGTGTCCTGGCGCACCGCCGCCGTGGTGCCCAGGCGCGAGAGGGCGAAGCGGAAGCGGCGCGCGACCGGGCCCACGCGGAGCCGGGCCAGCGATCCCGCCGAGACGGGCTCCGACGGCCCCTCCAGCGTCAGCCGGCGGACGTCGACCCCGGTGCGCGGCCGCGCCGTCTCGATCGTGGGGATCGGCGACGAGGGGGCCTCGGTGCGGTTGCCGGCCTTGTCGCGCACGACCACCGTGAACGCGTAGCTGCCGTCCCTCGTCGGCCCCTCGCGAACCGTGCCGTCCCACACCCCGGTGTGGGCGTTGCCCCGGAAGCGCCGCACGATCGCGGGCGGCCCGTTCACGTCGGTGCGCCAGACACGGAACTCGGGCGCGGCGTTGATCGGGCCGGCGTAGCGCACCCGCACCCGCTTCGCGCCCCCGCGCACGCCGGGCGAGATCACGTTGGGCCGCACCGCCGCGATGCGCACCTTCGGCGGCCGCGTGTCCACGATGATCTTCTTGATCGAGTCCAGCGGCTGGGCCTGGTCGCGCCGGACCACCCGCAGCCGGTAGCGCCCGTCGGGCACCACGTCGCCGTCGTCATCGCGACCGTCCCATCGGAACCGGTGCTTGGCGTCGCCCGCCAGCCGCCGCTCGGAGAAGATCTCGCGCACCTGCCTGCCCTCGGCGTCCACCACGCCGAACGACACCTCGGCCGGCTCGGACAGGTCGAAGCCGACCTCGGTGAAGTCCCGCACGCCGTCGTTATTGGGCGAGATGTGGCGCGGATCACCGGCGAAGCGCAGCACCACGGGCACTTCGGTCTTCAGTTGCTGCGCGGCGAAGAAGGTGCCCACGGTGGCCAGCACGAGCAGGGCGAAG
>DASQLM010000351.1:0-8080 GCA_035630015.1 Thermoleophilaceae bacterium | reverse complement strand
GCAGCGGTGGCGCTGATCATCTACGCCGTCTTCCTGTTCGCGCTGGTGAAGCTGATCCCGATCACGCTCACCCTGCCAGGCATCGCGGGCATGATCCTGACGCTCGGCGTGGCGGCGGACGCCAACATCGTCATCTTCGAGCGAATAAAGGAGGAGGCCAGAGCCGGGCGGTCGATACCGGCCGCCATCTCCAACGGTTACGCGAAGGCTCTGCGCACGATCATCGACGCCAACGTCGTGACGATCGGCGTTGCGTTCATCCTGTTCACGCTGGCCACGGCCGGCATCAAGGGCTTCGCGTTCACGCTGGGCATCGGCACGATCGTCTCGCTGTTCACGGCCGTGCTGGCCACGTCGGCCATCCTCGGGGCGATGGCCCGGACCCGGCTGATCGGGTCGCGGTTCGCCATCGGCGCGGCGGGTGAGAAGGAGCGCTTCTCGCACTTCAACTTCGTCGGGAACTCGAAGCTCTTCTTCTCGATGTCGGGCGCGATCCTCGTGATCGGTGCCCTGGCCATCGCCGGGCCGGGCCTGAAGTTCGGCATCGACTTCGAGTCCGGCACCCGGATCAAGACGCCCGTGGAGCGGAGTGCCTCGGTGGACCAGGTGCGCGATGCCATCGCACCGCTGGGCTACGGCGACGCCAAGATCCAGAAGGTCGACGAGCCCGAGCTGGGCGATGAGGTCTTCCAGATCTCCACCTCGACCCTGGAGCCGTCCGAGGTGCGCGAGGTGCGCAACGCCCTGGACCAGAAGGTGGGGGTGACCCAGGCCGACTTCACGGCCAGCTCGATCGGCCCGACGTTCGGCGAGCAGATCGCGAGGACGGCCATCATCGCCATCCTGGCGTCGCTGCTTCTGATCTCGATCTACATCACGCTCAGGTTCGAGGCCAAGTTCGCCGTGCCCGTGCTGATCGCGCTGTCGCACGACATCCTCATAACCGCGGGCGTGTACGCCCTGTCCGGCCGGGAGGTGACCACGTCGACCGTCGCGGCGATGCTCACCATCCTGGGCTTCTCGCTGTACGACACGATCATCGTGTTCGACCGAATACGCGAGAACGTGCCGCGCATGCCGCGAGCGGCGTTCTCCCAGATCGTGAACCGGTCGATGTCCGAGGTCATCGTGCGCTCGCTGGTCACCAGCCTCTGCACGCTGCTGCCCGTGCTCGCGCTGATGATCTTCGGCGGTGAGACGCTGCGCGACTTCGCGTTCGCCCTGCTCGTGGGCGTGGCCTCCGGTGCCTACTCGTCGATCTTTATCGCGGCGCCGGTGGTGGTGCTGTGGAAGGAGCGCGAGCCGGTCTACGTGCGCCGCCGGCGCGCCATCATGGCCGCGAACAACGGCATGGTGCCGGCCTTCGCGACCGGCACGATCGGCGACGCCGATCTGGAGTCGGAGGGCGCGCAGGCCCCGGCGAAACCGGCACCGTCGGCGCCGGAGCCCGCGGCCCCCGACGCGAAACCGGCCGGCACCGGGACCACCGAGCCGGCGCCCGTCGCCACCGAGCAGGACGCACTCGACGATGCCAAGGCTCGCCGCGCCCGCACTCGAGCCCGAAAAAAGCATGGGAGGCGCTGAACGATGAGCATGGTCGTCTGGGTCATGATGGGAATCGCCATCTGGCACTTCACGGTGTACTTCCCCGACCGCTTCTGGGGTGGGATCGTCGGTGCGTTCGGGGTCGCCGTCCTCGGCGCCGTGCTGTTCGGATTCGCCGTCTCGGGCTTCACCGTCCCCGGCGAGAGCGACACCCACCTGCTGGCGGCGCTGGAGGCCATCCCCGGGGCCGCGCTGGCACTGGCGGCGTCCTGGTTCTACGGCTCCTCGAGAGAGACCGAGCACCTGCCTGACGTGCTGTAGCGTTCGTCCATCGAACGCATCCTCTCCATCGACGGAGGCGGGATCCGCGGCATCATCCCCGCAATGGTGCTGGCGCACCTCGAGGAGGCCACCGGCAAGCGCGTGGCCGACATGTTCGACCTGGTGGCCGGCACGTCGACCGGGGGCATCATCGCCCTGGCCCTGACGCTGCCCGGCGACGACGGGCCCGCGTGGCGCGCCCGCGACCTGGTCGACCTGTACGAGCGGGAGGGCCCGCGGATCTTCTCGCGCTCGATCTGGCACAGCGTCCGCTCGGTCGGCGGGGCGGTGGAGGAGCGCTACCCCCAGGAGGGGCTGGAGGGCGTCCTGCAGGAGTACTTCGGCGACCGCCGCCTGAAGGAGGCGCTGACGCCGGTGATCGTGACCGCCTACGAGCTGGAAAGCCGCCAGCCGTTCTTCTTCAAGAGCCGCAAGGCGGTGACCGACGCCAGCTACGACTTCCCGCTGCGCCAGGTGGCGCGGGCCACCTCCGCGGCGCCCACCTACTTCGAGCCGCTGAAGCTGGAGACCAGCGAGCCGGTGGGCTACTACGCGCTCGTGGACGGCGGGGTGTTCGCCAACAACCCCGCCATGTGCGCGTGGGCCGAGGCCAGCGCGGGCGGCGTGCCCGCCGACGCCAAGCTGCTGTCGCTGGGCACGGGCGAGCTGACCCGCCCGATCCACTACGACGACGCCAGGGGGTGGGGGCTGGTGAACTGGGCCCGCCCGATCCTGGACGTGGTCATGGACGGCGTCAACGACGCCACCGACCACCAGCTGGGGGAGATGCTGGGACCCCAGCGCTACCTGCGGCTGACCACCACGCTGGACATCGGCAACGACGACATGGACGACGCGAGTGCCACCAACCTGCACGCGCTGAAGGTGCAGGGCCAGAAGCTGGTCGACCAGCACGGCGACGAGCTGACCGCGTTCTGCGCGTAGAGCGGGGTCGCCGGGGCGAACCCGGTCCTTCCGTCCCCTTCACGGGCCACGATGGGCCCCGACGTGACGGCACCTTCCTCGTGGATCACAGAGCCCTACGACTGCGCGCAGGCCGCGGCGCTCCAGGACGCCCTGGGCATCGGCCCCGCCGCCGCCGCGATCCTGGTCCGCCGGGGCCACGGCCGGGAGGCCGACGCCCGCGCCTTCCTGGCGGCCGACACCCGCACCGACCCCGCTGCCCTGCCCGGCACGGAGGCGGCATGTGACCTGGTGCTCGGCCACGTGCAGGCCGGCTCGCGGATCCTGGTGTTCGGCGACTACGACGTGGACGGCGTCTGCTCCACGGCCATGATGGTCCGCGCCCTGCGCAACCTCGGCGCCGATCCGGTCTGGCAGCTGCCCAGCCGCGCCGAGGGCTACGGGCTGGGCCTCGAGGCCGTCGAGCGCATCGCCGGCTGGAGCACGGGCCTGCTGGTCACCGTCGACTGCGGGGTCACCGCGGTCGACGAGGTCGCCCGCGCCCGCGAGCTGGGCATGGACGTGCTGGTCACCGACCACCACCGGCCCGGTGAGGTGCTGCCCGACTGCCCGCTCGTGCACCCCGCGTTGGGACCCGAGGGGATCGAGGGGCCGGCCGGCGAGCTGTGCGCCGCCGGCGTGGTGCACAAGCTGGCAGGGGCGCTGTACCAGCGGGCGGGCATCGACCCCGCCCGTGCCGAGGAGGACCTGGACCTGGCCGGGCTGGCCACCGTTTGCGACATGGTCCCCCTGCGCGGCGAGAACCGCCGCATCGCCCGCCAGGGCATGCGGGCCGTGGCGGCCACCCGCAAGCCGGGCCTGCGCGCGCTGATGGAGGTCGCGGGCCTGGAGCCGGGGGACGTGGACTCCCAGTCGGCCGGCTTCCGGCTGGGGCCGCGCATCAACGCCGCCGGGCGGCTGCAGCGCGCCGACGCCGCGCTGGAGCTGATGCTGACCGACGATGCCGAGCGCGCGACCGAGGTGGCGCGGGAGCTGGACCTGCTCAACCGGGACCGGCGCGATACCGAGCAGCGGATCCTGCACGCCGCCGAGGCGGCCTGCCTGCCCCAACTGCACCGTGCCGCCCTGGTGGTGGCGGGCCAGGAGTGGCACGCGGGCGTGGTGGGCATCGTGGCCTCGCGCCTGGTCGAGCGCTTCAAGCGCCCGGCCGTGGTCATCGCCCTGGACGGCGACGCCGGCCGCGGCTCGGGCCGCAGCATCGCCCCGTACGACCTGCACGCCGGCCTGGCCGCGGCCGCCGGCCACCTGACCCGCTTCGGCGGCCACCGGATGGCGGCCGGGGTGGAGATCGAGGCGGCCGAGGTCGACGCCTTCCGCGACGCGCTGGCGGCGCACGCGGGGGCCGCTCTCACGCCCGCCGACCTGCGGCCCGCCGAGCGCATCGATGCCGTGGTGCCCGGCGGAGCCCTGACCCTGGACCTGGCCGAGGAGCTGGAGCGGCTGGGGCCGTTCGGCTCGGCCAACCCGGCGCCGCGGCTGCTGGTGCCGGCCGCGCGGATCGAGCACGTCACGGCGATGGGGGAGGAGCGCAAGCACGCGCGCTTCTCGCTCGTCGGCGGCGGCGCGCGGGCGCGCGGCGTCGCATTCCGGCGCTCGCAGCGGTCGCTGGCGGCCGCCGGCGGCCGGCCCCAAGACGTGGCCGTGAGCCTGGAGCGCAACCGCTGGAACGGCGCCGTCGAGGCGCGCGTGGTGCTGCGCGAGCTCAGCCCGACGCCGGCCGGGGTCGTGCACGACGTGGGGGAGGGCGAGCTGTGGGACGCGGTCGCCTCCGAGCTCGACGGCGACCCGGCCCGCTGGTGGCCCGACGGCCCGGCCGCGCCGCGCGCCGCCCGGACGGTGCGCGAGCGCCACGGCGAGGGCCTGGCCGGCCTGGCCGGCGACCTGCTGACCGGCGGCGCGCCGGTGCTGGTGGTGGTGTCCGACGTGGCCCGCCGGCGCGATGGGCTGGAGCGCACCGTCGCGGGCATGGCGCCCGCGGGCCTGTCCGTGGCCTCGTGGCACGCGGTCGGCCGCGATCCCTCGCTGGCGGAGCCGTTCACCCACCTGCTGGCCATGGACCCGCCACCGGTGCGCGAAGGGGTCGGCGTGCTGGCCGGCACCCCCGGGGAGGGCTTCGCGGAGCTGGCCTGGGGCCCCGCCGAGACCGAGTTCACGCTGGCCTGCTGGCGCCACGAGCTGGGCGTTCGCGCCGAGCTGGCGGTGCTGTGGCGCGAGCTCAGCGCCCAGGATGGCCTGGACGGGCCCGAGCTGGACAGTGCGCTGCGCGGCCCGGGCGCACACCCACGCAGCGGCGCGCTGGCCGGGCGCATGCTGCGGGTGCTGGCCGAGACCGGGCTCGTGGAGGTGGACGCGCAGGCGCGTGAGGTGCTGGTGGTCTCCACCGAGCGCACCTCGCTGGAGACGTCGCCGGCGTTCCGGGCCTATGCCGGCCGGCTGGCCGCGGCCGAGGGCCACCTGGGCGCAGCTCCGGCCCGCGCCGCCTAGCCCACGGGCTCGGCCTCGAGCCGGTAGGCGTCCGCGTCGAACTCGCGCAGCGCGCGGCGAAACTGCCACGTGTAGCCGGGCCAGATGGCCGACGTGCCCCCATCGGCGTCCAGGTACCAGCTGTGGCAGCCCCCGGCGGTCCAGGTGGTGCCCTTGAGCTTCTCCTGGATGTCGTCGTTGAAGGCCCGCTGCGCCTCGGGGCGGACGTCGATCGAGCCGAGCCCGTGGCGCTCGGCGTGACGGATGCACTTCACGATGTAGTCGATCTGGGCCTCGGCGTAGAGCAGGGCGGAGGTGTGGCCCGTGGCCGTGTTGGGGCCGATCAACATGAAGTAGTTGGGGTAGCCGGCCACCGCAGTGCCCAGGTAGGCCTCGCGCCGCCCGGCCCACCGCGTGCTCAGGGCCACCCCGTCGCGGCCCCGCAGCGGGTCGGCCACCTGCATGACGTCGAAGCCGGTGGCCAGGACGATCGTGTCGACCTCGTGCTCGTGGCCGTCCTCGGTCACGATCGAGCGCGGGTGGATCTCGCGGATGCCGGTGGTGACCACGTCGACGTTGGGCCTGGTCAGCGCGGGGTGGTAGTCGTCGGAGACCACGATCCTCTTGCAGCCGATGCGGTAGTCGGGTGTGAGCTTGGCCCGCAACTCCGGATCGGGCACCTGACGGCGCAGGCGTAGACGCATTAGGGCCTCGAGCCCACGCATCCGGCCGGGCCTCTGCAGCGAGAACGCGATGCTCTCGCGGTACAGGTACTGGCGCGCGCGGGCCAGGCGCTGGAGCGCCGGCCAGCGGCGGTACAGCCGGTGCTCGAGCCGGGTGATGCGGCGGTTCAGGCGCGGGAACGTCCACGCGGGGGTGCGCTGGAACAGCATCAGTCGCCCCACCCGCGGCTGGATCTCGGGGACCAGCTGCGCGGCTGAGCATCCGGTGCCGATGACCGCCACGCGCTCACCGGTGAGGTCATGGCCGTGGTTCCAGCGGGCCGAGTGGAAGCAGGCGCCCTCGAAGTCGTCGAGCCCGGGGATGGCGGGCACCGTGGGGTGGCTGAGCGGGCCCATCCCGGAGATCAGGAACTGCGCCTCGATCCGACCCTCGGTGGTCTGGATCAGCCAGCGCTGACGCTGCGCGTCCCAGTCGGCGCCCGTGACCTCGCGGCCGAAGCGGATCCGGGAGGGGATGTCGTGCTCCTCGGCGCAGCGCCGGATGTACGCCCAGATCTCCTCCTGAGCCGAGTACACGTGACTCCAGTCCGGGTTGGGCGCGAAGGAGTACGAGTAGAGGTGGGACTGCACGTCCACCGCGCAGCCCGGATAGCTGTTGTCGCGCCACGTGCCCCCGAGGTCGTCCGAGCGCTCGAGGATCTCGAAGTCGTGTATGCCGGCCTGACGCAGGCCGATCGCCGCTCCGAGTCCGGCGAAGCCGGCCCCGATGATGATGATCCGCACAAGCCGAGCCTACACCCGGGCACCAGGCCGCGAGCGGACCACCGGGTTGGCCGTGACGTCGGGTCGGAGCCTGCACGTCTGGCCACCAGGGCGCATCGGTCCGCCCCCGCCCGGTCTACACTCAGGCCATGGCGAAGGTCGGCAGAACGACCGGTGCGCAGAAGGCCCGGGACGGCGCGAAGACGGGCGGCGAGAAGCCGGCCCGCAAGTCGCGACGCCGTCGTTCGGGCAAGGCCAAGGGCAACGGCTCGGGCAACGAGGGCGCCTTCCAGCGCACGCCCGTCGACCAGGCCACCTCCAAGGAGGCGGCCAACGGCAACGGCGTGGCCACCATCACCCGCGAGCGCTCGCTGACCGAGGACCAGCGCGTCCTGCTCGGCGACCTGTTCGCCGTGGTCGAGGAGCACGCCAGCGAGGCCACCGAGGCGGTCGACCGCGTCAAGGTCCAGGATGCGTTCGCGTTCGCCTGCGAGCGCCACTCCGACCAGCGCCGCGCCAGCGGCGAGGACTTCATCGTGCACCCCGTCGGCGTGGCCAAGATCTGCGCCGGGATGCGCCTCGACACCGCCACCCTGTGCGCGGCCCTGCTGCACGACACCGTCGAGGACACCTCGGCGTCGATCGGCGAGGTCCGCGACCGCTTCGGCGACGAGATCGCCCAGCTCGTTGACGGCGTCACCAAGTTGACCGAGATCACCTTCAAGAGCCGCGATGAGCGGCAGGCCGAGAACTACCGGAAGATGATGGTGGCGATGGCCACCGACGTCAGGGTCATCCTGATCAAGCTGGCCGACCGCCTCCACAACATGCGCACGCTCGACGCGCTGCCGAAGCAAAAGCAGATGTCGAAGGCGCGCGAGACGCTGGAGATCTACGCACCGCTGGCGCACCGCCTCGGAATCCACGCAATCAAGTGGGAACTCGAGGACCTCGCCTTCGCGAAGCTGCACCCCCGCAAGTACGACGAGATCAAGGAACTCGTCGCCCAGCAGCGCACCGAGCGCGAGGTCTACGTGGAGGACGCGGGCCGCTTCCTGCTGCGCGAACTGAAGGGCGTCGGGATCACGGCGCGGATCTCCGGCCGCGCCAAGCACTTCTATTCGATCTACACGAAGATGACCAAGAAGGGCCGTGAGTTCAATGAGATCTTCGACCTCACGGCGATGCGGGTGATCGTCGACTCGGTCAAGGACTGCTACGGCACGATCGGCGTCATCCACTCGATCTGGAAGCCGCTGCCGGGGCGCTTCAAGGACTTCGTCGCGATGCCCAAGGGCAACATGTACCAGGCCCTCCACACC
>DASQLM010000350.1:0-6096 GCA_035630015.1 Thermoleophilaceae bacterium | reverse complement strand
AGTTCCCGCACCCCGTCCGGCGTCAGCGACACCCGGTACTCGTCGGGCTTGATCTCGGTGGGAACCCCTACCTTCACGTGGCCTCCGTCGTCTCGATGTCGAACGTGCAGTTGCGGCGTTCCAGCTCGGGGAAGAGGTGCTCGGGGCGCACGCAGCGCTCGGGCGGCATGGCCCCGACGGCGTCGATGTCCCCGCGGGCCAGCAGCCGCACGGCCGCCGCGGCGGGCGCGGCGGTGGACACGATGCCGCCGCCGATGCCCCAGTCCTCCATGCCCTGCGTCTTCGCGGTCACGGTGACCAGCCGGCCGTCCGAGCGGGCGGTGACCACGTGCACGGAGACCGTCTTCCCGGACGAGGGCACGGCCTCGGCGGCGGCGGCGGCGATGGCCTCCTCCTCCGCGCCCACCAGGCCCTTCACGCGTTCCAGCACCGCGGGCGCCAGCGACAGGCGGAACGAGCAGTCGTCGCAGCCGAAGCTGTCGCCGAACGTGCGCACCTCCGAGTGCAGCGTGTAGATCGAGTCGCCCTGGCCGATCGGCTCGGGGAAGGGGTAGCTGCCGCCGTCCTGCATCGGCTCCAGGGCCACGGGCTCTCCGTCGCGCAGGGCCATCGGCGGCTCGGTCAGCTCGTCGACCAGGGTGCGCGGGGAGTACGGGTAGCTGGGCCCGTCGGGCGGGTCCAGGTCGCGGCCGGCGGCGTACACGTCCATCAGCTCGGGCGTCGTGCCCAGCTCCTCCACGGCGCGCACGCCCATGACGTTGGTCTTGCCGGGCGAGCTGCCCATGCCCAGCAGCGCGAGCTTGCCGACGGTCGTGAAGTCGTCGTCCAGCTCCAGCTGGCGGGTGGTCAGGTGGTAGAGCCCGCCCAGGTCGATGTAGTGGCAGCCGGACTCCAGGCACGCGCGCATGGCGTCCAGGTTCACCCGGTAGCTGGCGGAGTTGACGAGCACGTCCACGCCCGTCAGCAGGTAGCCGAGCCCACCGTCGGGATCCACCCGCGCGACCTGGGCGTCCGGGGCGTGGGCCTCGCCGGTGGCGCGGGCGCGCGCCTCGTCGATGTCCAGCAGCTTGAGGTGCTCGACCTCCTCCGATTCGGCCAGGTCGCGGACGATGGCGGGGGCGATGATGCCCCCGGCTCCCAGAACGGCAACCCTCATGGCACCAACTCTCTTCCTCGTAGTGCGAGCCAGAACTCGATCCGGTCGCGGGCCGTGCCCAGGTCCCGCCCGGTCAGCTCCTCGACCCGGCGGATGCGGTAGCGCAGCGTGTGCCGGTGACAGAACAGCTGGCGGGCCGCCTTCTCCCACTGGCCGTTCTGCTCGATGAACGCCTCGAGCGACCGGATCAGCTCCTCGCCGTACTCGCCGCTGTCGTCCTCGAGCGGGCCCAGGACGCTCTGGCAGTACAGGGACAGCGCCTCGTCGTCCTGGAGATTCAGCAGCAGCTGGGACGCGCCCAGGTCCCGGTAGGAGGCCACGTCGGGGGCGTCCCCGTTGGCGATCGCGGTCGCGTCGAGCGCGATGCGCGCCTCGTGGAAGGAGCGCCGGAGCGCGCCCACCGGCGCCGGCCGGCTGGCCGCCGTTCGCGGCGGCTGGGCACCGCCCAGAGCGGAGCGCGCTCCGCGCGCCAGCTCGACCGGGTCCAGTTCACCCCCCGCGTCCACTACGGCAACCAGCAGGTCCTCGCGCGGCGCCACCAGCGCCCCGTGTCCCTCGTCGTGCAGCGCCCGGTCCAGCTCGCCCGCCTCGGCAACCGGGTCGTCGACGGCGAACACCAGCACCGCCGCCTGCTCGCCCACGCCGAAGGGCCGCAGCCGTGACGCCAGTTCGCGCTCGGCCAGCCGGCCGGTCAGCGCCTCGGCCAGCACGTCGCCGGCCAGGCGCCGCTCCGTGTCGTGCATGGCGCGCTGGCGCATCAGCTCCAGGGCCACCACCGTCGTGGCCTGTTGCAGGATCAGACGCTCGAAGTCGCCGAGGCCGCCGGAGTCCCGGGCGGCGAACAGCCAGGCGTGCGGAGCCCCCCGCCCACGTGTGTAGACCGGCAGGACCACCGACCGGCCGGCCACGGCGGGGTGCTCGGGCACGAGCTCGACGGTGCCCGCTTCGCCAGGGTCTTCCTGCAGGCGGCGGACCTCGTCGCACACGGCCTCGAGCACGCCGGGGTCGAGCTCGCGCCGGAAGGTGCGCTGGACCAGCGGATCGCACTGCGCGTCCAGCACGGTCACCGTGCCGCCCAGGGCCGCCGCCAGCGCCCGCACCAGCTCGTCGAGCCCGCGTTCCTCGATCACCAGCCGCTCCAGCCGCTTGTGAATCGCGATCCCGCGCTGCAGCACCTCGTACTGCTCGTTCACCAGGCGGGCGAACGCCTTCTCCGTGATGGCGATGAACGGCAGGTCGTAGGGCACCTCGAAGACGGGGAAGCCGCGCTGCTCGGCCTCCTCGACCAGCGGCGCGGGCAGGGCCTCGTGCTTGAACCCGACCCCGAAGCCCAGGCCCGCGAGCTGATGGTCGGACAGCCGCCGCACGAACTCGCGCTGCAGCTCCTCGCTGGTCAGCTGCAGCCCGGTGGTCAGGATCAGCTCGCCGCCCGACAGCCACGGCGTGGGGTCCGGCAGCTCGGTGATGTGCACCCAGCGCACGGGTGCCTCCGCGCCCTCTTCGCCGGTCGTGAGCCCCAGCTCCATCTCGTCGAGCAGCGTGCGCAGCGTGAGCATCGCGCGGGCCTGCCGAGGCTCCTGGTTACCTGCTCCCGAGCTTCTGCGCGGCCTCGGACAGGACGCTGCGCAGGATGCCGGTGACCTCCTCGAACTCCTCGGGCCCGGCGATCAGCGGCGGCGACAGCTGGATCACGGGGTCCCCGCGGTCGTCGGCGCGGCAGATCAGGCCCTGGTCGTACAGGGCGCCCGAAAGGAACCCGCGCAGCAGCCACTCGGACTCGTCGTCGTCGAAGGACTCCTTGGTGTCCTGGTCCTTGACCAGCTCGATGCCGTAGAAGTAGCCCGCGCCGCGAACGTCGCCGACGATGTCGATCTCCCGGAGCGTGTCCAGCTGGCGCCGGAACTCGGCCTCGTTCTCCCGCACGCGCCCGCACAGGTCCTCGTTCTCGAAGATGTCGAGGTTGGCCATGGCGGCGGCGGCGGACACCGGGTGGCCGCCGAACGTGATGCCGTGGGTGAACATGTTCGTGCCCTCCATGAACACCTCGGCCACCTTGTCCGAGGCGATCACGGCGCCCATGGGCGAGTAGGCCGACGTCAGGCCCTTGGCCGTGGTGATCAGGTCGGGCTGGTAGTCGAACCGCTGGGCGCCGAAGTAGTGCCCCAGCCGGCCCCACGAGCAGATGACCTCGTCCGAGATCAGCAGCACGCCGTACTTGTCACAGATCTCGCGCACCTTCTGCCAGTAGCCCTCCTGGGGCACGAAGCAACCGCCGGCGTTCTGCACCGGCTCCAGGATCACGGCCGAGACCGTCTCGGGGCCCTCGAACAGGATCGTCTCCTCGATCTGCTCGGCGGCCCACAGCGGGTCGCGGTCCTCGGGCCAGCGGTAGCTGTTGGTGTTGGGCGCGTGAGCGTTGCCGGGCAGCATGGGCTCGAACGGCGCCCGCAGGTCCGGGATCCCGGTGGCCGAGAGGGCGCCCATGGTGGTGCCGTGGTAGGCGATCTCGCGCGCGATCAGCTTGAAGCGGCCCGCCTCGCCGTGCTTGCGGTGGTAGAGGCGGCACAGCTTCAGCGCCGACTCCACGGCCTCGCTGCCGCCGCTGGTGAAGAACACCCGGTTCAGGTCGCCCGGGGCCAGGTCGGCGATCCGCTTGGCCAGCTTGATGGCGGTGGGGTGGGCGTAGCTCCAGTTCGTGAAGAAGCCCAGCTCCTTGACCTGCTCGGCCATGGCCTCGCCGATCTCGGTGCGCCCGTGGCCGGCGTTCACGCAGAACAGCGCGGCCAGGCCGTCGAAGTAGCGCTTGCCCGCCTCGTCGTAGACGTGGCAGCCCTCACCCCTGGTGATGATGGGCACCTCGGCGTCGTCGTACGCGCTCATGCGCGTGAAGTGCATCCACAGGTGGCGCTTGGCCATCTCCTGCAGGTCGCTGTCGCTGCCGCCGGTGTCCTGGGTCACGTACTGCGGGGTGGTGCTTGCCACGATTTCTCTCCTCCGACTAGACGCCGTGAACAACGGTATCTCCGGTCCGAACCACTCGCAACCGGCCATTCGTGTGCGTGTGGACCCCTGCTTTTGTACATTCTGTACAACGCGGGCGGTCGTGATTGGGGCAAGTGCCACTTGCGCGTTGACCGGAGGAGGGCTTAGCTTCGGCTCTTGCCGGGCGCGATGCCCGGCTCGACCGTAGGAGGAGGAGCCAGTGGAGAGCGCCACCGCCGGCCGGCCCGAGGCCGGCCAGCCCGATCTCAAGCACGACTCGATCGGGTTCTGGGACGCGGTGATCGTCGGCATCTCGTCGACGGCCCCGGCCTACTCGATCGCGGCGGTGATCGGGATCGTCGTCGCGGGGGTCGGTCTGCAGGCACCCGGGATCCTGTTCCTCTCGTTCATCCCGATGTTCCTGATCGCGACGGCCTTCTACTACATGAACCGCGCCGATCCGGACTGCGGCACCAACTTCTCCTGGATCACGCGCGCCATCGGACCGAGCACGGGCTGGATCGCCGGCTTCGCGGTGTGCACCACGGGCCTGATCGTGATCGGCTCGCTGGCCGACGTGGCCGCGTACTACATCTACGACATCCTCGGCTGGGGGTCGGCGCTGCCCACGTTCGAGCCCGGCGAGTCATGGACCGAACGGCTGCCCGTGACGCTGCTCTCGGCGGTCATCATCGTGACCGTCACCGCCATCTGCGTGATCGGGCTCGAGCTGGGCAAGTGGGCCTCGCGGATCCTGATCGGCACCCAGGTCGCGGCGCTGCTGCTGTTCTCCGTGGTGGCGCTGGCCAAGGTCTTCGGCGGCGACGGCGCCGAGGGCTCGATCGACCCCTCGATCACCTGGATGTGGCCCTGGGAGGTCGACACCTTCGACGCGCTGGTCCTCGGGCTGCTGACCGGCGTGTTCATCTACTGGGGCTGGGAGAGCACCGTCAACCTCAACGAGGAGACGTCGAACTCCAACAGCACGCCGGGCCTCGCCGCCCTGGCGAGCACCGTGCTGCTGCTGCTGACCTACCTGCTGACCACCTACGCGGTGGTCTCCTACCTCGGTGCCGGCGGGGTCACGGAGTTCGAGGACGACACGGCCATCCTGGGCACGGCCGCGGAGGGGGCGCTCGGATCACCGCTGGACAACCTGGTCATATTGGCCATCATCACGTCGGGCATCGCGTCGGCGCAGACCACGATCCTCCCCGCCTCGCGCACCATGTTGTCGATGGCCCGGCAGGGCGCGTTCCCGCGCTCGTTCGCACGCATCCACCCGCGGTTCCAGACCCCGGACGTGGCCACCTACATCGTCGGCGGGGTGGCGCTGGTCTGGTACATGTTCTTCAACCTGACGTCGCAGAACTTCCTGTTCGACTCGCTGACCGCGCTCGCGATCGTGATCGCCTTCTACTACTCGCTCACCGGGTTCGCCTGCGTGATCTACCACCGCCGCGAGCTGACCAAGTCCGCCAAGAACTTCCTGTTCATGGGCGTGGCTCCGTTCACCGGCGCATCGATCCTGGCCGCCCTGTTCGTCAAGGCGATCTGGGAGTACCGCAAGGTCGACGACTCCTACTCCGGCCAGGCCATCGCCGGGGTGGCCATCCCGGCCGTGCTGGGCGTCGGCCTGATCCTGGTCGGCATCGTGCTCATGCTGGTCTGGCGGGTCATGGGCCACGATGACTACTTCGGCCGCAAGCCCGAGGTGGTCGATCCCGACGTCGCGGCGGGCCGCAAACAGGGCGTCGCGGCCGTCCCGGAGGGCTCGGTCTGATGCCCTGCATCGTGGTCGGATACGACGACTCGCCCGGCTCGCAGGCGGCGCTGGAGGTGGCCGCGTCGCTGGCCGCCGAGCACGGCGACGACCTGGTCATCGGCTTCGGCATCGAGCCGCCCGGAGCGGTCGGCGACGAGGGCAAGGCGCACCGCGACGCGCTGCGCGACAACGG
>DASQLM010000349.1:0-2567 GCA_035630015.1 Thermoleophilaceae bacterium | reverse complement strand
GGCAGCCGCGAGCGCCCGCCCGGCGGTGCGGCCCGAGAACAGGCAGCCGCCGAGGAAGGTGCCCTCCAGCGCGCGGTAGCCGTGCATGCCGCCGCCCCCGAAGCCGGCCACCTCGCCCGCGGCGTACAGCCCCTCCAGCGGGGCGCCGCCGGGGGTCAGCACGCGCGCGTCGAGATCGGTCTGCAGGCCGCCGAGTGACTTGCGCGTGAGGATCGAGAGGCGGACCGCGATCAGCGGCCCGGCCTTGGGGTCCAGGATCTTGTGCGGCGCGGCCACCCGGGTCACCTTGTCCGCCCAGTAGGCGCGGGCGCCGTGGATCGCGGTGATCTGCCCGTCCTTGGCGTAGGCGTTGTCGATCTGGCGGTCGCGGGCCACGATCTGGGCCTCGAGGTCGACCGGGTCGATCAGGTCGTCGCCGGTGAGCTCGTTCATGCGCCGCACCAGGTCGGGCAGCCTGCGTTCCACGATGAAGTCCTCGCCGTGGTCCTTGAACGCCTGGACCGGGCCGGGCGGACCGCTGCCGATGCGGTCCTCGAGCACGGCCCTGACGCTCTTGGAGGTGGTGTCGGGGTTCTGCTCGGAGCCCGACAGGGCGAACTCCTTCTCGATGATCTTCTCGGTGAGCACGAACCACGTGTAGTCGTGGCCGGTCTTCTGGATGTGGGCCAGCGTGCCCAGCGTGTCGTAGCCCGGGTACAGCGGGCCGGGCAGGCGCTTGCCGGTGGCGTCGAACCACAGCGACGACGGCCCGGGGATGATCCGGATGGCGTGCATGGGCCAGATCGGGTCCCAGTTGTGGATGCCCTCCACGTAGTGCCACATGCGGTCCTCGTTGATCTCGTTGGCGCCGGCGCTCTTGGCGATCTCGAGCATCCGGCCATCCACGTGGGCGGGCACGCCCGAGAGCATCTTGCGCGGCGGCTCGCCCAGGCGCTCGGGCCACTTCTGGCGCACGAGGTCGTGGTTGCCGCCGATGCCGCCGGTGGTGAGCACCACGGCCTGGGCGGAGAGGTCGAACTCCCCCACCTCGGTGCGGTTGCTTTCCTGGCCCCGCTCGATCGAGTGGGCCTCCAGGACCTTGCCGCGCACCCCGGTCGCCGCCCCGCCGCTGGTGGCCAGCTCGTCCACCCGGTGGCGGAAGCGCAGCTCGACCCGGCCGGAGGCCACGGCCTGGCGCACGCGGCGCTCGAACGGTTCCACCACCCCCGGGCCGGTGCCCCAGGTGATGTGGAAGCGCGGCACCGAGTTGCCGTGGCCGTCGGCGTGGTAGCCGCCGCGCTCGGGCCAGCCCGGGTTGGGGATCCAGCGCATGCCCTGCTCGTGCAGCCACGCCCGCTTCTCGCCGGCGCAGAAGCCCACGTAGGCCTCCGCCCACTTGCGCGGCCACTCGTCCTCGGGCCGGTCGAACGCGGCCGTGCCCATCCAGTCCTGCAGCGCCAGGTCGTAGGAGTCCTTAACCCGCATGCGCCGCTGCTCGGGGCTGTCGACGAACATCAGCCCGCCCAGGGACCAGAACGCCTGGCCGCCCAGGGCGCCCTCGGGCTCCTGGTCGACCAGCAGCACCTTCTTGCCGGCGTCGGCCAGCTCGGCGGTGGCCACGAGCCCGGCCAGGCCGGCCCCCACGACGATCACGTCGGCATCCAACTCAGGCCTCCAGGCGTTGTAGTGCCGCCCGGACGGGCTCGGGGATGGGAACCGACTTCCGCGTCTCGCGGTCCACGAACACGTGCACGAACCATCCGTCCGCGGCGTGCGAGCCATCCTCGCCGAACAGGCCGATCTCGTAGCGCACGCTGGAGGTGCCCAGCTTGCCCACGCGCAGCCCCGCCGTGATCGTCTCGGGAAAGGCCAGCGAGCCCTTGTAGGTGCAGTGCGACTCGGCGCACAACCCGATCGCGTCGCCGTTGTGGATGTCCAGTCCGCCCTCGACGATCAGGTATCTGTTGATCACCGTGTCGAAGAAGGCGTAGTACTCCACGTTGTTCACGTGGTCGTAGACGTCGTTGTCGTGCCAGCGCGTGGGCATGGCCAGGCGGTGCGGGAAGTCGTCGGGCGAGGGCACGCGCGGGAACCTACTTCCTCGGCGGATAGCCTGTCTGGCGTTCCTTCCGACGACCACAGCCCACTCGCCCTGACCGTGGGCTGCACCTTCGGCCTCAAGACGCCCCTGCCGGTGTCCGGGGTGATGCAGGTCGCCCCGTCCGACGGCAACGCGGAGCTGCGCGCCGAGCGCTGGGACACGGCCGGCGAGCACCACGGCTACACCGACCTGGTGGGCAACCGCTGCGAGCGGGTGACCATCCCGGCCGGGGAGTCGCGGATCGTCTACGAGGCCGACGTCGAGCTGGCCGCGCCGCGCGACCGGCTGGCCCCCGGCACCCCCGAGACGCCGATCGAGGCGATGCCCGACGAGTACATCGGGTTCATGATGCCCAGCCGCTTCTGCCTGCCCGACGAGCTGGGCAACGAGGCCTGGCAGCGCTTCGGCGACCACGCCCCGGGCTGGGAGCGGGTCCAGGCCATCGTCGACTACGTGCACAACCACCTCGAGTGGGTCGCGGGGGCGT
>DASQLM010000348.1:0-5311 GCA_035630015.1 Thermoleophilaceae bacterium | reverse complement strand
ATCGACCTCAAGATCGACAAGCAGAGCGAGGGCTCCTACGAGGCGGAGACCTACACGCTCCCGCCCGAGAACTTCTACCTGCCCTCGATCGAGTTCTCCGACCAGGAGCTGGGCGGCCTGCGCACCGCGCTGACGCTGCTGGACGGCGAGTTCGCCTACGCCGAGCCGCTGCGGATGGCGCTGCAGCAGCTGTCGTGGGGCAAGCCGTCGCCGCTGTCGGCGCCCGAGCAGCAGTCGGTGAAGCTGGCCATGACGGCCGGCTCGGGCGGGCGCGAGCTCAGCCAGCGGCTGTCAAAGGTGGAGACCGCGATCTTCCGCCGCAAGACGATCCTGTTCGAGTACTACACGCTGGGCCGCGACGACCAGAGCAAGCGCAAGGTGGACCCCTACCACCTGCTGTTCCGCGGCGGCCAGTTCTACCTCGTGGGCTACGCGCACGAACGCGACGACATCCGCGTGTTCCGCCTCTCGCGCATGCGCGGCAAGGTGGGCTACAGCTCCAAGGCCGAGCACGACTTCCAGCGCCCCGAGGACTTCGACCCGCGCGCGTACGCCACGCGCGCCGACTGGCAGCTGGGCGACCAGCAGGACGTGGCCAAGGTGTGGCTGTCCGACCGCATCGACTGGCTCGTGCGCCGCCACCTCGGCGCCGACGTGGGCACGCTCGAGGACACCGACGACGGCGCGGTGTTCACCACCGCCTACGGCGATTCGCGCCAGCTGATCTCGTGGGTCCTGGGCCTGGGCCCGCGGGCCCGCATCCTGGAGCCGCAGGCGCTGGTCGAAGAGGCCGAGGAGCGCGTGGCCCAGGTGGTCGAGCGCCACTCCGAGCCCATCGAGCTGGCGGCGCACGCCCCCCGCCGCCCGCGTGAGACCGACGAGGACGACGGCAAGCGCGAGAGCACGATCCGGCCCGAACGCTTCGCGCGCCTGGTCACGCTGGCCGGCATCCTGATCGACGCCGCGCGACGCGGCGGCAAGCTCGAGCTGCGCGAGCTGACCCAGAGCCTGCAGATCAGCGAGGCCGAGCTGCGCCAGGACATCGACGTCCTGAACGTCGTGAACTTCGGCGGCGGCTCGTACGTGCTGTACGCCGAGATCCAGGGCGACACCATCGAGGTGGACCCCGAGCCCTACGGCGACAACTTCGCCCGGCCGGCGCGGCTGCTGCCGCTGGAGGCCAAGGCGCTGGTCGCGGCCATCGACCTGGTCGGCGAGCACCTGCCCGAGGGCTCACTGGCCTCGGCGCGCGACAAGATCGTGGACGCCCTGGGCCGCGACCCGGCCACCGACGGGCTGCAGATCACCACCGCCAAGGGCGACGACTCCGAGATCGCGCGCGTGGTCTCCGGGGCCATCGTGAACCGCCGCCTCCTCGAGATCGAGCACTACAAGGAGGACGAGGACGAGTTCACCTCGCGCACCATCGAGCCCTACCAGCTGATGAACGGCAGCGAGGGCTGGTACGTGCACGCGTTCGAGCCCGCGAAGGACGCCACCCGCTCCTTCCGCCTGGACCGCATCCGCTCGGCCAACGTGCTGGACGAGTCCTACGAGCCGCGCGAGGGCGTGGAGCCCGACGTGGCCGGCTGGCCCACCACCGGCGAGGTGCCCACCTCCGAGCACGCCCGGGTGTGGGTGTCGCCCGAGCGCGCGCGCTGGGCGCGCGAGGACCGTTCGGTGGTCCAGGAGCTCAAGGACGGCGCGGTGATCGTGGAGCTGGCCTTCGGCGGCCACGAGTACCTGGCCCGCGAGATCCTCAAGGAAGCGGGCGACGCCGTCGTGCTCGAGCCCGAGGACGCGCGCGAGTCCGTTCGCGTCGCGGCCGAGTCGCTGCTGCCCGCGCACCGCTAGCCCAGCCCGGTTACGATCGACACCGTGGGTGGCCTGGGGCGTCTGATGTGCATCGCCGGTTTGACCGCGGCCCTGGCCGGCGGCGCCGACGCGTGGGCCGCCGCCGAGGGCGTCAAGGGCCAGAAGGGCACCGAGGAAACCCTCCAGGTGGGCAACAACTGGGACGGCACGGCGGACGTGATCGACCCCGTTCGCTTCAAGCGGATCACCCGGATCAACATCGTGCCCGACCTGGCGATCCGGCGGGCCGAGATCATGAGCGATCCCGTCGAGACCGGCTTCTACCTCGGGGTCCGCCAGCTGATCGGCGAGGGCAACGACCAGCTCGTGGACGACATGTTCACCTCCCCCGACGGCCGCTTCCTGTACGTGTCCCGGCCCAGCCTCAAGGACGTGGTCGCGTTCAACCTGCGCACCAAGCAGATCCACTGGCGCGTGCCGGTGGAGGGCTACCGCTCAGACCACATGGCCATCTCGCCCGACGGCAAGCGGCTGCTGGTCTCCGCGTCCACGGCCGGCAAGGTCCACGTGATCGACACCGCGGTAGGCCGCATCGTGGCCAACATCGAGTCGGGAGACCAGCCCCACGAGAGCAACTACTCCCGCGACGGCTCGACCATCTTCCACGCGAGCATCGGGACCGTCTACACGCCCACCGACGACCCGTCGCAGGACGCGCTCAAGGGCAAGCGCTACTTCCAGATCGTCGACGCCAAGAACTACCGTGTGCTCCGCCGCGTCGAGATGGGCAAGAAGCTGGCCGAGTCCGGCCACCCCAACATGAGCTCGGCGGTGCGCCCGATGGCCATCACGCCCGACGAGCGCTTCGTCTACCTGCAGGTCTCGTTCTTCCACGGCTTCGTGGAGTACGACGTGCGCCGGAACAAGGTCACCCGGCTGGCCGCCCTGCCGCTGAGCAAGAAGGCCAAGGGCCTGCGCCGCGACGAGTACGTGCTCGACTCCGCCCACCACGGGCTGTCGATCAACCCCTCGGGCACCAAGCTGTGCGCGGCCGGCACGATGTCCGACTACGCCGCGATCGTGAACCGCACCGACTTCGCCTACAAGATCGTTCCCGTCGGCGACAAGCCGTACTGGTCCACCAACAGCGGCGACGGCCGCAACTGCTTCGTCTCGGTCAGCGGGGAGGACCGCGTATCGGTGATCTCCTACGACGCCGGCAGGGAGATCGCCAGCATCCCCGTCGGCGACCATCCGCAGCGCATGCGACTGGGGCCGATCCGGTCCGAGTTCCTGCCTGGCGACCGCGTCGCGCCGTCGACGTCGCGCGGCACTGTGGTGCGCACCAGCAAGCGCAGTCGCGGACGCTCCCTGCGCGTCCGGCTCTCCGAAACCGCCCGGCTTACCATCGACGTCAGGCGCGTCAAGGGACGCAAGACCCGCCGCGTGCGGATCCTGAAGCCGTTGGCCCGCAAGGGCAGCCGCCGGATCAAGCTGCGCCGTCTGACCAGGGGGCGGTACCGGATCGTGTTCCGCGCCCGCGACGCCGCCGGCAACGCCTCGCCGCGCAAGGTCGTGCGCTACCGCGCACGCCGCGCAGGCTGACCGCGAACCCGTAGGCTCCGGCCGTGGCCTCCCGACGGGACCAGATCCGCATGAGCGACGACGAGCTGTCGGCGTTCCTGGACGAGCAGCGCGTGATGCAGGTCTGCACCGCCGGCCCCTCGGGCCGGCCCCACCTGATGCCGCTCTGGTACGTGGTCGAGGCCGGGCCCGTGCTGCGCGGATGGACGTTCGCCAAGTCGCAGAAGGCCAAGAACCTGGAGCGCGACCCGCGCGCCACCCTGGGAATCGACGACGGCGTCCAGTACCACGAGCTGCGCGGCGTCATGTTCGAGTGTGACGTGGAGCTGGAGCGCGACCCGGAGCAACTGGCCGCCCTTGGCGAGAACATCTTCAAACGCTACGGCGACGGCTCGGACCTGCCCGACGAGGCGCGCGAGATGGTGCGCAAGCAGGCCGAGAAGCGGGTGGGGCTGACCTTCACGCCCACCCGGACCGTGACGTGGGACCACCGCAAGCTGGGTGGCGTCTATTAAGGGCCTGATCCTGTCCGGCGGGAAGGGGACCCGTCTGCGTCCGTTGACCCATACGTCGGCGAAGCAGCTGGTGCCGGTGGCCAACCAGCCGGTGCTGTTCTACGGGATCGAGGCGATGGCCGAGGCGGGCATCGACGAGGTCGGGATCATCGTGGCCCCGGAGACGGGCGACGAGATCCGTGAGGCGGCCGGCGACGGGTCGCGGTTCGGGGTGTCGATCACCTACATCGACCAGGCCGAGCCGCTGGGGCTGGCGCACGCGGTGCTGACGGCCGAGCCGTTCATCGGCGATTCGTCGTTCGTGATGTACCTGGGCGACAACCTGCTGCGCAACGGCATCACCGACCTGGTGCGCACGTTCGAATCAGAGGCGCCGGACGCCCTGATCCTTTTGACCAAGGTGCCCGACCCCGAGAACTACGGGGTGGCCGAGCTCGACGGCGACGGACGGGTCTCGCGGCTTGTCGAGAAGCCCGCCGAGCCGGCGACGGACCTGGCGCTGGTGGGCGTGTACATGTTCACCTCCGGGGTGTTCGACGCCGCCCGCGCGATCGAGCCCTCGCCCCGCGGCGAGCTGGAGATCACCGACGCGATCCAGCACCTGGTCGACACCGGCCTGCGCGTGGATCCCCACGTGGTGCAGGGCTGGTGGAAGGACACCGGCCAGGTGGCCGACATGCTCGAGGCCAACCGGCTGATCCTGGACGCGATGGAGGAGCGCCTGGACGGACAGATCACCGACTGCCAGATCGAGGGCCGGGTGGTGGTCGAGGCCGGCGCCGTGCTCGAGCGCGCGACGGTCCGCGGGCCGGCGGTGATCGGCGCCGGCGCGGTCATCCGCGACGCCTACATCGGCCCGTACACCGCGATCGCCGAGAACGTCACCATCGAACACGCCGAGCTCGAGCATTCGATCGTGCTCTCCGGGTCGACCATCCGCGACCTCGACGCCCGCGTCGAGGCCTCCCTGATCGGCAAGAACGCCGTCGTCGCGCGCTCACCCACCGTGCCCAAGGCACACCGCTTCGTCATCGGCGACAACTCCGAGGTCCAGATCCTCTAGCGGCCCGCGGCCGCGCCTCGACCGGCGCCCCGCGGGCGTGGCGGGGGTAAGTTGCCTGCGTGCGGAAGGCCCTCCTCGCCCTGACCCTCATCCTGGTGGCGGCGCTCGCCGCGCCGGCGGCCGGCGCCCAGGCCGCGCCCAAGGCGCCGCGCCTGAAGGCCGGGGTCGGCAAGGCCGACATCACGCCCCAGACCGGCTACTACCTGGGCGGGTGGACGCGCGCCGACAAGACCGCGCGGGGCCAGCACACGCGGCTGTTCTCGCGGGCGATGGTGCTGGAGCGCCAGGGACGCAAGTTCGCGCTGGTCCAGATCGACCTGTTCATGGTCCCGGG
>DASQLM010000347.1:0-4500 GCA_035630015.1 Thermoleophilaceae bacterium | reverse complement strand
CGGCGCGGCCGGCCGGACTTCGACCTGCGCGGGTACGCGACCGCCCGCGGGTTCGAGTTCGGCGGCGACGGCCCGCCCCCGAACTTCGCGATCGCGGGCCCTGCGTGGCCTGAGTACACCACTAACGCGATGACCGGAGCGCTGCCCGGCGGCGAGCTCGGGATGCTGGCCCACGAGCTCTACGAGGTCGAGGTGAGCACCGGCAAGGGCGGGCCGCGAATGGGGGGCGCGCTCCACGACGAGCGCTACACCGTCAAGGATCCGTTCTTCTTCCAGCCCTCCTACTGGAAGCGGCCCAAGGAGGGACCGTTCGTGGGCAACGCGATCTGGATCCCGACCACGAAGGTCGCCGCGCGTGTTCCCCAGGCCGCGCTGGCGCCGCACGTTGTGGCCATGCCGTCGGAGCGGCTGACGCCCGCGGGTCGCTACGAGCTCGACCGGCATGGTCTGGCGGGCTTCGCACTGAACTACAACGAGGAGGCCGAGAACGCCGACTTCCTCGATCGCCTGTTCGGCGGCGATGTGGGCCGGGTGCTGGCCAGCCTCGATCACGCCTTCGTCCAGCTCACGATCAGGGACGGGACGGTCGCCCTGGTTCGCAACGGCTTCGTCCGCGAGCACACCCAGCTCGACGAGCTGGTCGACGCGGAGGCACGAATCGTCGCCGGCCTGAGGGAGATCTGCGACCCCTGGGCCGCGCCGCAGCCTTTCGACCAGCCGCTGCCGCCCGCCCGCTGGGTCGACCAGGAGTCGGTTCCGGTGACGGCGTTCGACATGCGCACGTCGCCCTGGTGGGAGTCCTACCGGGTTGCCGCGAGTGATCGCGGCCTCGAGCTGGAGGACCCCGACGCCTACCACCGCGCGTTCCCCACCAATCCCGTCCCGGGGCGGGCGATCGCCGTCCTCCGCGGCGAGGGACCGGACGGGCGAGTGTTCCGGCTTGCGTTCCACACCGCGCGCCAGGAGCTGGCGGAGCGTGGCGCCGTGCTCTTCGCTGCCAGCGGAACCGACACGGCCGGGCCGATCGAGCCGCAGCTTCACCCCTCCACCGACATGTGGTTCGCCGAAGGTGGCGGCGTAACCGCCTGCTGGGCCCGCTACGCGACGCCGATCGGCAGCGCCGACGGAACCATCGAGGAGCCGGGCCGACAGACCGCGAGCGGAGGGGGGTAGGCGGCGGCGAACAGCCGAAGCAGCACACGGGAGGCCCGGCAAACGCCGGGCCTTCGTCGTTCCGGGGTGACGTTGATGAGCAAATCCTCTACACTCTGTTGAGGAAATCCTCTACAGGAGTTGTGAGCTCGATGACCAACCTCCGTGACCCCCAGCAGTTCGACCGCGCGTACCAGGAACATGCCCCGGCCATGCTGGCCTCCGCCAACCGCGTGCTGCGCGACACCGATGCCGCCGAGGACGTGGTACACGACGTGTTCATGGCCCTCTGGCGAAAGCCCACCTCCTTCGACGCGTCCCGCGGGAACCTGGGCAGCTACCTGACGATGATGGCCCGCAGCCGCGCCCTGGACCGGTGGCGCACCCGGGTCGCGCGCGACTCGGCCGTGGACCGGGTCAAGCAGCAGATTCGCCCCGAGTCCGTGGTGGCCGAGGACGCCGCCGAGCCCGTGCTGCGCCGCGACGGCAGCCGGCGCATGCTGCACGCCCTGGACAAGCTGCCGGGCGACCAGCGCGAGGCGGTGCTGCTGGCCTTCGGAAAGGGCCTGACCGCCCGTGAGATCGCCAGTGCGGCGGGCGTGCCGCTGGGCACCGCCAAGAGCCGTGTGAGGCTGGGGCTCGCGAAGGCCCGGGAAGAGCTGACCGCCGTAGCGTGAGCCCCGAGGGACTCACTATCCGCGAGGTGACCAGACGCACCGGCGTAGAGGTGGCGACCCTGCGCATGTGGGAGCAGCGCCACGGCTTTCCCGATCCCGAGCGCCTGCCCAGCGGCCACCGCCGCTACTCCCATCTGGACGTGGAGCTCATTCGCCAGGTCGTGCGCGAGCGCGAGTCGGGCCTCGAGCTCAAGGCCGCGATCGAGAACGCCAAGCGGGCCGCCCGCGGCGAGCGGCCGGTGATCGAGGACGACTCCATCTATTCCGGCCTGCGCCGCCGCCGCCCCGACCTGAAGTCCTACCTGCTGACCAAGTCCACGCTCATCGGGGTCAGCCACGCCATCGAGGACGAGTGCTCGTCCGCCTCCCAGCGCGGGATGCTGTTCGGCGGCTTCCAGCGCGAGCACTTCTACCGCGCCGCTCAGCCGCGCTGGCGCGACCTGGCCGCCTGCGCAGAGTGCTCGTTCGTCCTGGCCGACTTCGACCACCTGGAGACCCCCGACGACGGCCCGGTTGAGGTGCCGATCGACGACACCGAGCCCCTGGGCCGTGAATGGGCGCTGGTCTACGACGCGCAGGCCTTCGGCGCGGTGTTGAGCGCCTGGGAGCGGCCCGGGCAGGAAGAGGTCGCCGACCTGGACCGGCGCTTCGAGGCACTGTGGAGCGTGGAGCCTGAGCTGGTTCGCGATGCGTCGACCGTGGCCTACGGGATCGTGGAGCGAGTGGCCCCCGACGTGGTCCAGGGCATCGAGAAGATGCTGTCTCGCCCAGTGGAGCCCCAGCATCCCACCCTGGCCCAGGTCACGGCGCTGACCAACCGGATGGTGGCCTACGTGGGCGGCCGCGGCCTGCCCCTCGCTTAGGCCGAGCCCAGCACGGCACCCATCCGTAGCGGGTTCACGCCCAGCGCCTCGGCGTCCGCGGTACCGCGCTCGGTGGTCATCGACTCCTCCATCAGCTGCGCCTCCTCCCAGGTGGCCGGCGCCGCGGGCCCCATGACCCGCTCCCCGCCGGACAGCACGGCGCGCACCACCGGCAGCGGCACGTGCACCAGCGGCCGTGACCGCCCAAGCGGTCGCAGCGCGGCGCGGACGATGTCGTCGTAGGACAGCGACTCGGGGCCCGCCAGCGCGAAGTCGCGATGGGCCTCGGAGCCGGGCCGCTGCAGCGACGCTGTCACGCAGTCGGCCACGTCGTCGGCCCAGATCGGCTGGTAGACCGCGCGGCCGTCGCCCGACACCGGCATCGCCGGCAACCACGACAGGCGCTCCAGCAGCGACAGCCACGGGTCGCCGGGCGTGTAGACGATGGACGGCGCGAACACCGTGGTCTGCAGGTCGCTGGCGCTCACGGCGGCCGCCGCGTGGGCCTTGCTGCGCATGAACCGCGCCTGCGACTGGGCGGTGGCGCCCATCGCCGAGAAGAACACGAACCGCGATGCGCCGGCGCGCTCGGCCGCGCGCACCAGGCGCAGCGTGGCCAGGCCGTTCAGGGCCTCGAGCGAGCCGGAGGGCTGGTCACGGATGGAGGCGCCGAGGTGGATAACCGTCTGCACCCCGCGCAGCGCGTTGCGGAACGTGCCCGGGTCGGCCAGGTCCCCCAGCGCCAGCTGCACGCGCACGCGGTCCGGGCCCAGGCGGCGCGGATCCCGCACCAGGCATCGCACCGGCTCCGAGCCCGCGTCGGTCAGGCGGCGCAGCACCGCGCGGCCGATGGTGCCGGTGGCTCCCGTGAGTAGAATCACGCGTCGCCGAGACTACCGGCGCCGGACCCCGATCTCGCAAGGAACATCCATGGCCTACGTCATCGCCGAGCCGTGCATCGGCCAGAAGGACAACTCGTGCGTCGAGGTGTGCCCGGTCGACTGCATCCACCCCACACCGGATGAGCCCGACTACGACAACGTCGAGCAGCTCTTCATCGACCCGGAGGAGTGCATCGACTGCGACGCCTGCGTCGAGGCATGCCCCGTCGACGCCTGCTTCGCCGAGGACCAGCTGCCCGACGAGTGGTCGAAGTTCACCGACGTGAACGCGGCGTACTTCAAGGACGGAGCGGGCGCTCCCTAGTTTGCCATGGGGAGTGCGGTCCCGGTGACCTCCGGGACGCCCTCCAGCGCGGGCCCCGAGGGGGCCTGGAACACCGGGTCCACCTGTGGCGTCGCGGCGATCAGGCCGCGCGCCGTGTGGAACAGCGCCTGGGCGGCCGGGGCGTCCGGGTCGTCCAGCACCAGCGGCCGGCCCTCGTCCGCGCCCACGCGCAGGGCCTCGTCCAGCGGGATCTTGCCCAGCAGCGGCACGTCCAGCTCGTCGGCCAGCTCCTGGCCGCCGCCCTCGCCGAAGATGGTCAGGCGCTCGCCCGACGGGGTGGTGAAGCCGGACATGTTCTCCACCACGCCGGCGATCTCGAGGTCGTAGCGCAGGGCGGTGTCGGCGGCGCGCTTGGCCACCTTCTGTGCCGCCGGCTGGGGCGTGGTCACGATCACGAACTTGGACTGCGGCAGCAGCTGGGCCAGCGTCATGGACACGTCGCCCGTGCCCGGCGGCAGGTCGATGAGCAGGTAATCCAGCTCGCCCCAGTCCACGTCCTCCAGGAACTGGCGGATGGCCTTGTGCAGCATCGGGCCGCGCCAGGTGATGGCCTGGTCCTCGCGGTCCAGGAAGAACTCGAT
>DASQLM010000346.1:0-3383 GCA_035630015.1 Thermoleophilaceae bacterium | reverse complement strand
CTCCAGAAGGTTGCTGCGACTGATCTCTGTGTAGGGAATGGACACCAGCGCGGCCTCGGGGTCCACCGCCACCGTGACCTCGTCCTCGGTGGCTCCGACGAGCTCGCCGGTGAAGCTCTTGTGCCCGTCCCGGGGCTCGCGGGTGCGCACGCGCGCGCGCCGACCCAGGAAGCGGCGGAAGTGGTCGGGCTTGGTCAGCGGCCGCTGCGGGCCGGGCGACGAAACCTCGAGGGCGTATTCGGACAACAGTTCGGTCAGCTCGCGCGTGACCTGCTCGCACAGCTTCAGCGACACGCCGTCCGGATGGTCGATGGTCAGACGCAACCGCTCAGCGGCCACCTGCTCACACGCCAGCAGCTCGACATCGGGCATCGCACCATCGAGGCGCGTCTCGATATCGGTCTGTAGGCGTTTGGTGTCTGTCATCTGTGGGGGTGGTTTTGGTCAAAAAGAAAGGCGGGCTGCGAAGCCCACCTCCAGGTGCGGCCCGGGGGCCGCGGTACGACTGAAAGTCCTAGCCGAGTGAGTATAGGCGGTCCCGTCACACCTCGATGAGCAAGGTCACGGGCCCGTCGTTGACCAGGCTCACCTGCATATGTGCGCCAAACCGGCCGCCCGCCGCACCGAGGGCGGCGCGCACGCGCTCGTACAGCGGCTCGGCCTGCTCGCCCGGCGCGGCGTCGGCGAATCCGGGACGGTTTCCCTTGCGCGTGTCCCCGTAGAGGGTGAACTGGCTCACGCACAGGATCTGGCCGCCGGCGTCGGTCACGGAGCGGTTCATGCGCCCCTCGCCGTCCTCGAAGATCCGCAGCCCCGCCAGCTTGCGCGCCATCCGGTCGGCCTGCTCGGGCCCGTCCGCGCGGTGCACGCCCAGGAGTACCAGCAGGCCCGGCCCGATCTCGGACACCGGACGGCCCTCCACGCTCACCGAGGCCCCGCTGACCCGCTGCACGATCGCCCGCACGCCGGGCACCGTACTGTGGGCAGATGGCCGCGGTCGACGTCATAGACGAGTACCTGGAGGCCCTGCCCGGCGAGTCCCGCCGGCTGGCCCACGGCGAGTGGGGCGTGACCGTCGCCCCCGAGCAGGCGGGCGGCTGGCCGCTGCACGTGGGCCTGGTCCTGCACGACGGGCTGGTCCGCGCCCAGGCCCACGCCCTGGACTCCCCCGACGGCATCGACCCGTGGATGTTGATGTGGTGGAACCGCCAGACCCGGATCGCCCGCTTCGGCTGCACCCGGGAGCGCGAGGTGTGGGTGCACGCCGACGTGCCGGTGGCCGCGGTCGACGAACGCGAGATCGACCGGGTGCTCGGCCTGGTGGTGGAGGGCGCGGTGGCGGTGCGCGAGTACCAGCGCGCGCGCCTCGAGCCGGCGCCCGAGGTGGGCGGCGGCTGGCTGGACGGGCGCTAGGCGTCGGGCGGCTGGGTAGGGGCGCGTCCAGACGCGGCGGTCACGATCGCGGGGGTCATAGCCCCGGCGATGATGACCGCGGTCGGGCAGGGCGGGCGCTAAGCCGCCTTCAGCCGGTCGCGCAGCGCGCGGTAGTCGGCCCGGTCGGGCCGCATCGAGGCGGCCAGCACCGCGTGGCGGCGGGCGGCGTCGCGGCGCCCGGTCTTGGCCAGGGCCTTGCCCAGGCAGAAGTGGGCGTAGTCGTTCACGGGCGCCTGCTCGACGACGGCCGCGAACTCCTGGCCGGCCTGCTCGAAGCGCCCCGAGCGGAAGTAGGCGCGGCCGAGGGCCTCGCGAATCGACGTCTTCCCGGGCTCGAGCTTGCGCGCGCGCTCCAGCGGCACGGTGGCGGCGGCGAAGTCGCCCGACTCCAGCAGCGCCGACCCGCGGGTGTACAGGTCGTAGACCAGCTCGCCGCGCTCGCGCGCCTCGCGCTCCGCGTCGCTCTCGCTCACGCCTGGGCTTTCTGTGCGGTCCTGAGCCCTTCCACCTCATCGAGGATGACAGCCGCGATGGCGCTCTTGGGGCCCATCGGGACGGGCCGCTCGCCGGCTGCCGTGATGACCGTGACCTCGTTCTGCTCGGTGTCGAAACCGATGTCTGGGCGCGCGATGTCGTTCAGCACCACCGCGTCCAGGCCCTTGCGCACCAGCTTGTCGCGGGCGTGCTCGGCGCCCCCCTCCCCGTGCTCGGCGGCGAAGCCGACCAGCGTCTGGCCCGCGCCCCGGCGGGCCGACACCCCGGCCAGCACGTCGTCGGTGGGCTCGAGCTCAACGGTCAGGCCCTCGCGGCCGGTCTTCTTGATCTTGTCGGCGGCGGGCCCGGCCGGGCGGAAGTCCGCGACCGCCGCGGCCATCAGGAGCACGTCCGCGGAGTCGAACTCGGCCTCGACGGCGTCGCGCAGCTGGGCGGCGGTCTCCACGGGCACGGAGCGCACGCCCGCGGGCACGGGCACCGCCAGGTTCGCGCCCACCAGCGCCACCTCGGCGCCGCGGGCGGCCGCCTCGGCGGCCAGGGCCACGCCCATCCGCCCCGAGGAGCGGTTGCCCACGTAGCGGACGGAGTCGATCGGCTCGCGGGTGCCGCCGGCGGTGACCAGGACGCGCAGGCCCGTCAGGGCGCTGGAGCCACCGGCGAGCACCGACTCGAGCCGCGCCAGGATGGTGGCGGGGTCGGCCAGCCGGCCCGCGCCCCACTCCCCCTTGGAGGCCAGCGGTCCCGTCTCGGGCTCCACGATCGTCGCCCCGCGCAGGCGCAGCGTCTCCACGTTCGCGCCCGTGGCCGGGTGCTCCCACATGTGGTTGTTCATGGCCGGCGCCAGCACCAGCGGCGCGGTGCAGGCCAGCGCGGCGCTGGTGAGCAGGTTGTCGGCGTGACCGCCGGCGAGCTTGGCCAGCGTGTTGGCCGAGGCGGGCGCGATCACGAGGGCGTCGGCGCGGCGGACCAGCTCCAGGTGGGAGATGGCCGCATGGCCGGGCTCGGGGTCCCCAGGAAAGCCTCCCCGCGCCGGGTCGGGGTCGAACTCCTCGACCAGCACCGGAGCGCCGGTGATGCCCTCGAACGTTGCCTTGCCCACGAACCGCAGGCTGGCCCCGGTCTGGACCACGCGCACGGAGTGCCCGGCGGCCATGGCCAGGCGGGTGAGCTCGACCGCCTTGTAGGCGGCGATGCCGCCGGAGACGCCTAGGAGGACGCGGGCCATCAGGCCCTCATCCTAGTCCCGGTAGCGGTACTTGATCTTGCCCTCGGCGACTTCGTCCAGGGCGATCTTCAGGTAGTTCTTGGAACCCGTCTCGACCATCGGCGGCGGGTACTCGTCGAACGTGCCCTCACCGAGGTTGTGGTAGTACGAGTTGATCTGCCGGGCGCGCTTGGCGGCCACGAGCACGCAGGCGTAGTGAGAGTCGACCTGCTCGAGAAGAGTGTCCAGG
>DASQLM010000345.1:0-2864 GCA_035630015.1 Thermoleophilaceae bacterium | reverse complement strand
GGCCAAGACCGTGCTGGGCCAGGAGTGCACGATCTCGGCCTACCAGCACGTGTCGATCGGCCGCGAGTGCGTGATCGCCGACCGCGTGATGCTCATCGACTTCGACCACGGCATGGTCGAGGTGGAGCGCCCGATCCGCCTGCAGGGCATCTACAAGCGCGACGTGCGCGTGGGCAACAACGTGTGGATCGGCTACGGGGCCGCCATCCTGCGCGGGGTGACCGTGGGCGACAACGCCGTGATCGGCACCAACGCGGTGGTCACCCACGACGTGCCCGCCAACGCCATCGTCGGCGGCGTGCCGGCGCGGGTCATCCGCATGCGCGAGGAGCCGCGGGAGCTGCGCTGGGAGTGAAGCGGGAGCCGGGGATACTGGCCCGCGGCCCGTTCGCGCCCGAGGAGGTGAGCGTGCGCTGGGACGACGCGCCCTACGCCGCGTCGGCGGAGGCGGATGCCCGCGCCGACGCGTCGCTGGCCGAGCTGGCCCAGCGCGGCTCGCCCACCCACGACGGCATGGCCGCCCGGATGGCCTCGCTGGAGGTCGGCGACGACGGCGTGGAGCTGGTGTGCCAGCCGATGCGCTGGTCGCTGCGCCTTGGCGACGACGCCAACGACTCGCTGTCGGCCCTGTGCGTGGTGCGCGACGGCGACGGGCGCTGGCTGGCCGGGCGGCGCGCGGCCTGGGTGGCCAGCTGGCCCGGGCGCTGGGCGCTGGGGGCCGGCGGCGCGGTGGAGGTGGGCGAGAACCCGGTCGAGACGCTGCCCCGCGAGCTCGAGGAGGAGTGGTCGCTGGTGCCCGAGCGGCTGACCGTCGAGGCGCTGATCCGGATCCCGTCGGGCATGGTCATGCTCGTCGGCCTGGCCCGGGTGACCAACACGTCCGGCCTGGTCATGGACGCCGAGCACGACGAGCACGCCTGGTGGCCGGCCGATCCGCAGCAGTGGCCCGACGAGGCCGACCCGCCCCTACGCCTGATGGCCGCACTGCTGGCCGGGGGATAACCACACCTCCAGACGCCAGTCACCTCCATGGGAACCGGACGCCATCGGGGCGAACCTGGCTCGCATGGAACCTTCACGGAACATCGCAGCGCGGGCCGGGCGCTGGAGTGCCCGCCACCGCAAGGCCGCCGTCCTCGGATGGCTGGCGTTCGTCGTGGCCGCACTGGTGCTGGGAGGGGCCACGGGCACGAAACTCCTGACCGACGAGGAACAGGGCTCGGGCGAGTCCGCGCGGGCGGACAAGGCGCTGGTCAAGGCCTTCCCGCAGGCGGCCGACGAGTCGGTGCTGGTGCAGAGCTCGAAGCTGAACGTGGACGATCCGGCGTTCCGCGCCGCCGTGGCGGACGTGGAGCGCAAGCTCGGCCGCGTGAAGGGCGTGAAGGACGTGACGTCGCCCTACAGCAGCGACGCCGCGATCGCCAAGAACCGCAAGGCGGTGCTGGTGAACCTGAAGATCCCCGGTGACGACGACAAGGCCGAGGAGAAGGTCGACGCCGTCCTGGCCGCCACCGCGGCGGCCCAGAAGGCCCACCCGGACCTGCGCATCGCCCAGTTCGGCGACGCCAGCGCCGACAAAGCCATCTCCAAGTCCTTCGAGGACGACTTCAAGAAGGCCGAGATCACCTCCCTGCCGGTGACCCTGATCATCCTGGTGATCGCCTTCGGCGCACTGGCCGCAGCCGGCGTGCCGCTGCTGCTGGCCATCTCGTCGGTGGCGGCCACCATCGGCCTGATCGGCCCCATCAGCCAGTTCGCCCCGGTGTCGGAGTCGATCAACTCGGTGATCCTGCTGATCGGCCTGGCCGTGGGCGTGGACTACGCGATGTTCTACCTGCGCCGCGAGCGCGAGGAACGGGCCAAGGGCGCAGGCGAGCGGGCCTCGCTCGAGGCGGCCGCGGCCACCTCGGGCCGGGCGGTGATGATCTCCGGCTTCACGGTCATGATCGCCATGGCCGGCATGTACATCGCCGGCGACGCCACGTTCACCTCGTTCGCCACCGGCACGATCCTGGTGGTGGCGGTGGCCGTGATCGGCTCGCTGACCGTGCTGCCGGCGGTGCTGGCCAAGCTCGGCGACCGCGTCGAGAAGGGCCGGATTCCGTTCCTGTCCCGGCTGAAGACCAGGAACGGCGAGTCCCGCGTGTGGAACGCGGTGCTGGACCGGGTGCTGCGCCGGCCGCTGGCGGCCGCGCTGGTCTCCGGCGCGCTGCTGGTGGCGCTGGCGGTCCCCGCGCTGGGGCTGAAGACGGCCCTGCCGGGCGTGGACACGCTGCCGCGCGACCTGACGGTCATGCAGACCTACGACCGCATCCAGGCCGCCTTCCCGGGCGAGAACATCCCGGCCACCGTGGTGGTGCAGGGCGACGCGGTCAGCTCGCCGCAGATGAAGGCGGCCGTGGCCTCGCTGCAGCGCCAGGTGGACCGCAGCCCGGTCCTGGAGGGCAAGCTCACGACCGAGACGAGCCCGAACGGCAAGGTGGCCCAGATCGACGTGCCGATCGCCGGCAACGGCACCGACTCGAGATCCCGCGCCGCTCTGCACGAGCTGCGCGACGACGCGGTGCCCGCCGCCTTCGACCCGCTGCACGTGAAGGCCGACGTGGGCGGCATGACGGCCGGGACCGAGGACTTCAACTCGGTCCTGAACCGCAGCATGCCGCTGGTGTTCGCCTTCGTGCTCAGCGCGGCGTTCCTGCTCCTGCTGTTCACGTTCCGCTCGATCGTGATCCCGATCAAGGCGATCCTGCTGAACCTGCTCTCCGTGGGCGCGGCCTACGGGGTCCTGGTGCTGGTGTTCCAGGAGGGCGTCGGCCAGGGCCTGCTGGGCTTCGACTACACCGGCGGCATCACCGCCTGGCTGC
>DASQLM010000344.1:0-2286 GCA_035630015.1 Thermoleophilaceae bacterium | reverse complement strand
ATCGAGCGCGACGGCGTGATCTCGGACGAGGTCGTCGCCGGGTTCAAGGAGATCGGCGCGCTGGGCATGAAGGTGCCTGAGGAGTACGGCGGCCTCGGCCTTTCGCAGGTGTACTACAACCGCGCGCTGATGCTGGCCGGGACGTGGCACTCCAGCGTCTCGACGCTGCTGTCGGCGCACCAGTCGATCGGGCTGGCGCAGCCCCTGTTGCTGTTCGGCTCGGAGGAGCAGAAGCGCGAGTGGCTGCCGAAGGTCTGCAGGACCCACCTGTCCGCGTTCGCGTTGACCGAGCCCGGCGTGGGCTCTGATCCTGCGCGGGTCTCGACGATCGCGACCCCGACCGAGGACGGCGCGGGCTACGTGCTCAACGGCCGCAAGCTGTGGACGACCAACGGGACGATCGCCGATGTCCTCGTCGTGATGGCCAAGGTGCCGCGCAGCGAGGGCCGCCGGGGCGGCATCACCGCCTTCATCGTCCCGAGCGACACCGACGGCGTGGAGGTCGAGGCGCGCATCGAGTTCATGGGGCTGCGCGGGATCGAGAACTCCCAGACCCGGTACACCGATGTCTACGTGCCGAAGGAGAACGTGATCGGCAAGGAGGGCCAAGGGCTCAAGATCGCCCTGGCCACGCTCAACACCGGCCGCCTGGCCCTGCCGGCCGTCTGCGCCGGGGTCTGCAAGTGGGCGACGAAGATCGCCCGCGAGTTCGCCAGCCAGCGCGTCCAGTGGGGCAAGCCGATCGGCGAGCACGACGAGGTCGCACAGCGCATCGCGTTCATCGCCGCGACCGCCTTCGGCCTCGAGGCCATGCTCGACGTGACCAGCCGGCTGGCGGACGAGAAGCGCAACGACGTGCGCATCGAGGCCGCGCTGGCCAAGCTGTACGGCAGCGAGATGGGCTGGCGCGTGGTCGACGAGCTCATGCAGGTGTGCGGCGGCCGCGGCTACGAGACGGCCCGGTCCCTGGAGGCCCGCGGCCTTCGCGGCGTGCCGGTCGAGCAGGCCCTGCGCGACATGCGCGTCAACCGCATCTTCGAGGGCTCGTCGGAGATCATGCACCTGATCGTCGCCCGCGAGGCGATGGACCAGCACCTGCACGTGGCCGGGGACCTCATGGACCCCGAAGTCGCGGCCGCGGGCAAGGCGAAGGCGCTCGGCAAGGCCGGCGCCTTCTACGCGAACTGGTACCCGCGGTTGACGGTCGGCCGCGGCCACACCCCTGGGGCCTACGGCGAGTACGGCGAGCTGGCCGAGCACATGCGGTTCGTCGAGCGCACCAGCCGCAAGCTCGCGCGCTCCACGTTCTACGGGATGGCACGCTGGCAGGCCGGCACCGAGGGCCACGGGGCCTTCCTGGGACGGATCGTGGACATCGGCGCCGAGCTGTTCGCCATGGCGGCGGCCGTGGTCTACGCCCAGACAGCGATCAAGGAGCACCCCGAGCGCGCGGACGAGACCCGGGAGCTGGCCGAGGCCTTCTGCACCCAGGCCCGCGTGCGTACGGACACGCTCTTCCACGACTTGTGGAGCAACGCCGACGGGCCCAACCACAAGCTGGCGCTGGACGTCCTCAAGGGCCGGCACACGTGGCTGGAGGAGGGTGTCCTCGACCCGTCCGCCGGCGATGGCCCGATGGTCCCCTCGGCCGAGACCGACCGCGGGGTTCCGATCGCCGTGGCCGCGACGACGAACGGCGCCAGCACCTAGGTCGTACCCGACACCCCTACCGCCGCGTCGAGGGTTCCTGAGATCGCCGCGGCGGTGGGCCGAGGCCACCCCTGTCAAGAGCTAGGAGATTGCGATGCCGGACTCCCCCACCATCCGCGACGACACAACGCTGAGTGCGGGCCAGCGGGACTGAATCCGGCGTGAGGGCCGCGTGGCCCGCGCGCTCGAGGCAGCGCAGCGCCGGGGCGGTCGGCGCTTTACGAGCAGCGCTGCCAAGCTCCCGCGCGCGAGCGGTGCGCCCCGGCCGATCAGGCCCCGCGAGCGTTTGAGCCCCCGCGACTGAGCGGATCGGCCCGGCTCCAAGGTCCGCCGTTCCGGGGCTCAGGCGTTGAGCGACGGGAACGCCGGTTCGGGCCCCGGCGCGTCGACCCGCACGCGCGCGTCGACAACGAGCCCTCCCTCCGGCGACGCGACGACCGGGCTGAGGTCGAGCTCCGCGATCGCGGGGTGCGTGACCGCCATCGCGCCGACGCGCATGAGAAGGTCGCCCAGCGAGCCGAGCTCGGCCCGCGGGCGGCCGCGGTAGCCGTCGAGCAGCGGGAAGCTCTTGAGCTC
>DASQLM010000343.1:0-5277 GCA_035630015.1 Thermoleophilaceae bacterium | reverse complement strand
CGCAGCCGCTTCAGCCCTTCGTGCACGCTGCGCCGGGCGGCGTCCTGGGAGCAGTCCAGCGCCACCGCCAGCTCCGCGTAGGACAGATCGCCGACGCTGCGCAGGAAGACCGCGGCGCGCTGCTTCTCGGGCAGCTCGCGCACCTGCTGCCACACGGGGTCGTCGCCGTCGGGGCCGGGGGCGGCCGCCGGCGCCTGCTGCTCGGGCACCCGCTCGACCGGCAGCGGCCGGCGTACGCGGGCGCGGTGGAAGTCGATCGCCTTGTTGCTGGCGACCGTGAACAGCCACGACTTCAGGCCGCGGTCGTGGCGCAGCTGGGGATATGCACGTAGGGCGGCGATGCAGGCCTCCTGGTAGCAGTCGTCCGCGTCCACCGGCCCGACGGATGCGACCAGGAACCGATGCACGGCGGCGCCGTGCCGGTCCAGCAGCACCTGGAAGGGCGGCAGGGACATGTGCCCCTACAACGCTGGCAGACCGTCGTGTGTGAGGAGGATCAGGACTCGACGAAGACGGGCGTGCCCAGCGGCACGCGCTTCATCATCCACTTGGTGTCGCGCGGGTCGGTGCGCATGCAGCCGAGGCTGACGCGGCGGCCCAGGCCGCTGAGGTCGCGGGTGGCGTGCACGGCCAGGCGGTCGCCGCCGGGCCAGCCGTCGGGCAGCTGGGTTTGGTGCCCGGTCAGCGCCAGCACGCAGCATCCGTACGGGGAGCCGGGGTCGCTGACGCGCAGCTTGTCGGTGACCGCGTAGCGGCCCACCGGGGTCGGATGATCGGTGCGCCCCACGCCGATCTTCATGCGCCGCACGGATTCGCCGTTGTGGGTCACCGTGAGCGTGCGCTTGGACAGGTCCGCGCGCAGGGCCCAGGTCACGCTGCCGAGGTCGGACACCTTGTCGTCGCGCACCCAGGCCTGCTGGCCGTTCTTGAGCTCGGGCACCAGCACGGCCAGCCAGCGGCCGCGGCGCTCGACGATGCTGAGGATGCGCGGCGAATCCCACTCGGTCTTGGGCGAGATCCGCAGGCGCACCTTGCCGCCGGGCTCGCGGTACAGGGCGGTGCGCTTGGTCACGCGCGCGGTCGGGTACTGCTCGGCGCTCTGGGGGTCGGATGGGAACGGCTCCGCCGAGCGGCCCTCACGCGAGGGCGCGAACTCGCGCGTGCCGGCGTCCGCCGAGCCGGCGGGCTCGCGGTCAGGATCGCCACCCGTGGCCAGCGCGGCCACCATCCCCGCGGGCACGATCACCGCGGCGGCAGCGGCCAGCCCGACCAGCACCCGGCGGCGGGTGCGCCGGGGCTCGGGCTGCGCGTCGGCCTGGCGGGGAGGCGTGTCCTCGCGGCCGGACAGCATGCCCAACACCGGCTCGGCGCCGGGCGCCTCGGCCTCCGCGTCCGCCTCGTCCTTGGTGTCGTCGTCGGCCGGCGGCGGACCGGCGGGCTTCTTGGAGCTGGCGCCCAGCGGCGGGTGGTCGCTCGCGGGCTCCTCCGCGGTCGCGGCATCGCGCTCGGGCTCGGCGCCCGGTTCGGGCGGCGCCGGCGGCGCGCCCTCGACGGCGGCCCACGTGTCGGCCTCCAGCAGCTCCTTGAGGATGTGGCCCAGGTCCGCGCCGCGCTGCGCGCCCAGGTCGGAGGACAGCCGCTCGATGGCGGTCGCGCGGCGGCGCGCCACCTCGGGCGGGTCGGCGTCGAACAGCGCGGCCAGGTCGGCGTCGGGCACGCGCCGGCGCAGGGAGTAGTCCAGGATCTCCCGGTCGCGGGGATCGAGGCGTCCGAGCGCCTCGGCGATCTGTTGGCGTTCGATCATCTGGGACGGTGGGGCGGCGGCGGCGAGTGCCGGACCGTCGCGGTCCAGCCTAGCCATCGGGCCTGAACGTTCAGGATCGGGCTTTCGGCGGCCCGGCTTTAGAGCGGAATGCCGCGTTTCACGGTTCCGGCCCCGTTTGGGGCGCTCGCGGCGGGGTAGCCCCCGTGCACCCCAAAGGAGGAGAGCAGATGGTAATCGGAGCAATCGTGGTGGTGTGCGTCGTCTTAGTGGTTCTGGCGTTCGTGTTCCCGCGTCTGTCGCGCCACCCCCAGCGAGGCGTGGACAGCACGCTCAGCGTGGGCCAGAAGGCCGGCGGAATCCTGCCCGGATTCCTGGGCCGCTGGGCCCAGAAGCCGTTCGGCAAGTCCCGCAAGGCCACGAACCGCAGCGCGGCTGCGGGACGCAAGGGCCGCGGCAAGCTGCCCGGCTAGACACCGCCGCGCACCTATCCGCCACGCGGGAGGGCGGGTAGGTTGCCCGCGGCATGTTCGAAGTCGACGGGCAGTCCTTTCTGACGATCGTCCTGGTGGCGGCCGTGGCCGCCGTGGCCGCGGGGCTGCTGGCCAAGCGCGTGCCCGTCCCCGTGGTGGTCCTCGAGGTGGTGCTGGGCATCGTGGTCGGCCCCGAGCTGCTGGGCGTGGCCGAGTCCGACGAGTTCGTGGACTTCTTCTCCAGCCTCGGGCTGGGGATGTTGTTCTTCTTCGCCGGCTACGAGATCGACTTCGCGCGGCTGAAGGGCGAGCCGATCAAGCTGGCCCTCCTGGGCTGGGGGCTCTCGCTGGTGCTGGCGTTCACGATCGGCGGCCTGCTGGCCTGGGCCGGCGTGGTGCTCTCGCTGCTGCTGACCGGCGCCGCCTTGACCACCACCGCCGTCGGCACGCTGATCCCGATCCTGGGCGACGCCGGCGAGCTGCGCACGCGCTTCGGCACCTACCTGCTTGGCGCGGGGGCGATCGGTGAGTTCGGCCCGATCCTGATGATCACCCTGTTCCTGTCCACCGGCCGGCCGCTGGACAGCGGGGCGATCCTGATCGCCTTCGTGATCGTCAGCGTGCTGGTGGCCCTGGTCGCCGTGCGCTCCATGGGCAGCGGCTGGAAGCTGGTCGAGCAGACCATGGAGGGCAGCAGCCAGCTGGGGGTGCGGCTGGCGGTGGTCCTGGTGTTCCTGCTGGCCTTCCTGGCCGCGGAGCTGGGCCTGGACCTGCTGCTGGGCGGCTTCATGGCCGGAGCCATCGTGCGGCTGGCGCTGCAGGGCCGCGAGGTCGAGGTGTTCGAGTCCAAGCTCAAGGCCGTGGGCTACGGCTTCTTCATCCCGTTCTTCTTCGTGGTCAGCGGCATCAAGCTCGACGTGGGCGCGCTGTTCGAGGACCCGATCCGCCTGCTCGAGCTGCCGCTGTTCCTGGCCTGCTTCCTCGTCGTGCGCGGGGGGCCGGCGCTGCTGCTCTACCGCAAGGCGCTGGAGCGGCGCGACCGGCTGTCGCTGGCGTTCTTCTCCGCCACCGGGCTCCCGCTCATCGTGGCCATCACCACCGTGGGTGTCGAGCGGGGCGAGATGCGCGCTTCCACCGCGGCGTCGCTGGTGGCTGCCGGCATCCTGTCCACCAGCATCTTCCCGCTGGTCGGGCTCAGGCTGCGCGGGGACCGCGCCGCGGCCGCCGCCGCGCCCTGAGGCTCCCAGCCGGGGCCGCGGAACAGGTAGCCCAGCCGCGCCCGCCAGGTGGGTGCGTCGCGGACGTCCTGCCACAGCGAGGCGAACTCGTGGAAGGCCACCTTCACCGGGTTGAACGTCTCGATGTTCTTCGTCAGCCCGTAGCGCACCCGCTCGCCCTCGGGCTCGAAGGTGCCGAACATGCGGTCCCAGATGATCAGGATGCCCGCGTAGTTGCGGTCCAGGTACTGCTCCTGCGAGCCATGGTGCACCCGGTGGTGGCTGGGCGTGTTGAAGATCCACTCGATCGGCCGCGCGTAGCGGTCGATCGCCTCGGTGTGGAGGGTGAACTGGTAGAGCAGGTTCCAGGCCAGCGCCAGGAAGATCATCCAGGGCGGGAAGAACAGCGCCGACGGCATCCAGAACAGCGTGGCGCTGAACGGTGTCCAGTCCTGGCGCAGCGCGGTCGAGAGGTTGTAGTGCTGCGAGCTGTGGTGCACCACGTGGGTGGCCCAGAACAGCCGGATCCTGTGGTGGCCGCGGTGGTAGGCGTAATAGGCCAGGTCGTCGGCGAAGAACAGGATCACCCACGTCCACCACGCCTCGGTCGGCAACTTGAAGGGGCTGAGGAGGTAGATGCCGGCGTAGATGGCGGTCATCACCAGCTTCCACGCCGCCCCGATGCCCAGGTGGCCGACGCCCATGGCCAGGCTCGTGCGCGTGTCGTTGCGCTCGTAGCCCACGTGCCCCGCCTCGCCCTCGTTCTCGTGCGCGGCGTGACGGAGCGCCAGGGCCTCCAGGCCCATCGAGATGAAGAAGAACGGGATCGCGGTGAGGATCAGCTGCTCCACGGGACGGCCTCCGGTTGGGTCGTGACTGGTCTAACCAGTACTGGTTGTACCAGTTGATCGTGACATGTGTCAACCCCGGTCTCGCCCGCGGGTGGTGTGGCCCGACCCCGCTATACGGGGTCCATCCACCCCACTGGCGTCAGCCGAAGGCGTCGATGTCCGGCTCGAGCAGCGCCCGCGCGGACGCCTCGGCCTTCGTCGCGTCGCCGGCGGCGATCGCGCGGCCCAGCGCCCTGACCTTCCTCGGCTCCGCCGGGCGCACCACCCCCGCGACCTCGGGGTAGGCGGCGAGGGCCTCCATCAGCGAGTTCAGCGCCAGCCGGTAGGCCAGGTTGCCCGAGCCCTGCACGACCGCCCGCCACAGCTCCGCGTAGCCGTCGTCGACGACCTGCCCCTCCCCGCCCATGGCGGCCGCCGTGCGCTCGGCCAGATCGGCCACGCGCGCCAGCGTGGCCCCGTCCGCGCGCTGGGCACAGCGGCGGGCGGCGTCCACGCCCACGCTGGCGCGCAGCTCGAGCACCGACCGGGCCACGTCCGCCGGCGGCTCGGCGCCCGCCTGCAGGTCGAGCAGGATCTCCAGGCCGCCGGTGTCCCTCCAGTCGCGCACGCGCGTGGCGCCGCCCTGGCTGATGGTCACCAGCCCCGCCTGCTCCAGGCGCTTCAGCGCCTCACGGACCGCGTGACGGTTGACGCCCAGGTCCTCGGCCAGCCGCCGCTCGGACGGCACCGCGTCGCCGGGCGCCAGCGTGCCGGCCAGGATGTCGGCCCGCAGCGAGGCGTGCACGCGGTCGGAGATGCGATCCACGCAGCGGTTCTATCGTGTCGCGAGCCCGGGAGCGGTGGCAGAGTCCGGTTTATTGCAGCTGCCTTGAAAGCAGCCGACCACGCAAGTGGTCCGGGGGTTCGAATCCCTCCCGCTCCGTTCTCGTAGGTTCTGGTGTGCCCTGGCTTTGTCATCGGCACGGCTCGTGTGC
>DASQLM010000342.1:0-4004 GCA_035630015.1 Thermoleophilaceae bacterium | reverse complement strand
CTCGTCGCGGCGGGCGCGCTTCTCAGCGGCCTTGGCGCCCAGCAGCCGCGGGTAGCGGTCCATGAGGTTGTTCACTCCGTCCAGACTCTGGCTGAGCTCCTTGACGCCGCGGTCCATCGAGACCGTGGCCTCGCGGACGTCATCGAAGCCGGACAGGTCCGCGCGCAGGCCCTCGACCTGTCCGATCACCTCGCGTATGTCGCGGCGCATGCCCTTCATCTCACGCTCGATCGAGGTGATGCCCTCGGCCAGGCCCTCGACGGCCGAGATCAACCGGTCCACGCCGCCGATCGCCCCACGCGCGGCGTTGTTCACCCCCCTGCCGATCCCTCCCAGCGGCAACTGCGTCACAGCGGCAGCCTACCTACGCCGGTCCGTAGGGGTACCACCACTCCTTGCGCTCGATCTTGGTCTCCATGTGCACGTGCTTGGTCTCCTGGAAGGCCTCCAGGCCCTCCTGGCCCAGCTCGCGGCCCAGGCCCGACTGCTTGAACCCTCCGAACGGCCCCGCGTCGTTGTCGGTCAGCGGGTCGTTGATCCACACGGTGCCGGCGCGCAGCTCGCGCATGCAGTGCACGGCCGTCGCCAGATCGCGGGTGTAGACGTTGGCCCCCAGGCCGAAGCGGGTGCCGTTGGCCAGCGCGATCGCCTCGTCAAGCGACTTCACCGGCACGATCGGGGCGACGGGGCCGAAGGTCTCCTCGCGCAGCAGGTCGGTCTCGGCGGGCAGGCCCGTGACCACGGCCGGGGAGTAGAAGTGGCCGGCCTCGTGCCCGGCCCGGTCGCCGCCGGTCAGGAGCTCGGCGCCCGCGCCCACCGCGGCCTCCACCTGGGCCACCACCTTGTCGCGCTGGGGCGCCGAGACCATCGGCCCGATGTCGGTCGCGGAGTCGAACGGATCGCCCACGTTCAGCGTCTTGGTGTGGTCCACAAAGGCCGCCACGTAGTCGTCGAAGACCGACTCGTGCACGTAGAAGCGCTCGGCCGAGGTGCACACCTGGCCGGCGTTCAGGTACGCGGCCCAGGCGCCGCCGCGCGCGGCGATCTCGATGTCGCCGGCCACGTCGGGGCACACGATGAACGGGTCCTTGCCGCCCATCTCCAGGTTCATCCGCGCCACGCGCTCGGCGCACACCGACGCGATCTTCTTGCCGGTGGCCACCGAGCCGGTGAAGGCCACGCAGTCCACCCGTTCGTCGGCCACGATGGCGCCGCCCACGTCACCGGCGCCGGCCAGCAGCGAGAGCGCCCCGGCGGGCAGGTGGTCGAACATGGGCGCCAGCATCAGCGTGGACAGCGGCGTGACCTCCGACGGCTTGGCCACCACGGTGTTGCCCGCGGCCAGGGCGGGGGCGAGCTTCCAGGACAGCAGCAGCAGCGGGTAGTTCCAGGGCACGATGGCGCCCACGACGCCCATCGGCTCCTTGGTCACCAGGGCCAGCTGTGTCGACTCGATCGGCGGGATCACCCGGCCCGCGGACGCCCGTCCCAGCTCGGCGTAGAAGTCGAACGCGGCCGCGGTCCAGTCCACCTCGTCGGCGTTCTCGACCAGCGGCTTGCCGCCCTCCAGGGTCATCACCCGGGCCAGCTCGTCCTTGGCCGCGCGCAGGCGCGTGGCCACCTCGTGCAGCATCTCGCCCCGCTCCAGCGCCGGCGTGCCGGACCACACGGGAAACGCCTCGGCCGCCGCGGCCACGGCCGCGTCCACCTGCTCGGGCGAGGCCGTACCGACGTCGGCCACCGTCTCCAGCGTGGCCGGGTTCTCGACCGCCAAGGAGGGTCCCTGGCCGTCGACCTGCTGTCCGCCGATCAGTAGTCGCGTCTCCATGGCGCGACCCTACCGCCGGCCGGTCAGCGCTTCTTCTTCGCCACCCTCAGCGTGTAGAAGCGGCCGGCGCGGGCCGTCGTGGAGCCCCGCCCGGTGACGATCGTGGCCTTCACGCGCAGCTTGCCCTTGGTGCGCAGGATCTTCCGGCCCTTGCGCCCGACCTTGATCCGCAGCGTGCCCTTCGTGCCGGCCTTCAGCCGGAAGCGCGCCTTGCCCAGCCGCAGGACCCGCCGCTTGGCCTTGGCCGCCGGCACCACCACCCGGCTCGCGGTGTTCAGCGTGACCGACCCCACGCAGCCCTGCTCGGCACTCGCGGGGCAGCTGATCGTCACGGCCGAGCGCCCGCGGCGATCGAGGCGGGATCCGAACCGTGTCCCCAGCTTGAGCTTTGCGGCCTTGCCGGTGACCACCAGCGAGCGCGTGATCGTCCGGGTCTGGGCTCCCTGCGTGACCGTGGCGTTCACCAGATAGGTCCCGGGCCTGGTCGAGCGCGGGACACTCACGCGCACCAGGGCGGGTGAGCGGCCGGGGCCCGACAGCGGCAGCCGCCGCCCGCGCACCACGCCGTTCGGCACGGTGGTCGTGCCCGCCACCGTGAACAGCCCCGCCGAGCCGTTGTTGCCGCTGAGCACGGCGGTGAACGGGACCGGAACGCGGGTGCCGCGGGCCCCCTTCACCGGCGCCGGGGTCGCTGTGAGCGCGAGGCCGCGCACCGCGACCGGTCGGTTCGTGCCCAGCGCGCTGGCCCCGGTGACCGCGGTCGACGGCGAGTCGACGCAGAAGGTCGTGGGGGCGGACTGCCCGTTGAAGGTGACGGTCTCGTTGCAGTTGACGGCACGCGTGGGGTCCGACCCGGCGGAGCGGGCCCCCACGATGGGCCGGTAGTTGAAGGGCGGCGCGCCGGCGGGCACGGCGAAGCCGGCGGTCACCGTCATCGCGTCGACGGTGCCGGGCGCCTTGCTGCCGTTGCCCATGCCCGTGGTCGAGGAGATGAAGCCGACCCACTGCTGGCCGGGGCCGGAAGGCGACTGCGCCTCCAGCCCCGCCGCATAGCTCGGGCTTGCGGTGAAGGTCACCTCGGGATGGTCCGCCGACGTCGGCGCCGGCGGTGCCGCGTAGGCATCCGGGATCCGGAAGCCGATCAGCAGCTGGGTGGGCGCCGGTGGGCTGGACTGGTCGGCCCCGGCGTTCCCCTCGTTGCCTCCGGACGGGTGGCCCTGCTCGACGCAGGCCGCGTCGTCACCCGAGCTGCACAGCTGCACGGTCACGCGCACGGGGCCGACGCCGTCGACCTGCTGCTCGGACACGTTCTGGATCACCACGCAGCCGGACAGCAAGCAGGCGCAGGCCGCGGTCGCGGCCGCCACTACGGCGCGGCGGAGGTGATTCAACCCGGCTCCGATCCTGTAGATCCCCCAAAGGGGGACGGTGGCCAACCTAGGCCAGATACGGAGATGCCGCCAGGCGGTGAGGAGCTAGACGCCGGCGACGAGCCGCGCGGCGCGGCTCTTCTTGCGGGCGGCGGTGTTCTTGTGGAACACGCCGGTGCGCGCGGCCCGGTCGATGCGCGAGGACAGCTCGCGGTACTCGGCCTGGGCCTTGTCGGCGTCCTTGGCCTCCACGGCCTCTTCCAGGCGGCGGAAGTGGGTCTTGACCGAGGACGAGTAGTGCCGGTTCTCCTGGCGCTCGCGCTCGGTGCGCAGATTGCGCTTGACCTGTGAGTGGATGTTGGCCATCAGAAAGAAGCCGCCCGGGACGAAAGTTCCGTGCGGCAGCCGCGTAGTGTAGCCGAGTCGTGGCCGCCGAGACTTCCGACGAGACCGCGAGCCAGCGGGGCGGGCGGCTGGCGCGCAGCACCGCGTTCTTCTCGATCGCCACCGGGCTCTCGCGCGTGCTCGGCCTGGTGCGCGAGGTGGTGGCCGCCAGCTACTTCGGCGTCAGCGGGGCCATGTCGGCCTTCACGATCGCGTTCCAGGTGCCCAACCTGATCCGCGCCCTGTTCGCCGACTCGGCGCTCCAGGGCGCGTTCGTGCCGGTGTTCACCGAGCTGCTGGAGAAGGGCAAGAAGAAGGAGGCCTTCCACGTGGCCTCCAGCCTGTTCTTCCTGATCACGCTGGTCCTGGGCGCCATCACGGCCCTGTTCATCATCTTCGCCGAGCCGCTGATGAGCGTGTTC
>DASQLM010000341.1:0-3824 GCA_035630015.1 Thermoleophilaceae bacterium | reverse complement strand
TGCAGGCAGTTGACGCACCGGTAGCGCCCGGCCAGGTTCGTGGCGCGCAGCCACGGCTCGCCACAGGCGGGACAGCCCGGCCCGAGATCCACGGCGTCCTCAGCCACGACCACGGAGGAAGTCGGCGGCGGGCATGGCGCGCTTGCCGGGGGGCTGGACCTCGAGCAGCTCGAGCGAGCCGTCGGCGGTCCCGAGGACCAGGCGGCCGTCGGTGCCCGAAAGCTCGCCCTGGGCGACGGCCTCCGGAGCCACGGCGGCCCGGCGCACGCCGAGGCGATCCTCCGCGTCCGCGACCCACGTGCCGATGTGCGGGTTCAGCGCCCTCACGGTGCGCTCGAGCTCGGCAGCGGTGCGGCTGGTGTCGAGCTGGCGCTCATCCCGCTCGATCTTCTCCGCGTAGGTCACTCCTTCCTGCCCCTGGGGCTCGGGCTCGGGGCGCTGGTCGAGTGCCTGGACCAGCAGCCGGCCGCCCAGGTCGGCCAGCCGGGGGGCCAGGCTGCCGTAGTCGTCACCGGGGTGGATCGTCTCGGTGGCGCGGAGGTGGACCGGCCCGGCGTCCAGCTCCGCCACCGGGCGCATGATGCAGACGCCGGTCCGGGCGTCGCCCGCCTGGATGGCCCGCTCCACCGGCGCCGCGCCGCGCCAGCGCGGCAGCAGCGACGGGTGCACGTTGTAGGCGTCGTGGGCCGACAGCAGCGGCTCGCGGATGATGGCCCCGTAGGCGCACACCAGCAGTGCGTCCGGCCGGGCGGCGGCGATCCGCTCGATCGTGGCGTCGGCGTTCAGATCGTCGGGCTGGGCCACGTCGATGCCCAGCTCGCGCGCTCGCTCGGCCACCGGCGGCGCCTGGGTGCGCCTGCCCCGCCCGCGTGGCCGGTCGGGGCGCGAGAGCACCAGCTGCGGCCGATGGGGCGAAGCGGCCACTCGTTCGAGCACCGTTGCGCCGAAATCGGAGGTTCCCAGGTAGACGGTGCGCACATCAGTCACCCTAGGGGTGAACCGACGTCCCCCGTCGCCCGAACGCACCCCGGATGAATCGTCCCTTCCCGCCACCCTCGCCGCACGCCCCCCACCGGCAGGGGCTGGCCTATCGCCGCCGCGTCGGCGGGGCGATGCTCGCGGGCTGCGGGCTGCTGGGCACGGGCGTGGTCGTGGTTCCGGGCGGGGACAGCACCCCGGCGCTGCTGGGCGTCAGCGTGGCGGCCATCGCCTTCGGTGCGCTGCTGGTGGCCCGCCCCAGCCTGCTGCCCGCCTGGGTCAGCCAGGTGCTGATCGCGATGGTCACGGTGCTGATCAGCCTGGCCGCCGACTCCGGCGACGGCCGGGTGGCCGACGTGCCGGTGTTCTACCTGCTGGTGGCCATGTACTCGTTCTACTTCTACCCGGCCGCCGTCGGCCTGGGCCAGGTCGCGTTCGCCGGCCTGGCGTACGCCGTCGTGCTGTGGGGCGACGTCTCGCTGGGCGCGGGCATCGGCCGCTGGGCCACCGTGGTGGTGGGCATGGCGGCCGCAGGCCTGATGGTGCGCGCCGTCACCCGCGAGGTGGACCGGCTGTTGGCCGAGCTCGACGCCACCGCGGCCCGCGACCCGCTGACCGCCGTGCTGAACCGGCGCGGCCTGAACGAGCGGCTGGGCATCGAGCTCACGCGCGCGCGGCGCACCGGCGAGCCGCTGACGGTGCTGGGCTGCGACCTGGACGGGCTGAAGGAGATCAACGACAAGCACGGCCACGCGGCCGGCGACGAGGCACTGGCGCTGGCCGCCGAGGTGATGGGCGCCAGCCTGCGCGACGTGGACGTGCTGGCTCGCACCGGCGGCGACGAGTTCCTGATCCTGCTGCCCAACTGCGAGAACGAGGCGGGCGTGCGGATCGCCGACGCGTTGCGCGAGCAGCTGCGCTCCGCGGCGCGGAGCGAGTCGTGGCCGGTCACGGTGAGCATCGGCGTGGCCTCCGCCCCTCCCCTCCCACTCGATCCGGACGCTCTGAAGCTGGCGGCCGACGAGGCCCTGTACCGCGCAAAGGAGCTGGGCCGCGACCGCGTCTCCCGCGCCGGGCGCAGCGAGCTGCGCAAGGCGCTCGAGTCCGGCTGAGTTTCCAAGTCTGACTTTTCGGGCACTGGCGGCCCAAGGAGAGGTCCGAGGAGGGAGAGAGGGATGTACGAGCAGGTCTTCGACCCCGTGGGTGACTCCCTGGGGCTCAGCGCCATCTTCGCCGCGTTGCCGCTGCTCACGCTGTTCGTGATGCTGGGCGGCTTCAAGGTCACCGCCTGGAAGGCGGGCATCGCATCCCTGGTCGTGTCGCTGTTGGTGGCCATCGCCGTCTACAGCGTGCCCGTGGGGCAGGCGCTGAACATGGGCCTCGAGGGTGCCGCATTCGGCCTGTTCCCGATCATGTGGATCGTGATCAACGCGGTCTGGATCTACAACATGACCGAGAGCACGGGTCACTTCGCGGTGCTGCGGCGCGCGTTCGCGTCCATCTCCGACGACAAGCGGATCCAGGCGATCATCATCGCCTTCTCCTTCGGCGCGCTGATCGAGGGCCTGGCCGGCTTCGGCACCCCCGTGGCCATCACCTCGGTGATGCTGCTGGCGCTGGGCTTCCAGCCGCTGAAGGCGGTCGCCCTGTCGCTGATCGGCAACACGGCGCCGGTGGCCTTCGGCTCGATCGCCACGCCGATCGTGACCCTGTCGGCGCAGACCGACATCCCCATCAGCGACCTGGGCGCCATGGTCGGCCTGCAGACCCCCTTCCTGGCGCTGATCGTGCCGCTGATCCTCGTGGGCGTGGTCGACGGCGGCCGCGGCGTGCGCCAGACCTGGCCCGCCGCCATCGTGGCCGGCGTCTCCTTCGCCGTGGCCCAGTTCGTGTGCGCGACCTACATCTCGGTGGAGCTGACCGACATCATCGCCGCGCTGTTCTCCACCGGCGTGCTGGTGGGCTTCCTGCGGCTGTGGTCGCCGGGCGAGCCGCTGCTGAGCGACACCGATGCGGGGCCCACGCCCGCCGTGGCCGGCGCCGAGGGCCACAACCCGTCGCTGGAGCGCAGCGTGCGCCTGCGCGACCAGGAGACCGACACGCCGCGGGAGCGACTCGAGGCGTTCGCCCCCTACATCATCATCGTCGCCGTCTTCGCCATCGCGAAGCTGGTCGACCCGGTCGAGCAGTTCCTGTTCGAGTTCTCCGGCGGCACCGGCTTCGGCACCGAGGAGAAGACGCCGAACGGCTTCGACTGGCCGGGCCTTGACGTGGTGGGCGCAGACGGCGAGGCGCCCAGCGCCCAGACGTTCCAGTTCTCGTTCTGGGACACGCCGGGTACCGTGGTCCTGTTCTGCGGCCTGCTGACCGTGCTGGCGATCAAGGTGCCTCTCCGCGACGCGGTGCGCACCTACGGCGCGACGCTGAAGCAGCTGACGCTGGCGATCGTGACCGTCATGGCCGTGCTGGGCCTGGCGTACGTGATGAACCTGAGCGGGATGACCTCGACCCTGGGCCTGTGGATCGCCGGCGCGGGCGGCATCCTGGCGCTGCTTTCGCCCGTGATCGGCTGGCTTGGCGTGGCCATCACCGGATCGGACACGTCCTCGAACGCGCTGTTCGGCGCGCTGCAGGTGCAGGCGGCCAAGGAGGCCGGCATCGACCAGACGCTGCTGGCCGCGGCCAACAGCTCGGGCGGGGTGCTTGGCAAGATGATCTCGCCCCAGAACCTGGCGATCGGGGCCGCCGCCGTCGGGATGGCCGGGAAGGAGGGGGACATCTTCCGGCGGGTACTGTTCTGGTCGTTGGTGATGACCGCGCTGATGGGGATCCTCGTGTACCTGCAA
>DASQLM010000340.1:0-9171 GCA_035630015.1 Thermoleophilaceae bacterium | reverse complement strand
CGTGGCCGGCGGCGTGGGCGCCGCGGTCGGCGGGATCGACGACCTGTTCGGGGAGGGCGTGGGGCGCTTCGTGGTCTCCGGCGCCCCCGCCGCGGTCGAGGCGCTGGACGCCGACTACGAGCTGATCGGCACGGTCGGCGGCGACGAGCTGCGGATCGGGGACCTGCGCTGGGCCCTGAACGCACTGACGGGCGCCAGGGAAACCCTGGCGCCCGCCTTTGCGTGATGAGCCTCTGACGGCTACCGGATCGCGGTGTAGTCGAACGCTGCGGCCGGGGGATCGATCGCGGCCGCGGTCATGTTGCAGGCCACGAGCCGGAACGAGGTCTGCACGTTGGACTTCGCGGCGTGCAGGCTGAGCCCGCCGTTGGCCCACAGGGCGCCGTCCCGGGCGCTGACCGACACGGTCGCACCGGTCAGGTTCGTGCCCGCCGGGACCAGCACGTAGTTGCAGTCGTTCGCGGGGACCGACGGCAGGTTCGCCGTCGGGCTGCCGTTGGCGATTGCGATGTCGACGGCGCCCAGCGAGCGGTCGGCGACCTTGCCTCCGGTGATGGAGTTGTCCTTCACCGTGTCAGCCGAGTCGGCCTTGGTGGCGGAGTCCGCCGTGGTGGCCTTCTGGGCCTGCGTGGCGTTGTCGGCCTGTGCCGCCTTGTCGGCCTGCAGGGCCTTGGCCGCCTTGGGCACCTGGCCGAGCTTGGACTCCTTGACGTCCAGTCCGCCGACCGAGTTGTTCTTGATGTCCTTGCCGGTCAGGGTGCCGTTCTTGACCTGCTTGCCGCTGATGGTGGCGGCGGCGTAGCTGGTGCCGCCCAGCGCCGCGAACAGGGCGATGAGGGCCAGGACGGATGCGACTGAGGGGCGCTTGTTCAGGATGCTTCGCATGGTGGGGCTCCTTGGTGGTTGGGGGGAAGTTGCTGCTTCCACCAATCTGGCCGCGACGGGCCCCCGCTTCCGTAACCCCTGAGCAGCACGTTCTGTAAAGCACGCAACGTTCGCCCAGCGGGCGTGATCCACCCCCGCTGTTACTCTCAACCGGAGTGTCCTCGGCGCCCATGGACCACCGCGACGGACCGCGCGACGAATGCGGCGTCTTCGGCGTATACGCGCCCGAGAGCGAGGTCTCCCGACTGTCCTACTTCGCGCTCTACGCGCTGCAGCACCGGGGGCAGGAGTCGGCCGGGATCGCCGTCAGCGAGGGCGGGCACATCATGACCGTGCGCGACGTCGGCCTGGTGTCCCAGGTCTTCGACGAGAGCAAGCTCCAGGCGCTCACCGGCGACATGGCCGTGGGCCACGTGCGCTACTCCACCACCGGCTCATCGGCCTGGGAGAACGCCCAGCCGGTCTACCGCTCGGACCTCCGTCAGGTGGCGCTGGCCCACAACGGCAACCTCATCAACGCCGTCGAGCTGCACTCCGAGCTCACCGACAAGGGGGTGCGCTTCCGCTCCACCTCGGACTCGGAGATCATCGCCGCGCTGCTGTCCACGCACGAGGCGGACACCATCGAGGAGGCGGTGGCCGACGTGCTGCCGCGCCTGGAGGGGGCCTTCTCCACCGTGGTCATGACCCAGGACTCCGTGGTGGCCTTCCGCGACGGCGCCGGGCTGCGCCCGATGTCGCTGGGGCGGCTGGGCGACCGCTACTGCGTGGCCTCCGAGTCGTGCGCCTTCGACATCATCGGGGCCGAGCTGGTGCGCGAGGTGCTGCCCGGCGAGATGATCTCGCTCGGTGAGCGCGGCATCGCGACCAAGCAGGTCGTCGACTCCCCACGTAAGGCGTTCTGCGTCTTCGAGCACATCTACTTCGCCCGCCCGGACTCGATATTGGAGGGCAACCGCACCCAGGTCTCCCGCCGCAAGATGGGTGAAATTCTCTGGCGCGAGTCGCCCGTCGAGGCCGACGTGGTCATCGCGGTGCCCGACTCGGGCACCCCGGCGGCCGCGGGCTACTCGAAGGCCTCGGGCATCCCGCGCGACGAAGGGCTGGTCAAGAACCGCTACGTGGCCCGCACCTTCATCCAGCCCGGCGACCAGCTGCGCAAGCACGGCCTGCGGATGAAGTTCAACCCGCTGCGCGAGGTGGTGGAGGGCAAGCGCCTGGTGGTGGTCGACGACTCGATCGTGCGCGGCAACACCACCCGCCAGATCGTCTCGATGCTGCGCGGCGCGGGCGCGCTCGAGGTGCACATGCGCATCTCCGCGCCGCCGATCCGCTACCCGTGCCACTACGGCGTGGACATGTCCACCAAGCAGGAGATGGTGGCCCACGGCCGCACGGTGGACGAGATCGCCGTGGAGCTGGAGTGCGACTCGATCGCCTACCTGTCGCTGGAGGGCGTGTACGAGGCCATCCGGGGCGAGGCCGGCACCCACTGCGACGCCTGCTTCTCGGGCAACTACCCGCTGGAGCGCAGCGACACCGCGAACGGCAAGTTCGCGCTCGAAGAGCTCGCCGTCCTACGTACGTAACAACCCCCGCACGTTCCGCGAAAAGGGCCGCAACACTGCGCCCGGACCGGCCGGGTCCGGCGCTACTGTGGCCGTCCCGATGAACCTCGAGACGGCACTCCAGGAGCGTTTCGGCTTCTCCGGCTTCCGCGCCGGACAGCGCGAGGCGTGCGAGGCGGCACTGGCCGATCGCGACGTGCTGGTGGTCATGCCCACCGGCTCGGGCAAGTCGCTCTGCTACCAGCTGCCGGGCCTCATGCGCCACGACCTGACGGTCGTGGTCTCGCCACTCGTCGCGCTCATGCAGGACCAGGTCGAGGCCCTCCACGCGCGTGGCGTGGCCGACCAGGTGGCGCTGGTCAACGCCCAGCAGGACCAGGCCACCAACGCCGGCGTGATGCAGCGGGCGGCCGACGGCTCGCTGCGGCTGCTGTACGTGTCGCCCGAGCGGTTCGCCTCGCCCGGTTTTCTGGACCGGATGCGCTCGGTCGACATCGGGCTGTTCGTGGTCGACGAGGCCCACTGCGTGTCGCAGTGGGGCCACGACTTCCGGCCCGACTACTTTCGCCTGGCCGACGCCGCCCGGCACCTCGAGGCCAAGGCCATCGTGGCCTCCACGGCCACCGCCACGCCCCAGGTGGCGGTGGACATCGTCCGCCGGCTCGGCCTGCGCGAGCCGCTGAAGGTGGCCACCGGCTTCGACCGCCCGAACCTGTCGTTCGCAGTCGCGCGCCCGGCCCCGCACGAGAAGCGGCCGCTCATCGCCGAGGCGCTGGAGGCCGAGGACGCGCTCCCGGCCATCGTCTACGCGGGCACGCGGGCGGGCGCGGAGGAGATCGCGGACATGCTCACCGACCGTTTGGGCGAGCCCGCCGAGGCCTACCACGCGGGCCTGGCCCGGGAGCAGCGCGCAGCCGTCCAGCGCCGCTTCCTCACCGACGAGGTGCGCGTAATCGTGGCCACCAACGCCTTCGGCATGGGCGTCGACAAGGCGAACGTGCGCACGGTGCTGCACGCCAGCGTGCCGTCCTCGCTCGAGGCCTACTACCAGGAGGCCGGCCGCGCGGGCCGCGACGGGCTGCCCGCCCGGGCGCTGCTGCTGGCCGAGAACCGCGACAAGGCGCTGCACGTGCACTTCATCAAGCGCGAGGAGGTCGACCCCCAGCTGCCGGCCGCGCTGGCCGACCGGCTGATGGGGGTGGCCGACGGCGACGGGCGCTACCGCATGGACACGCGCGAGCTGGCCGGCATCGCGGGGGGCGGCTTCGACCGCCTGCGCGCGCTGCTGGGCCACCTCACGCGCGCAGGGGTGATCAAGCCCACGCCGTCGTCGCCCGACCAGGTGGCCGGCCGGCTCAACCCCGCCGGGTTCGACGCCCGCGCGGCGGGGGCGTGCCGGGTGTCGGTCGAGGAGGGCGCCAAGGCCCGCTGGCGCCAGTACCGGGAGATCTGGGCCTACACCGAGGGCGAGACATGCCGGCGCCAGACCATCCTGCGCCACTTCGGCGACGAGGTGGGCGCCGTGGCGCGGCCCGAGGGGGCGCCCTGCTGTGACGTGTGCGATGCCGGGCTGGTGCCCGAGCTGCCGCCGCCGTCGCTCGAGGCGGTGGCCGATCTCGACGACGCGATCCTGTCCGTGGCCAAGGCCGCGCAGCCCGCGGTGGGGCGGACCACCTGCGCCGAGATCCTGCACGGCTCGCAGAGCAAGAAGATCAAGCGAAACTCCTACGACGGCCTGCCCGCCTACGGCACCTCGTCGCACATGCGCCGGGCCGACATCCTCGCGCGGGTCGACGAGCTGATCGAGGCGGGCCAGATCTCGACCACGTCCGGGCCGTACCCGGTTCTGCAAACGGCGGCGTAGTGTCCTTCCGGGTGGGCGTCCTCGTGTCCGGGGAGGGCACCAACCTGCAGGCGCTGCTGGACGACGGGATCGACGTCGTGTGCGTCGGCTCCAGCCGCGCCGACGCCCGGGGCCTGGAGCGCGCGGCGGCCGCCGGGATCGAAGCGGCCGCCTTCGACAAGTCCGACCATCCCGACCGCGACGCGCGTGATGCGGCGATGGGCAACTGGCTGGACGACCACGACATCGACCTGCTCGTGCTGGCCGGGTTCATGGAGATCCTCGGCGGTCCGTTCATCCAGAGGTTCGAGGGCCGGATCATCAACGTGCACCCGTCCCTGCTGCCGGCGTTCGCGGGGGTCGGGGCCATCCGGCAGGCGCTGGACTACGGGGTTCGCGTCATCGGCGTCACCGTGCACTTCGTCGACGAGGGCGTGGACAGCGGGTCCGTGATCCTGCAGGAGGCGTTCGAGCTTCCGTATGCTCGCGACATCGAGGCGATCGAGGCCCAGGTACACGCGGTCGAGCACCGCCTGCTGCCCCGCGCGGTCAGGCTGATCGCGTCCGGCGCGGTGTCCGTCGACGAGCACAACCCGAGGCTGGTGAACATCGATGAGCACGACGCCTGAGCCGGGCGAGATCCAGGATCTGGTCCCGCCCGCCGGCGTGCAGGTGCGGCGCGCCATCCTTTCGGTCTCGGACAAGCGCGGGCTGGTCGACTTCGCCAAGGGCCTGGCCGACCTCGGCGTCGAGATCGTGTCCACGGGGGGCACCGCCCGGTCGCTGGCCGAGGCCGGGGTCGAGACCCGGGCGGTCGAGGATTACACGGGCTTCCCCGAGGTCATGGACGGGCGCGTCAAGACGCTGCACCCGAAGATCTACGCGGGCCTGCTGGCGGTGCGGTCGAACCCCGAGCACGTCGAGGTGCTGCGCGAGCAGGCCGTCGAGCCGATCGACCTGGTGTGCGTGAACCTCTACCCGTTCGAGCGCGTGGCGGGCGGCCGCGGCGTGCCGGACGAGGAGGTCATCGAGAACATCGACATCGGCGGTCCCACGCTCATCCGGGCCGCCGCCAAGAACCACCAGTTCGCCGCGGTGGTCACCTCCCCCGAGTCCTACGACGCGGTGCTCGAGGAGCTGCGCCGCTCCGGCGGCAGGCTCGAGGCACGCACGCGCGAGTCCCTGGCGCTGGAGGCGTTCTCCTACACCGCCCGCTACGACGCGGCCATCTCGCGCTGGTTCGCAGAACGCGAGGACGACTTCCCCGTCCAGGACAGCCGCTCGTACACCAAGGTGCTGGACCTCTCCTACGGCGAGAACCCCCACCAGCGGGCGGCGTACTACATGGACGCCGGCGCGCGCACGCACCTGCTGTCCATGGTCTCCAAGGTCCACGGCAAGGAGCTGTCGTTCAACAACCTGCTCGACCTGGACTCGGGCCGGAAGCTGGTCGACGAGTTCGAGCTCCCGGCCGCGGTCATCATCAAGCACAACAACCCGTGCGGCGCGGCCGTGGGGGCCACCGTGGCCGAGGCGTTCCAGCGCGCCCTGGCCACCGACAGCGTCAGCGCCTACGGCGGTGTCATGTGCTTCAACCGCCCGGTCAGCGCCGAGCTGGCCGAGGCCCTGAACGCCATGTTCGTGGAGCTGGTGTTCGCGCCCGGGTTCGAGGACGGCGCGCTGGACATCCTCCAGCGCAAGGAGAACATCCGCATTCTCGACGACGCGGAGCGCCGCCGTCCGGGCGTGACCGAGCACGACAGCAAGCGCGTGCGCGGCGGGCTGCTGGTGCAGGACCGCGACGCCGACGGACAGGCGCGCGACGAGATGCAGGTGGTCACCCAGCGCAAGCCCGGCGAGTCCGAGTGGGGCGAGTTGCTGTTCGCGTGGCGCGTGTGCAAGCACGTGCGCTCCAACGCCATCGTGCTGGCCCGCGACCTGGGCACCAGCGGCATCGGCGCGGGTCAGATGAGCCGCGTCGACTCGGTGCGCCTGGCCATCGACAAGGCCGGCGCCGCCGGGCTCGCGCTGGACGGCGCGGTCATGGCCTCGGATGCCTTCTTCCCGTTCGCCGACGGCCCCCAGCTGGGCCTCGACGCCGGGGTCAAGGCCGTGATCCAGCCCGGCGGGTCCAAGCGCGACATCGAGGTCATCGAGGCCTGTGACGCGGCGGGCGTCGCCATGGTCTTCACCTCGCGCCGCCACTTCCGCCACTAGGACCGGCGGCGCGATAGGCGTCGGCTGCCTTTGTCCTCAGTCGGGCATGGGCTCTCGCCCTATGCCCTCCCTGCGTCCTCGGCATCCTCGCCTCCCGCCCCGCTGGGCGTGTTGCATGCAATTGGATCGTGCGCCCTAGTATTGCCCCGTGCCGCGGCCGGCCCTGCACGACACGGACACGATGCTCGACGCCGCGCGGGACCTGCTCCTGGGCCAGGGCGCGCGGGCGGCCACCGTCGAGGCCATCGCCCAGACCAGCGGTGCGCCGTCGGGCACGATCTACCACCGGTTCGGGTCGCGCGACGAGCTGGTGGCGCGGCTGTGGATCCGGGGCGTGCAGCGCTCGCAGGCCGCGTTCTTCGCGGTCACCGAAGGACTCCCGCCCCGCGATGCCGTGCTGGCCGGCGGCCTGTCGATCCTCGACTTCTGCGCCGCCGAGCCGGCGGACGCCCAGCTGCTGGTGGCCTTCCGCCACGACGACCTGGTCCGCGCGGCGCCCACGGGGGCACTGGCCGAGGAGCTGGAGCAGCTCAACCGGCCGGTCGAGCGGGCCGTCGTGGACTTGGCCCGAGGGCTGTACGGCCGGGCCTCGCGGGCGGCGCTGGACCGGGTGCTGCTGGCCGTCTTTGATCTGCCCTACGGGGCGGTGCGCCGCCACATGATCGCCCGCGAGCCGCTGCCGCGGGGGCTGCGGGGCGACCTCGCGCGGGCTATCGCGGCCGTGGTCGACCAGGGTCCGTGACGTCGCCGGCGGCGCGTTCGAGGAAGCCCAGGACCGCGGCCGTGTCGTAATGGAACATCCGCGCCCAGGCGAACCTGCCGTCGCGGATGCGGTAGAGCGCCACGACCGGGGCCTCGAAGCGCTCACCTGAGCGGCTGACCGCGCGCTGGGTGTAGGTCACGGTGACCTGGTCGCCGTGCTCGCCGATCACGCGGGCGTCCATCCTGCGCTCGGCCTCGGTCGGCTGCAGCGGGCCCCAGGTGCCCAGCCAGGTTCGCTCGGGGTGGCGTTCGAGCTGCTCGCCGAGCTGCTGCTTGCCGACCGTCGCGCCGCCGTAGGGCAGGGACGGGGCCTCGTGGAGCTCCACCTCGTCGTGAAAGAGGCGCAGCATGGTCTCGGCATCGCGCTGCTCGATGGCCCGGATCACCGCGAGCACGATCTCGGCGTTGGGGCTCACGCGGCTTCCCCCGCCCCGGCCATGGCGCGCACCGTGTCCTTGAACACGGAGGTGGTGAAGCAGTTCGGCTCGGCGAACTCCTCCATGGCCAGCGATCCGTCCCAGGACGCGTCCGCCGCGGCGCGCAGTAGCGGCTTGGCCATGGCCACCGCGTGCGCGGGCAGGGCGCCGATCCGGTCGCACCAGGCGTCGGCGGCCGCCATCAGCTCGCCGGCCGGCACCAGCTCCTGGACCAGGCCGGCCTCCAGCGCCCGCCGCGCGTCCAGGTGCTCGCCCGAGGCGAAGTACCGGAACGCGCCCTGGTAGCCCAGCGCCCGCGTCAGGGCCCAGCTGGTGCCTACCTCGGGCAGGAGGCCGAGCCGTCCGAAGGCCGGGACGATCACGGCGTCCTCGGAGGCGATGGCCACGTCACAGGTCAGCGCCCATGCCAGCCCCACGCCGGCGGCCGGCCCGTTCAGCGCGGCCACGAAGGCCTTGTCGGTGCGCGCGATCAGGCGCACCACGCCGCCGAACTCGTTGCGGATCCAGCGCCAGATGTCGGTGCTGCCGGGCGTGTCGCCCAGGTGGTCCTCGGCCTTGGCCATCATCCGCAGGTCGCCGCCCGTGCTGAACCCGCGCCCGGCGCCCGTCAGCACCACGGTGCGGATCTCCGGCTCGGCCGCCAGCTCGGTCAGGGCCCGCTTGAGCTGCAGCACCAGCGCGGCGCTCAGGGGGTTCAGCCGCTCGGGGTCGTCCAGGGTGACCACGGCCCGGTCGCCGCGGCGCTCGGTGTGCACCAGGCGCGGTGCGCCGGGGGCGCTGCCCTCGGCCAGGAGCTGTTCGTAGATGGTGGGGGAGTCGCTCATGGGCCAAATACTAGAGGGAACGCTCTAGTATGTTGCCGAGCCGTCCTCAGTCACGACGCAGCGTTCGAACCACTGCCCGGCCACGCTTGCAGGTCGTGCTGATCCCGGTGCGTCGTTCATCTCCGGCGGTGTTGGACGAGCACGCGTAGCCGCGGGCTCTCGTGTGACAGGCATTGCCTGTGCAGTCGCCGCGCCTTGCCTTCCCCAGATAGGAGCGGATCACCCGCCGCGCCTTGGAGCAGCCCACGTTCTTGGCTCGCACCGAGAACGTCACCTTGGTGACCGAGTAGTAGATCGAGCCGCACGCCTTGGCTGAACGCGCGCTGGAATCGGCCCCGGCGGTCGGGACCGTTCCCAACACCAACACCGCGCAGATCGCGGCACACCCCGCTGCCCAGGCCCTCATACCGACCCCCTCGTTGTCTCTTGCTCAGACCATAAGCGCAATGCCCCCGGCGAGACTCGAACTCGCGCCGCGCGGCTTAAAAGGCCGCCGCTCTGACCAACTGAGCTACGGGGGCCCGGCCATGCTAGACCGGGCCCGGCTTAGACTGACCTGCGCGCCCCCATGGTCTAGCGGTCAGGACGCCGCCCTTTCAAGGCGGAGATCGCGGGTTCGAATCCCGCTGGGGGTA
>DASQLM010000339.1:0-8408 GCA_035630015.1 Thermoleophilaceae bacterium | reverse complement strand
GGCCAGCGAGCCGTAGTCCTCGGCCCCCAGGATGCGGGCGAACACCACGGTGAAGGCCAGCGCCAGGATGTTGGTGGCGATGACCGCCGTGGCCATGCCGGCGGCGCGGCCGGTGTCGGTGCCCAGCATCTCGCGCGCCGCCTGCGCTCGCGTGACGCGCCCGTCTCCATCCGGGGTTGGCATCGACGGGAGGCTAGACCGTGATCACCGGACGCGATACACCGATGCGCACTCGAACCGCCTGGGTGGATCGGTGAACGCGCGCACGCTTGGGCCGATGTCCCCGCGCCCGTGGCAGTCCACGTACAGAAAGCGGGCGCCCGAGCGGCGGACCACGGCGCGAGCCCGGCGCGCGGGCATCCGGCCGCCGAACAGCTCCTCGGTCAGCTGCCGGCGGCGCTCGAAGTCGGGCGTCCACGAGCCGGCGCCGATCCAGGTCTCGCGGCCGGTGTAGGCCGGCACCACGATGCCGCTGTACACGGGGGTCAGGACACCGCCCCTGCCGTCGGCCGCCTCCATGTACCGCAGCGCGTCGCGCTCGCCCGGGTCCAGGAGGAACGGCTGGCGCTCGAGCACCACCGCCTCGCGCAGCTCGTTGGCCCGGTAGGCCGTGCCCACCACGCACAGGACCAGCACGGCGGCCACCGCCGCGACCGGGCTCAGGCGGCGGTCGCCCAGCGCGTGGCGCACGGCCATCAGCGCCATCACCGACAGCGGGATCGTCAGCCCCTGGAAGGCGTGGAACGGGAACGTGCCCAGCGGCTGGTAGAAGACCACGAGCCCGGCCAGCGGCCAGACGCGCAGGGCGATCGCGCCCCAGTCGGGCGCCGGCAACCGATAGGCGAAGAGCGCCGGCAGGGCCAGCGGGGCCAGGCCAAGCACCGTCACGTACCAGGGCCAGCGCGGGAAGTCGTTGACCTGCCCGGCCAGCGTCCACGACTCGTCCAGCTTCGACAGCGCCAGGTAGTAGGTCAGCGGCACGGCCACCGCCACCACCGGCCCGATCAGGTCGGCAACCGCGTCCCGCAGCCGGTGGCCGCGGCGCACGCACACCAGCTCGGCGGCCACCAGGATCAGCACCAGCGTGATGCCCTGCCAGGGCTGCAGCCACGCGCTCAGCAGGCCGGCTCCCGCGCACGCGGCCAGCCACCGGCGGCCGCCGCTGGCGCGGCCGCGCTCGTAGGCCAGCAGGGCCAGGGGCATCAGCCCGACGGCGATGCCGGTGAAGACGTAGCCCCACAGGTAGGTGCCCGACCACAGCTCGCCCGAGACGAAGTCGAACTCGTACTTGGTGCCCTGGTCGCCGATGCCGGCCCAGCCCACCAGCGCCGCCAGGGGCGACGCGAAGAACACGGCCAGGACCAGCGCAAGGGCCTGGTCGGACGGGCGCTCCAGGAACCGCCGGCAGATGGCCGCCGCCCCGGCCACGAGCGCCACCACGGCCACCGGCTTGAACACGGCGTAGGAGGCCACCAGCCCCAGCCCGGCCAGGTGCAGCAGCCCGGCCGCCACCACGCCAGGGTGCACGAACGAGTGCGGGCCGCCACGCAGGTCGTACAGGTTCTCGACGGCGATCGTGTGCGACGCCTCGCGCAGCCAGGTCAGGTACTGCAGCGGGTCGGCCACCAGGAACCCGTCGCCGCCGGTGACCACGCCCCCGTTCGTGCGCGCGCGGATCAGCAGGCCCACCAGCGGTGCGAAGGCCAGCGCCAGCAGCACGACCGCCACGAGCACCTCGTGCGGCTGGGGCCTCATGCGCGGCCCGGAGGCCGGGGTCACAGCCCGCGCGGCGCCGTCTCGGGCTCGGCGGCCGAGCGCACGTCGCGGCCCCGGGTCTGGCGCCGTACGTGACGGCGGGCGCCCACCAGCTCCACCAGGACCGGGCCCAGCACCCTGGCCATGCTCAGGCGCGAGCCCTCGCGGTCAGCCCAGTGGATGCCCATCTCGCGGATCGAGTAGCCCAGGCTGCGGGCCATGGCCAGCGCCTCGGCGTCGAACACCCAGCCCTCCATCCGGATGCGGGAGAACGTCTGCACGGCGGCGTCGGCCCGCCACAGCTTGAAGCCGCAGTACAGGTCCTTGGTCGGCTCCGACAGCATCAGCCGGCAGAGCTGCTGGAAGCTCCGGCCCACGATCCTCCGCCTCAGCGGTTGCTTGCGCAGCACGGTCGCCCCCGGTCCCAGCCTCGAGCCCACCACCACGTCGACCTCCTGCACCGCCTCGACCATGTCGTCCAGCGAGGGCAGGGAGGTGGCGCAGTCGGCGTCGCAGTGCAGCCGCAGCGTGCCGGTGGCCTCGAGCATGCCGCGCCGCAGGGAGTGGCCCTTGCCCATGTTCGCGGCGTTGGTCAGCACCCGCAGCGAGTCGATGTGGCCCAGGCCGTCCAGGATGGCCGCGGTGCCGTCGGTACTGGCGTTGTCGACCACGATGATCTCGTGGGTCCCCGGGCGCTCGCGCAGCCATTCGTCCAGCGTCCGGACGGTCTGGCCGATCGCCCGTTCCTCGTTGAAAGCAGGGACGATCACGGACATCCAGGGGTCGGGCACGGGCAGCAGTGTACGAGTAACCTCCGGCACCCACGTGGCTGCCAGTACCTGCTCAATCTGCGCCGGCACGCTCGAGCTCCGGTACCGCGGGTCGGGTGCCGGGCCGACGCCGGACTCGTTCGTGCCCACCAATCACGGCCTGGGCCAGCACGGCGATCTTCTGCGCTGCCGCGACTGCGGGACGGTGCACCAGCCCACGCTGCCCGGCGGCAGCGAGCTGACCGACATCTACCGCCACATGCAGGACGACGACTACCTGTCCGAGGAGGAAGGCCGGCGCGCCACCGCCCGCCGTGTCCTGGACGACGTCCGGGCGCACGTACGCTCGGGCCGCCTGCTGGACGTGGGCTGCGGGCACGGGCTGCTGCTGGCCGAGGCACGGCAGCTGGGCTTCGACACCCTGGGCCTGGAGCTGTCCGCCTCGGCCGCCGCGCACGCCCGCGACCGGCTCGGCCTCGACGTGCGCGAGCAGACGCTGGCCGAGCTCGAGGCCGACCCGTCCACCGGCACCTTCGAGGTCGTGGTGCTGGCCGACGTGCTCGAGCACCTGGACGACCCGCTGGGCGCGCTTGACGCCTGCCAGCGGCTGCTGGCGCCCGGGGGTGTGCTGTGCATCATCACCCCGGACCCCGCCTCGCCGACCGCGCGCGCGGCGGGCTCGCGCTGGTGGGGCTACGTGCCCGCGCACACCTTCCTGTTCCCGCACTCCACGCTGCTGGAGCTGATCTCCGGCCGCGGCCTGGTGGTGTCCTCCGACAGGCCCCTGGTGCGCTCGTTCGAGCTGCGCTACTGGCTCAAGGGGCTGGCCGAGCGCGGCGGCCCGGTGGGCTCGGTGGCCACGCTGGCCTCGCGCATGCCCGGCAGCCGCCACAAGGTCTCGCTGTCGCTGCGCGACGAACGCGTGGTGATCGCCCACAAGGCCGAGGTGCGCAAGCCCGAGCAGCCGCTGATGAGCGAGCGCGACGGCGACTTCAAGGTGCACGTGGTGCTGCCCGCCTACCGCGCCGCGGCCACGATCCCCGAGGTGGCCGAGTCGATGCCGGTCGGCAGCGCCGACCGCGCGCTGCTCGTGGACGACTTCAGCCCCGACGACACGACCGACGTGGCCTTGGCGGCCGGGCTCGAGGTGCTGCGCCACCCGGCCAACCGCGGCTACGGCGCCAACCAGAAGACGTGTTACGTGCGCGCCATCCTCGACGGCGCCGACGCCGTGGTCATGGTGCACGCCGACAACCAGTACGACCCGGCGCTGGTGGCCGACATGGTCAAGCCGATCGAGGCGGGCATCGCCGACGTGGTGATCGGCTCCCGGCTGCTGGAGGACGAGGCCGTGGCCGGCGGCATGCCGCGCTGGAAGTGGGTGGGCAACCGCTTCCTGACCGCGCTGGAGAACGCCGCCTTCCGCCGCGGCTACTCGGAGTACCACACCGGCTACCGCGCCTTCTCGACGGACTTCCTGCGCTCGGTGGCTTTCCTGCGCAACGCCGACGAGTTCGTGTTCGACCAGCAGATCTTCGCCCAGATCGTGGCCCGCCGGGCGCGCGTGATCGAGCTGCCGATCCCCACCCGCTACTTCCTCGAGGCATCCAGCGTGTCGTTCGGGGCCAGCGTCAAGTACGGCCTCGACACGCTGGGCGTGCTGCTGCGGTATCGCCTGTCCGAGCGCAACCGCCCCTGGGCCCTCCTGCGCCCGCCCGCGGCCCGGCTGGAGGCCGACGCCGCCACCGAGCAGGACCTCGCCGCACGCCGGTGAGCCCGGCCGGCCCCGCACGGCCGGCCACCCTGGGCCGGCGGGTGGTGCACAACACGTCCGTACAGTTGGCGGGCAAGCTCGCGGTGATGGCCGTCGGCGTGGCGTCGATCGCCATCACCACCCGCTACCTCGGCGTGGCCGGCTACGGCCGGATGGCCCTGGCCCTGACGTTCCTGCAGACGTTCGGGGTGCTGGCCGACGCGGGCCTGCTGACCGTGACCGTGCGCGAGATCAGCCGCCGGCCCGAACGGGCGAGCGAGCTGGTCAGCACCACCCTGCTGCTGCGCCTGGCGCTGTCGCTGGTGGTGCTGGTCGTGGCGGTGCTGGTCAGCCTGGTGCTGCCCTACGACCGCACCGTGCGGCTGGCCATCGTGATCGCGGGGGCGCCGTTCGTGCTCGGTCTGCTCAGCGGCTCGATCGTGGCGGTGTTCCAGGCCCGGCTGGCCATGACCAAGCCCGTGATCGCCGACGTGACCGGGCGCGTGTGCACGTTCCTGGCGCTGGTGGCCGCGGTGCTCGCGGACCTGGGCTTCTACGTGGTCGTGGCCACCACCGGGGTTGGCGCAGCGGTCACGCTCGCCCTGATCTGGTTCTTCAGCCGCGACGTGGTGACCATCCGGCCCAGCTGGGACTGGGCGCGGGTCCGGCCGCTGGTGGTGGCCGCCATCCCCGTGGGGCTGACGCTGGCGGTGAACGAGATCTACTTCCGGGCGGACACGGTGCTGATCTCGCTGTTCCGGGACTTCGAGGACGTGGGGGCGTACTCGCTGGCCTACCGGGTGGTGGAGTTGGTCGGTGTGTTTCCCGCCATCGTCATGACCTCCGTGTTCCCGCTGATGTCGCGCTACCTGACCGAGAACCGTGAGCTGGCGGTGCGCACGATCGACGCCACGGCCGACCTGTTCACCGCGCTGGGGCTGGCCGTGGCGGTGGGCGGGGCGATCCTGGCCCCGCAGATCGTGGAGCTGGCCGGCGGCCAGAGCTTCGAGCACGCCGCGGACCCGCTGCGGCTGCTGTTCACCGGCGCGCCGCTGGCCGCGATCAGCGGTCTGCTGGGATTCATGCTGATCGCCGCAGGGCGCCAGCGAAGCGCATTGAACCTGGGCCTGATGGCGCTGGCACTGAACCTGGCACTGAACGTGGCGCTGGTCCCGTCGCTGGGCATCGTGGCGGCCGCCGCCACCGCGGTGGCCTCGGACCTGTTCCTGCTGGCTGGCGGCCTGGTGCTGGCGCGGCGGCACCTGGGCATCACGCCCCGCTTCTCGATCCTGCCGAGGGCCGCCCTGGCGGCAGCGGCGATGGGGGTGCCGATGCTGATCCTGCAGGATGTCTCGATCCTGCTGCTGGCGCCCGCCGGCGCGGCGGTGTTCCTGGGCGTGCTGTACCTGGTCGGCGGCCTCGACCGGACGAAGCTGGAGGCGCTGCGGCCGTGAGCGTGAACGTGCTGGTGATCTCGCCCGAGCCGGTGGGCCCGACCATGGCCGGGCCGGCCATCCGGGCGCTGGAGCTGGCGCGGGTCCTGTCGGCCACGTGCCACGTGACCCTGGCGGCGCCGGCGCCCAGCACCTGCGAGCACCCCGGCATCGAGCTGCTGGAGGCGGGCTTCCGCGACTTCCGGCCGCTGCTCGCGGCCGTGCGCGGGCACGACGTGGTGGTGGCCCAGGAGTTGCCGGCCACGCTGATCGAGCGCATCCGCCGGCTGCCGGTGCGGCTGGTGGTGGATCTGTACAACCCGATCCTGCTGGAGGTGCTGGAGGGCACCGCCGCGCGCGAGCCGCGCGAGGCGCGCCGCACCCGGGAGCGGATCCGGCTGCGGACCGTGGCCATGTGCGCCGTGGCGGACTACATCGTCTGCGCCAGCCAGCGCCAGCGCGACCTCTGGATCGGCGCGCTGGCGATAAAGGGGCTGATCGACGCCGACCTGTACCGGCGCGACCCCACGCTGCGCTCGCTCATCGGCGTGGTGCCGTTCGGGATCCCGGCTGAGGCCCCCGAGGCGGACGGGGAGCCGGTGCTCAAGGGCGCCCGCTTCGGCATCGCCCCCGGCGACAACGTGATGCTGTGGGCCGGCGGCATCTGGGGCTGGCTGGACCCCGCGACGCCGATCCGGGCCGTCCCGCGGCTGCAGGGCCAGGGCGGCGGGCCGGCCACGCACCTCGTCTTCCTGGGGGCGGGGAGGCCGGGCCTGGCGGCCACGGGCCAGGCCACCTACGCCCAGGAGGCCATCGACCTGGCGCGGGCCGAGGGGCTGGAGGGCGAGCTGGTGCACTTCAACGAGGGCTGGGTGCCGTACGCCGAGCGCGGGCGCTGGCTGGCCGGCTCGGACATCGGCGTGTCCGCGCACCTGGACCACCTGGAGACGCGCTTCGCCTACCGGACCCGGATCCTGGACTACCTGTGGGCGGGGCTGCCGGTGGTGTCCACCGCGGGCGACTCGCTCGGCGAGCTGATCGAGCGCAACGGGCTGGGCCGGACCCCGGCCGCGGGCGACGTGGAGGGCTTCGCCCTGGCCTGCCAGCAGATGCTGGCCGACGGGCCCGCCCGGCGCGAGGCCCGCGAGCGCGTGGCCGCGATCGCGCCGTCGCTGACCTGGGACGCGGTCGCGGCTCCGCTGGTGCGCTGGTGCGCCGACCCCGAGCCGCGGCCGGGCCGGGCCGCTTCGGCCCGGCTGGTGCACGGGGCGACGCTTGGCGTCTACCGCCACACCGCGCCCGAGACGCTGGCCGGTGAGGGCCCGCGGGGGTTGTTGCGCCAGGTCGGGCGGCGGCTGCGCCGCATGCTCCCCGGCGGCTGACGCCCGGCAACAGCGCCGGATACCCTGCCTGCCGTGTCAACCTCAGCCGCTGTCCCGGCGGCCCGTCCGTCGATCGTGGATCGGGTGGGCGCGCGCCTGGGGATAGATCGCTTCGAGCTGACGGTTCTGGTCGCGCTGTCCGGACTGTCCATGGCCATCCTGGCCGGCCTGGCCCTGAAGGGGCGCGCGCTGACGGGCGCGGACGGGGTGCTCGCCTCCGACCAGCTCCAGTACTTCACCTGGATCCGCGAGGCGTCCGACACGTTCCTGGTCGGCAACGCCTACGACTTCAAGCCCGACGACCACACGTTCCTGCACCCGGGCTTCCTGCTCTCCGGGCTGGTGCACCGCATAACCGGGCTGTCGATCCCGGTGAGCTACCTGCTGCTGTGGAAGCCGGTGGCCGTCGGGCTGGCTTTCACCGGCGCGCTGATGTACACGCGCCGGATGCTCACCGGCGTCGGTGCCCGGCGGGCCGGCCTGGTGCTGATCCTGTTCTCGGTCATGCCGGCCACGGCGTTCGTGGCCTGGAGCGGCTGGGGCGGCAAGCCGCGCCAGTACACGTTCGACTTCATCTCGGGCGAGATGTGGACCGGTCAGTACCTGTGGGGCTACCTGATGACCGGCATCGCGGTGTTCCTGATGCCGCTGGTGCTGCTGGCCGTGGAGCGCTGGCGCGACGAGCGCCGCACGCGCCTGCTGGTCTACGCGTCGCTGGGCGCGCTGATCGTGTGCTGGCTGCAGCCGTGGCAGGGGGGGACGCTGGCCCTGGTGGTGGTGGGCACCGAGGCGGTCTGGTGGCTCAAGCACCGCGGCCGGCCCACCTGGGGGGTGCTGGCGGTGGGGGCCGCCGTGGCGGTGCCCGCCGTGTACTACTTCGCGCTGTCCATGTGGGATCCGGCGTGGGAGCTGGCCGGCAGCTCGAACGCCGCCGGCAGCCAGACCACCTGGAACTGGCCCTGGTGGGCGATCATGCTCAGCGTGCTGCCGCTGGCGCTGCCCGCGGCCCTGGCCTACCGCCTGCCCGCGCGCGACTGGCAGTCGGTGGCGGTGCGGCTGTGGCCGTTCGCCGCCCTGGCCGTATACCTGCAGCCCACCGGCACGTTCCCCTACCACTCGTTCCAGGGCCTGGCCATCCCGCTCTCGATCCTGGCCGTGCAGGGCGTGCTCAGCGTCTGGCGCCGGCCCGACCCGCGGGTCGTGGTGGCCGCGCTGGTGCTCATGTGCGTGCCGGGCACGATCCACAAGGCCGAGGTGGCGCTGAACAGCGTCCAGTCGGCCGGCGACCCGTACTACGTCTTCCCGGGCGAGCAGC
>DASQLM010000338.1:0-12112 GCA_035630015.1 Thermoleophilaceae bacterium | reverse complement strand
GCATCGGCGCGCACAAGTGGGCCGACCGCCGCCTGCTCGACGCGCTCAGGGACGACGTGGCCCCCGCGCTGCCGCTGCTGGTGGACCTGGACGGCCTGGTCCTGGAGAGCTGGGGCGCCAACGTGTTCGCCCGCCTGCCGGACGGGACGCTGGTCACGCCGCCGCTGGACGGGCGGATCCTGCCCGGCGTGGCCCGGGCGCGGCTGCTGGAGGTGCACACGGCCGCCCGTGAACGGCCGCTGACGCTGGACGCCGTGCTGGCCGCCGAGGAGGTGTTCCTGACCAGCGCGCTGGGAGTTCAGGTGGCGGCCACGGCGCCGGACGCCACCAGCGCCAGCACCAGCACACCGAGCCCGACCCGGTAGATGATGAACACGGAGTAGTTGTGGCCGGCGATGTAGTTCAGCAGCCATGAGATGGCCAGGTAGGCGGCAACGAACGAGACGGCCGTGGCCAGCAGCGTCGCCGCCCACCCCACGCCGTTGGAGATGTTGTCGTACTCGGTGACCGCCTGGAGGATCGTGGCCGCGCCCAGCGCGGGGATCGACAGGAAGAACGACAGCCGCGTGACGGTCACCCGGTCCAGCCCGCGCATCAGGCCGGCCGACATCGTGGCGCCCGATCGCGACACGCCCGGGATCAGCGCCAGGCACTGGACGATGCCGATGATCAGCGTGTCCTTGGTGCGCACGTCGTCCTCGCTGCGCTCCTGGGTGGCGTTCACGTCGGCGTAGTACATGACGCCACTCCACAGGATCAGCGCGCTGCCCACGAACCACAGGCTGCGCAGCGTGGTCTCGATCTGGTCCTTGAAGGCCAGGCCCACGATGGCGATGGGGATGCAGCCCACGGCCACCGCGATGCCGAAGCGGAAGTCGCGCGTGTCGCGCCGGCGGGCGTCGGCCACCCCGGCGGCCAGCGCGGTCAGGATCCGCCCGATGTCGTTACGCAGGTAGAGCAGCGTGGCCAGCACCGCCCCGCTCTGGATGATCGCGGTGAACGCGGTCACGTCGGGGTCGTCGATGCTGAAGCCCATGAGCTTCTCGAGGATGGTCAGGTGACCCGTCGAGGAGATGGGCAGGAACTCGGTCAGGCCTTCGACCAGGCCGAGAATGATTGCCTGCCAGAGATCCAAGCGCAGCAGGCTAGCTGTGCGGGACTACGCCGGTACGGCCCCCATGGCGTGGAAGCCGCCGTCGGCGTGCAGGATCTCGCCGCTGACCGCGCGCGAGCGGTCGCTGAGCAGGAAGCACACCGAGTCGGCCACCGCGCCGGCGTCGTCGCTGTCCCAGCCCAGCGGGGCCTGGCGCTGCCAGGCGCCGGCCAGGTTGTCGAAGCCGGGAATGCCTCCCGCCGCCGCGGTGGCGATCGGGCCGGCGGCCACCAGGTTCACCCGCGTGCCGTCGCAACCGAGGTCACGGGCCAGGTAGCGCGAGACGGATTCCAGCGCGGCCTTCGACACGCCCATCCAGTCGTAGGTCGGCCACGCCACGGAGGCGTCGAAGTCCAGGCCGACCACGCTGCCGCCTCCGGGCGCGGCGGCCAGCAGCGGGCGCAGACCCGCACCCAGCGCCTTGAGCGAGTAGGCGCTGGTGGCGAAGGCCTGCTGCGCACCCTCCGGCGACGTCTCCAGGAAGTTGCCGCCCAGCGCCTCCTCGGGCGCGTATGCGATGGCGTGCAGCACGCCGTCGACATGCCCCCAGCGCTCCTTCAGGTCGGCGGCCAGCGCCTCGATGTCCTCGGGCTTGTTCACGTCCAGCTCCAGCACCTCGGGCGGATCGGGCAGCCGCTTGGCGGCCCGCTCGGTCAGCCGGCGGGCGCGGCCGAAGCCGGTCAGCAGCACCTCGGCGCCGTCGCGCTGGGCCTGCTCGGCCACGGCGAACGCGATCGACTGCTTGGTGACCACGCCCGTGATCAGGAGCTTCTTGCCCTCGAGCATCGTCATCAGAGCGGCACCGGGACGAAGGACGGCTCGCGCGACCAGACGGCCACCACGCGGGCGCTGACCGCCAGGCGGTCGTCGGCCATGAGCCGCAGCCGCAGGGTCACCAGGCCGTGCTGGTCGTCCAGCTCGCGGACGTCCTCGACCACGCCCTCCACGGACAGCACGGCGCCGAAGGGGACGGGGCGCTTGAACACCACGTCGTCGAGGCCGCGCAGGGCCACGACCCGGTCGGGGTCGAAGCCCAGCTGGCCGACCGCGAACGACACGGCCAGGAGGCCGTGGGCCACCTGCTCGCCGAAGCGGCTGCGCGCAGCCCAGTCGGGGTCGGTGTGCAGGGGATGCGTGTCGCCGGTCAGGTCGGCGAACGCCCGCACGTCGTCGGCGGTCACGGTGCGCTCGGCGCCCTCGAAGCGGGTGCCGGCGTCCAGCTGGTCGAAATCGATGTCCAGGCTCACAGGTGGCCCTCCAGTGCTCGGGTGAATGCGTCGGCCGCCCGGCGGTGGCCGAGCGGGGATGGATGCAGTCCGTCGGCGGCGTAGTGACCCCGGCCGGCTTCGCGGTCGCGGCCCTCCCACTCCAGGCACAGCGCGCCGTGGCGGTCCGCGGCGGCGCGGACCGCCTCGTTCACGCGGTCCAGCCCGCGGCGCACGCGCCGCCGTGTGCGCGGGCGCAGGTCAAGGAAGCGGCCGGCCTCGGGGTAGGTGGCGCAGACCACAAGCGGCGCCGGGTCCAGGCGCGCCAGGCTGTCCAGCACCAGGTCGATGTTGCGCACGCAGGCGTCCAGGTCCGGGCGCACGTGCAGCAGCACGTCGTTGGCCCCGCACACCACCGACACCAGCTCGGGCCGCAGGTGCAGGGCGCGCGGCAACTGGTGCTCGACCACGTGGTCGCTGGCGGCGCCGGCCACGGCCAGGTTGTGCAGCACCGTGTCCTCGCCCATCCGGTCCGCCACGGCCTGGGGCCAGGGGACCTCGCCCGGCTCGCCGATGCCGGAGCTGAAGCTGTCGCCCATGGCCACGTAGCGGCGCACGGCGACCTCAGAGGGGGATGTTCCCGCGGTCACGGCCGCCCCTCCCCTCGCCGGCGGACCGGAGCGCCCAGCTCAGGCGCTCGCGCGTCTCGGCCGGCTCGACCAGCTCGTCCACGAAGCCCTCGCGGGCCGCCACCTCGGCGCCCAGCTTCTCGGCCTCGTAGCTGTCGGCCAGCGAGGCCGTGGTGGCCTCGGGATCGTCGGCGGCGGCGATGTCGCGCCGGTGGATGATCTTCACGGCCTGGGCGGCGCCGACGACGCCGATCTGGGCGTCGGGCCAGGCCAGCATCAGGTCGGCCCCCAGGTCCAGCGAGTTCATCGTGATGAAGCCGCCGCCGTAGCCCTTGCGCAGCACCACCGTCATGCGGGGCACGGTGGCCTCGGCGAAGGCGTGCAGCAGCTTGGCGCCGTGGCGGATCACGCCCGCCTGCTCCTGGCGGGTGCCCGGCAGGAACCCCGGGGTGTCCATGAGCACCACCAGGGGGATGCCGAACGTGTCGCAGGTGCGCACGAACCGGGCCGCCTTCTGGGCGGCGTCGGCGTCGATCACGCCGCCGAGCCACTTGGGCTGGTTGCACACGAAGCCCACGGAGCGGCCCTCGATCCGGCCCAGCGCCGTGACCATGTTCTTGGCGAACAGCTGGTTGGTCTCCAGCGTGCGGCCGTCGTCGACCAGCGCCGCGATCACGTCGCGGATGTCGTAGACCTTGGGCTGCGACTTGGGCACCGTGGCGGAGGGGTCGGCCGATGGCGGCGGCCCCTCGGGCAGCCGCGGCGGGTGCGCGTTCTGGTTGACCGGCAGGTAGCCCAGCAGCTCGCGCGCCAGCAGCACGGCGTGGGCGTCGGTGCGCGCGGACAGGTGCGAGACGCCGTTGCGGGCGTGCACGTCGGGCCCGCCCAGCTCGGAGGCGCTGACGTCCTCGCCCATGACCTCGTTCACCACGCCGGGCCCGGTCAGGAACATGCTGGCCTCCGGGGCCATGATCACGAAGTCGGCCAGGGCGGGCGAGTAGGCGCCGCCGCCGGCCGAGGTCCCGGAGACCACCATGATCTGGGGCACGCGGCCGGACAGGTCGACCTGCGCTCGGAAGATGCGCCCGTAGCCGGCCAGGGCGGCCACGCCCTCGTCCATGCGCGCGCCGCCGGACTCCACGAAACCCACGATCGGCGCGCCCGCGCGGGCGGCCATCTCCATGACACGCACGATCGAGTCCGCGTGGGAGGCGCCCAGCGAGCCGCCCACCACGCTGGAGTCCTGCGCGTAGCAGTACACGGGGCGGCCGCCCACGCAGCCCGAGCCCACCAGCACGCCGTCGCCGGGACGGCTGCGCTTGGACGGGCCCTCGACCGTGGTGCGCACCAGCCGCAGCGTGCCCGGGTCGCACAGCGTCTCCAGCCGCGTCAGCGGGTCCAGCTCGCGGGCCTCGTCGGCCTGCGGCCGGACGTCCTCCAGCACCGGGGGCTTCACGATGCGGCCTCGATGCAGAGGACGGCGTTGTGGCCGCCGAAGCCGAACGAGTTGGAGATGGCGCGCAGCGGCTCGTCTCCCTCGTGCTCCAGCGGGCGCGCGCTGTCGGGCACGTAGTCCAGGTCCATGCCCTCGTCTCTCTCCTCCCAGCCCACGGTGGGCGGGGCGGTCCCGCGGCTCAACGCGAGCGTCGTGGCCACGGCCTCCACGGCGCCGGCGGCGCCCAGCAGGTGGCCGATGGCCGACTTCAGCGACGACACCGGCGTGTCCGCGGCGTGATCGCCGAGCGCGGTCTGCAACGCCTCGGTCTCGGCGCGGTCGTTCAGCGGCGTCGAGGTGCCGTGCGCGTTCACGTAGTCGATCTGGCCGGCCTCGATCCCGGCGTCCTCCAGCGCCAGCGCGATGGCGCGGGCGGCGCCGTCGCCGCTGGGCTCGGGCGCGGTCAGGTGGTGGGCGTCGGCGGTGGCGCCGTAGCCGGCGATCACGCCCAGGATCTCCGCGCCGCGCTCGCGGGCGGACTCCTCGTCCTCCAGCATCAGCGCGCCCGCGCCCTCGCCCATGACGAACCCGTCGCGGCGGGCGTCGAAGGGGCGCGACTCGCCGGTCGGCGAGATGGCGGCCATGCTGCCGAACGCGGCGCTGGCCAGCGGGGTGATGGCGGCTTCCGAGCCGCCCACCAGGCAAGCGTCGGCGTCGCCGTACTGGATCATCCGCACACCGGCGCCGATGGCGTGGGCGCCCGCCGCGCAGGCGGACACCACCCCGTAGCACTGGCCGCGCAGGTCGTTCTTCATGGCCACCGAGCCCGAGGCGGCGTTGGCCATCAGCAGCGGGATCGCCAGCGGCGACACCTGCCCGGCGCCCTTGTGCTCCAGCACCAAGTGCTGCTCCTCGATCGTGCCGATTCCGCCGATGCCCGTGCCGACCACGCACGCGGTGCGCTCGGCCGGCACCGGCTTGTCGCCGTTGAAGCCGGCCTGGGCCAGCGCCTCGCCCGAGGCGGTCAGCGCCATCTGGGTGAAGCGGTCGGCCCGCCGCAGCTCCTTGCGGCTGAGGTGGTCGGTGGGCTCGAAGTCGGCGCAGCGGCCCTCGCCGTCGGCGATGCCGCTCTGGCCGTCGGCCCAGCGGTCGATCAGCGGCCCGGCGCCCACGCCCAGTGGGCTGACGGCGCCCAGCCCGGTTATGGCGACGCGGCGCTTCACGACAGCCGCGCCTCCACGAAGTCCACGGCCTTGCCGACGGTGTCGAGGCTCTTCATGTCCTCGCCCGTGATCTGCACGCCGTAGTCCTCTTCGACGATCTGCGCCAGCTCGACCAGGTCGAGGGAGTCCACGTCCAGGGACTCGAACTTGGCGTCGGGCCCGATGTCGTCGCGCTCGGCGCCGAACTCCACCAGCGCGTCCTCGACTCGGCTCTCGATCTTCTCGCGGCTCACTGTCTCTGTGCTCATTGGTCGTTCCTCCTTCAGGCGGTCATGCCGCCGTCGACTGTCAGTACCGATCCGGTCACGTATGCGGCCTCGTCCGAGGCCAGGAAGCGCACGCACGCGGCCACCTCCTCGGGGGTGCCCACGCGGCGCGCGGGCACGGCCTTCAGCAGCTCGTCGCCCAGGCCCTCGGTCATGTCGGTGTCCACCAGGCCGGGGGCCACGGCGTTCACGGTCACCGAGCGCTTGGCCACCTCGGCGGCCACGGTCTTGGTCATGGCGATCAGGCCGGCCTTGGACGCGGCGTAGTTGGCCTGGCCCGGGTTGGCGCGCTGGCCGATCACCGACGCCACGTTCACCACGCGGCCGTAACGCGCCTTGATCATCGGCCGCAGGGCGCGGCGGGTCAGGCGGAACGCGGCCGACAGGTTCGTCTCGATCACCTGGTTCCAGTCCTCGTCGTCGATCTGGGGCGAGAGGTTGTCGGCGGTCACGCCGGCGTTGTTGACCAGCACCATCACCGGGCCGAGGCGCTCCTCGGCGGCGGAGAACAGGGTGTCCGCGCAGCCGGGGTCGGCGACGTCGCCCTGGATGGCCTCGGCCCTGCCGCCCTCGGACTCGATGGCGGCCACGGTCTGGTTGGCGCCGTCCTCGTCGGAGCGGTAGTTCACGGCCACTGGCCAGCCGGCGTCGGCCAGCGCGCGGGCGCTGGCGGCGCCGATGCCGCGCGAGGCGCCGGTCACGAGCGCGCAACCCTCGGTCATGCCTCGGCCCCCCACTCGACCACGGCCGCGCCCCAGGTGAAGCCGGCGCCGAACGCGCCCAACAGGACGCGGGCGCCGGGCTCGAGGCGGCCCTGGTCGGCGGCCACCCGCAGCGCGATGGGGATGGTGGCCGCCGACGTGTTGCCGTAGGTGGCGATGCAGTCCACGACGCGCTCGGGGTCCAGGCCAAGCTCGCGCCCGACCGCGTCCAGGATCCGCGTGTTGGCCTGGTGGTAGACGAACAGGTCGATGCCTTCCAGGCTCACGCCGGCGCGCTCGGCGGCCAGGCGGCTGGACTGGCTGAGCCGGGCCACGGCGTTGCGGAACGTCTCGTGGCCGGCCATCTGGACGAAGCGGTCGGTGTGCTCGATGCGGATCAGGTCACGGCCCGACGCCGCGTCGGCGCCCAGCACCACGGGACCGATGGCCCCGCCGGCGGTCGCGCTGACCACCGCGGCACCGGCGCCGTCTCCGAACAGCGCGGCAGTCGAGCGGTCGTGAGGGTCGGTCACGCGCGTCATCAGGTCGGCGCCGACCACGAGCACGGTGTCCGCGCGGCCGGCCTCGACCTGGGCGGCGGCCAGGGCCAGGGCGGACAGGAAGCCGGTGCAGGCGGCGCCGAGGTCCACCGCGGCGGCACGGGTGGCGCCCAGGCGCTCGGCGATCAGCGGCGCGGCGTTGGGCAGCAGCTCCTCGGCGGTGGTGGTGGCCACCAGCACCTGGTCCACGTCGGACGCACGCACGCCCGCCTGCGCCAGGGCCTGCTCGCCCGCCTCGGCGGCCAGCCCATCCAGGCGCATGGCGGCGGCGGCCACGTGCCGGGAGCGAACGCCGGTGCGGCGCTCGATCCATTCCTCGTCCACGCCCAGCCGCGCGGCCACGGTGGCGCTGGGCACCTGCTCGTCGGGCACGGCGGCGGCCACGGAGGCGATGCCGGCGGTGCGCACGGCGCGCTCGGGCGTGGCGATGGTGGTGGACGCGGCGGCGCTAGCCATGGGTCTGCGCCTCCACGTCGCCAAGGGTCTTGCGCACCAGGCCGGTCAGGACCGATCCGGGGCCGGTCTCCACGAACCGGCGCACGCCACGCTCGTGCAGGGTGCCCAGCACATCGACCCAGCGCACGGGTGAGGTCAGCGCGGCGGCAAGCTCCTGGCGCGGATCCTCGAACGGGCGGGCGCTCACGCAGCTGATCACGGGCACGGTCGGCTCGCGGAACTCCGCGCGGGCCAGCTCGGCCCGGAAGCCCTCGACCGCCGGTCGCATCAGCGGCGAGTGGAACGCGCCGGCCACGGGCAGGCGCTTGCCGCGCATGTCCTCCAGGGCGTCGAGGTCGGCGCTGGCGCCGGCCAGGACCACCTGACGCGGTGAGTTGTCGTTGGCCAGGGCCACGCCGCTCTCGCGCACGCGCGGCTCGACCTCGGCGCGGGAACCGCGCACGGCCATCATGCCCCCGTCGCTGACGTCGGCGGCTTCCTGCATCAGGCGCCCGCGGGCGGCCACCAGCCGGAGGCCGTCCTCATGGCTCAGCGAGCCGGCGGCGGCCAGTGCGGTGATCTCGCCGAGCGAGTGGCCCGCCAGGGCGACGGGCTCGACCTCCGCGCGCAGGCTCTCCCAGGCGGCCAGCGCCGCGCAGTACAGAGCAGGCTGCTGGAAGCGGGTGCCCTCGTCCGCTCGGGCGAAGGCGTCGTCGCCGCACAGCTCGTCGGCCAGGTCCACCAGCGCGGGCAGCGCGGCCTCGGTGGGCTCGCGCATGCCGGGCTGCTGGCTGCCCTGACCGGGGAACAGGACGGCGGTGGGTGTGGTCGGTGCGTTCATGCCGTACCCAACCCTTCACCGTGACCGCCCTCACGCAACGGGCCGCGACCGCCATACCCCCCGGCCGGGGGATCGGGCGGGGCCGACCGGGGGGTCCGCGGCCCCGGCGGGCTACTGGCGCTTGGCCTTGAGGTTCACGTTGCCGAAGCAGCGGACGATGGAGAAGCGGCCCTCGGGCACCACGTACTTCGTGTAGCTGTACTGGGTCGAGACGGCCATCTTCGCCCTGCCCCCTCGGATCCGGCCCCGCCAGCCCATGCTGATGTCCTGGATCTCGCCGTAGTCCCCGATGTGGCGCGAGGTGTTGAAGGTGCCCCGCTTGCTGAGCTTGAACGTGCCCGGCACGGTGATCTGGCGCACCTCGCCGTCCGGCAGTCCCGGCGACCCCAGCGCCTGGCAGCTGTGGGTGTTCACGATCTTGAGGTTGCTGATCCGGTTCTTCTTGACCCGGAACGAGATGTCGGTGCCCTTGTAGCGCCCGTTCTTGACGGCCGCCCCGGCCACGGGCGCGCTCACCGGCAGAGCCGCGACGATGACGGCGGTCACGGCCAGACGGGAGCCGATCCCCATCCGTCGAGCCTAGGGGCCCTTGTGCGACTGCGCCAGCTCCGCCGCGCGCCCGTAGGCTTGCCCGGTGCCCGAGCCCTTCATCCACCGCGAGCGCGTGCGCTTCGGCGACCTGGACGCCATGCGCCACCTGAACAACGTGGTGTTCCTGCGCTACTTCGAGACGGCACGGATCTCGTACATGCGCCACCTCACGCCGGACCACGACCCGGCCGATCCCGAGGGCGGCGGCTTCGGCTTCATCTTCGCCGAGTGCCACATCAACTACCGCTCGCCCGTCTACTTCGACGAGGAGGTCGAGATCCGCTGCAGCATCGGCGAGGTGCGCAGGTCGGCCTTCCAGGTGGCGTTCGAGATGACGGTCGGCGAGCGCGTGGCCGCGGAGGGCTACGGCTGGCTGGTGGGCTTCGACTACACCGCCCAGGAGTCGGCGCGGCTGCCGGACGCGCTGCGCGAGCGGCTAGCGGCGGAGGCGGCGCCCGCCGCCTAGGCCGTCAGCCCGAGCCGCTCAGCGCGCCGCACGGCCTCGGCGCGGTTGCGCACGCCGAGCTTGCGGTAGACCGCGCTGGCATGGTCCTTGACGGTGTGGGGCGAGAGGTGCAGTGCGCCGGCGATCTCGTTGTTGGTCGATCCGTGCGACATCAGCTCCACGATCTGGCGCTCGCGCGCGGTCAGGCCCGCGGCGGGCCGCTCCTCACGCGGGACGAACACCGTCATGCCGTTGGCCACCATGCGCACGGCGCTCATCACGTCCTCGGCGTCCCAGTCCTTGGGGATGAACCCCGAGGCGCCCGCGGCGCGCGCGGCGGTGGGCGACAGCCAGCCCGCGCCCGAGATCAGCAGCACCTTGATGGCGGGGTGGCGCTCGCGCAGGGTCGAGCACAGCTCGGCGCCCGAGGCGTCGCCCATGAACAGGTCGATCACGGCCACGTGCGGCCGGTAGCGCGCGGCGAGCTCCAGCGCCTCGTCGGCGCTGCCCGCGGTCAGGCAGCGCTCGACCCAGGGCTGGTCGGCCAGCAGCAGCCGGAAGCCCCAGCGAACGACCTCGTGGTCGTCCACCGCGAGCAGTCGCAGTCTCTCCGCCATCCCGGCCCGTATCCCCGAGCGCGTTGGCGCGTTAGCCCCATCGGGGACAAGACCCCCCGGGTGGGGGGTCAACGAATGGTGACCATCAGCGTGCCGGTCAGGAGCAGCAGGAAGCCGGCCACGCGCAGCGGCGTGAGCCCGATCTCGTCCAGCCCCAGCACCCCCAGGCGGTCCAACACCGCCGACACGATCAGCTGCGTGGTCACCGTCGCGGCCACCACGCCGCCGGCGCCCAGCGTGCGCACGGCCACCAGCGACACCGACACGAGGACCGCGCCCAGCAGGCCGCCGGTCAGGTAGATCGGCGGCACCGAGGGCACGGCCGAGAGCTGCGACGCGCCGCCGGCGGCGAAGAAGATCACGCCCATGACCAGCGCCGAGATGGCGGTGCTGATGAACGCGGCGCCCAGGATGCTGGTCTCGCGCGCCAGCTGCGAGTTGACGGGCGGCTGGAGGGCGATCAGCCCTCCGACGATCAGCACGGCGACGAGGGCCAGCGGGCGCTCCATGCGCCCTACTTCTGGGGCGCCTCGCCCTCCCCTGCCGCCACGACCCGCAGCTCCTCGCCGCCCACCGTCACGATGTCGCCGTCGTGCAGCTGGCGCCCGCGGCGATCGTCGGGCTCACCGTTGATCAGCACGGTCTCGGCCGCCAGCAGCGCCTTGGCATCGCTGCCGCTGTCGATCGCCCCGGCCAGCTTGAGCAGCTGGCCCAGGCGGATCATGCGGCCCAGGATCTGGACGTCGCGCGCCATGGTCAGGCGCACTCCACGCAGGTGGTGCTCTCGGGCCGCGCGTCGAGCCGCGCCTGGGGGATGGGCGCGCCGCAGGACTCACACGTGCCGTAGGTGCCGGCTGCCAGGCGCTCGAGCGCGTGCTCGACCTGCTCCACCGAGGCGTTCAGGCTGTCCACCACGCTCACGTCGGCCAGCCGCGCGACGGCCTCGGTGGTGCCGTCGCCCACGCGCTTGCCGAAGCTGATGCCCGAGCCCCGCTCCGGCGCCTTGGTCAGCCGCGCGACCTGGGCCTGCAGGTCGTCGCGCCGGTCCTCGAGGGTTCGCTGAACGGACATGCGCACGAGCTTAGGCATGATGGAGGTCGTGACCGCTCCCGCGACCCTGACCCACTGGATCGGCGGTGCGTCCGACCCGGCCGGCGCCGACCGACACACCGACGTGACCGAATCGGCGACCGGCGAGGTGGTGGCCCGGGTCCCGATGGCCACCCCCGAGGTGGTCGACCGCGCCGTGACCACCGCGCGGGCCGCCGCCGATGAATGGGGCCAGGCGTCCATCAGCGCCCGCACGAAGGTCATGTTCGCCTTCCGTGAGCTGGTGTACGCCAACCGCGAGGAGCTGGCCGCGCTGATCGTGCGCGAGCACGGAAAGGTGTTCGACGACGCCATGGGCGAGGTCCAGCGCGGACTCGAGGTGGCGGAGTTCGCCTGCGGCGTCGGCGAGCTGCTCAAGGGCGGCATGTCCGCCCAGATATCGCGCGGCGTGGACTCCTACTCCCTGCCCCAGCCGGTGGGCGTGGCGGCCGGCATCACGCCGTTCAACTTCCCGGTGATGGTGCCCATGTGGATGTTCCCGGTGGCGCTGGCGTGCGGCAACGCGTTCGTGCTCAAGCCGTCCGAGCAGGACCCGTCGGCGTCGCTGCGCCTGGCGGAGCTGCTGGCCGAGGCGGGGCTGCCCGCGGGCGCGTTCAACGTGGTGCACGGCGACCGCGAGGCCGTGGACGCGCTGCTGACCCACCCCGGCGTGGACTCCGTCTCGTTCGTGGGCTCGACGCCCATCGCGCGCCACATCTACGAGACCGCCACCGCGCACGGCAAGCGCGTGCAGGCGCTGGGCGGGGCGAAGAACCACGCGGTGGTGCTGCCGGACGCCGACCTGGACCTGGCGGCCGACGGGCTGGTGTCGGCGGGCTACGGGTCCGCGGGCCAGCGCTGCATGGCGGTGTCGGTGGCCGTTGCGGTCGGCGACGCGGCCGATCCGCTGGTGGCCAAGCTG
>DASQLM010000337.1:0-7941 GCA_035630015.1 Thermoleophilaceae bacterium | reverse complement strand
CCCTCGCGCAGCGCGTCGGTCACCTCGTCGATGCTCACGCCGTCGTAGGGCTCCAGCGGCGCGGCCTCGCCGTAGCCGGTGGTGCCGTCGTCGTCCACCAGCCGGATCACCAGCAGCTCGCGCTCGGCCAGCACGCCGTTGGCCGTGGCGAACGGCTCGCGCAACGGGATGGCCAGGCGCAGAAGGGCGCGCTGCTTCACGACAGCAGCACGCCCACGGCCAGCAGGGCGCTGAACACGCCCAGCAGCCGTCCGGCCTCGGCCAGCGCGCCGTTCAGCGCGGGCCCGTCGGTGCGGGTGGCCACCGTCCGGCGCAGCGGCAGCGCCAGCGGGATGGACAGAAGCGGCAGCAGGGTCCACCAGCTCAGCCCGCCGGCGGCGGGGATGACCAGGCACATCAGGTACGCCACCACGAGCATGGCGTCGAACAGCCGCCTGGCGCCCTGGCGGCCGAGCTTCACCGCAAGCGTGCGCTTGCCGGCCCGGCGGTCGGTGTCCACGTCGCGGACGTTGTTGACCACCAGGATCGCGGCGGCCAGCAGGCCCACCGGGACGGACAGCGCGAACGCCTCCCAGGGGTAGGACTCCGCCTGGGCGTAGAACGTGAACACCACCGCGACGACGCCGAAGAACACGAACACGAACAGTTCTCCAAGGCCCGAGTAGCCGTACGGGCGCGGGCCGCCCGTGTACAGCACGCCGGCCACGATCGAGGCGGCGCCGACGGCCAGCATCACGGGGCCGGCGATCACGGTCAGCACCACGCCGGCCACGCAGGCCACGCCGAACGCGATGTAGGTGCCGGCCAGTACCCGCCGGGGCGGCATCAGACCGCCGGCCGTGACCCGTACCGGCCCCAGCCGGTCCTCGGTGTCGGCGCCGCGGCGGGCGTCGGAGTAGTCGTTGGCCAGGTTGGTGCCGATCTGCAGGAACACGCTGCCCACCAGTGCGGCGACGAACGCCACGGCGGCGAACGAATCGGCGCTGATGGCCAGGGCGGTGCCCACCAGCACGGGGGCCACCGCGGCGGGCAGCGTCCGCGGCCGCGCCGCGATGAACCAGAGCTTCAGCGGGCTCATCAGGGCCGCTTGGGGAACTGGCCGAAGTCTGGCTTGCGCTTGGCCTTGTAGGCCTCGCGTCCCTCCTTGGCCTCGTCGCTGCCGTAGAACAGGAGGTTGGCGTCGTGGGCCAGCTGCTGGATGCCGGAGTAGCCGTCCTCGGAGGCGTGGAAGCTGGCCTTGAGCAGACGCAGGGCGAAGGGGGAGAGCTCCAGCATCCGTCGTGCCCAGGCCACGGTCTCGACCTCGAGCTCCTCCAGCGGCACGACCGTGTTCACCAGTCCCATCCGCTCGGCCTCCTCGGCGCCGTACTGGCGGCACAGGAACCAGATCTCCTTGGCCTTCTTCGGGCCGACCAGGTCGGACAGGATGCTGGCGCCGAAGCCGCCGTCGAAGGACCCCACGCTGGGCCCCGTCTGGCCGAAGCGGGCGTTGTCGGCCGCGATCGTCAGGTCGCACACCACGTGCAGCACGTGGCCGCCGCCGATGGCGTAGCCGGCCACCATGGCCACCACGGGCTTGGGGCAGCGCCGGATGGCCACCTGCAGGTCGGTCACGTGGAAGCGGCCGACCTCCTCGCCCTCGGCGATGTACCCCGTGTCCCCGCGCACGTTCTGGTCGCCGCCGGAGCAGAAGGCCAGCGGGCCCTCGCCGGTCAGGACGATCACGCCCACCGAGCCGTCGTTGCGCGCCAGCTGCAGGGCCCGGTCGACCTCGACAAGCGTCTGCGGGCGGAAGGCGTTCCGGACCTCGGGCCGGGCGATCGTGATCTTCGCGATCCCGTCCGCGGTCTCGTAGCGGATGTCCTCGTACTCGCCCTGGGCCTGCCAGTCGGCGCCGGGTGCGATCGAACGGGTTGCCTGCTGCTCTGTCCACGAGTCGGCCATCGACGGCCGTACGATAGTTCGCCTGGACGATTGGCTTGACCTCGCGGCGCGCGCCCGGCCCGACCATCCCGCGGTGGAGTCGGCCGCCGGCGCGTTCAGCTACGCCGAGCTGGACGCCGCCGCCACCCTGACGGCACGGCGGCTGGCGGCCCTGGGCGTGGGGGAGGGCGACCGTGTGGCCACCACCATGCGGCCGGGCCCCGACTTCGCCGCCCTCCTGCACGCGCTGCCGCGCCTGGGCGCGGCGCTCGTGCCCCTGAACACCCGGCTGCCCGCCCAGGGGCAGCGCCGCCAGAGCGACCTGGCCGGGGCGATGATGGTGATCGACGAGCCGCTGGACGACGGCTTCGAGACGGACTTCGAGCCGCGGCTGCTGCTGGACCCCGATGCGGTGCACACGGTGTTGTTCACCTCCGGCACGTCGGCAGAGCCCAAGCCGGTCGAGCTGACCGTGGCCAACCAGGCGGCCTCGGCGGCCGCGTCGCAGGCCGTGTTCGGCTACGGGCCGGCCGACCGCTGGCTCTGCCCGCTGCCGCTGTTCCACATCGGCGGCCTGGCCATCCTGGTGCGCTGCGCCCGCGCGGGAGCGACCGCCGTGCTGGCCGACCGCCTCGACGCCGCGACGCTGGAGGGCATCACGCTGGCCTCGGTGGTGGCCACCCAGCTGCGCCGCCTGCGCGACGCGGGGGTGACCGAGGCGCCCGGGCTGCGCGCCTTCGTCCTCGGGGGTGGCCCCGTGCCCGCGGACATCCTGGAGTGGGCCCGCGGCCACGGCCTGCCCGTGCGCTCCACCTACGGGATGACCGAGACCTGCTCCCAGGTGGCGGTCACCGCCCCCTGGGAGCGCACGGCCGCCGTGGTCCCGGGTGCCGAGCTGGCCATCGGCGAGGACGACCAGATCCTGGTGCGGGGGCCGATGGTGGCCCCTGGCGCGCTGGCCCCCGACGGCTGGCTGCACACCGGCGACGTGGGCCGCATCAACCGCGACGGGTTGTTGTCGGTGGAGGGCCGGCTCAAGGACCTGATCGTCTCCGGCGGCGAGAACGTGGCACCGCCCGCCGTCGAGGCGGTCCTGACCGCGCATCCGGCCATCGCCGACGCCGCCGTGGCCGGCGTGCCGGACCCCGAGTGGGGCGAGGCCGTGACCGCCTACGTGGTCGAGCGCCGGCCGGTCTCCGACTACGAGCTGCTGGGCTTCTGTCGCGAGCACCTGGCCGGGTACCAGGTGCCCAAGGCCGTGATCCGCGTCGCGGAGCTGCCGCGCAACGCGGCGGGCAAGCTCGAGCGCGGCCGGCTGGGATGATCGCGGCGTGACCCTGACCGCCCACGCCGCGTCCCTGGCGACCCGGGCGCGGATGCGACTGCGCCCCGGCGGCGCCGGCCTGCCGCCCTACCGCGAGGTGTTCGGCCCGCTGGTCACCGGCCGCTCGTTCGCCGACGTGGGCGCCATGTGGAGCGTGCACGGGCGCTACTCGTTCGAGGCCGAGGAGGAGGGCGCCAAGGAGGTCACGGCGGTGGACGCCATGGCCCCGACGACCGAGTTCGAGGCCGAGCGCGAGCGGCGCGGCTCGCACGTCCGGTTCGTGCGCGGGGACGTGAACGACCCGGACCTGGCCATCGAGGTCGGGCCCCACGACGTGGTCTGGTCCTCGGGCGTGCTCTACCACGTGCCCAGCCCGGCGCTGACGCTCGAGCGGCTGGCGGCGATGGCCGCCGAGACGCTGGTGGTACAGAGCCGTACGGTCCCCGGGCGGGGAGCGCGGGCGGTGTTCTTCCCCGGCATGTCGGCCGCCGAGCGGGCCCCGTACGCGCGGCTGTTCCCGGGGGCCGCCGGGGTGGACAGCCCGTTCGATCCCGGGGCCGGCTACGCCAACTGGTTCTGGGGCCTGACCCCGGGCGCGCTGATCGCCCTGGTCGGCCTGCTGGAGGGCTTCGAGGTGCGGCGCAGCATCGTGCGCCCTCTGGACACGCTCGTAGTAGCGTCCCGGCGGTGATCTACGACGACGATGCAGACCTCAGCGCACTCGACGGCAAGACCGTGGCCGTCCTCGGCTACGGCTCCCAGGGCCACGCCCACGCCCTGAACCTCAAGGACTCCGGCGTCGACGTGGTCGTAGGCCTGCGCGAGGACTCGTCGTCGGTCCAGAAGGCCGAGGCCGACGGCCTCGAGGTCACCACCATCGGCGACGCGGCCAGCCGCGGCGATGTGATCATGATCCTGCTGCCCGACGAGAAGCAGGGCCAGCTCTGGCGGGAGGAGATCAGCGACGGCGTCGCTCCCGGCAACGTGCTGATGTTCGCCCACGGGTTCGCCATCCACTACGGCGAGATCGAGCCGGGCCCCGGCGTGGACGTGGGCATGGCCGCCCCGAAGGGCCCCGGCCACCTGGTCCGTCGCCAGTACGAGAAGCAGGAGGGCATCCCCGGCCTTGTGGCCATCCACGCCGACGAGAGCGGCAACGCCCGCGACGTGGTCCTGGCCTACGCCAAGGGCATCGGCTGCACCCGCGCCGGCGTGATCGAGACCACGTTCAAGGACGAGACCGAGACCGACCTGTTCGGAGAGCAGGCCGTGCTGTGCGGCGGCGTGTCCGAGCTCGTCCAGGCCGGCTACGAGACGCTGGTCGACGCCGGCTACGACCCGCAGATGGCCTACTTCGAGTGCCTGCACGAGATGAAGCTGATCGTGGACCTGATGTACGAGAAGGGCATCAGCGGCATGCGCTACTCCATCTCAAACACGGCCGAGTACGGCGACTACACCCGCGGCAAGCGGGTGATCACCGACGAGACCCGCCAGGCCATGAAGCAGATCCTCAAGGAGATCCAGGACGGCGACTTCGCCCGCGAATGGATCGCCGAGAACAACGCGGGCCAGGAGAACTTCCTGCGCATGCGCTCCGAGCAGGCCTCGACCCAGATCGAGAGCGAGGGCAAGGAGCTGCGGAGCAAGATGGACTGGATCGACTCGGAGTTCTGAGGTTGGGCGAGCAGCGGCTCCCCGGCGGGTTCCTCCCGCCCGATCCAGGCGGGCCCGAGCCCGACCTGGCTCAGCGCCCGGCCGCCCCGCCGGAGCCGGGTCCCCAGCCGGGGGGATACGCGCCACCGGCGCACGCCGAGCCCGGCCCGCAGGCACCACCGCCGCCGGGGCCGGGCGCGGCCGTGCCCACCAGTGCGGACAACGGCCCGGCCGTACTGGGCTTCTGCCTGTCGCTGTCCAGCGCCGGGCTGCTGCTGATGTCGGCCGGCCTGTCTTCGCTGGTGTCGGTGGGGCTGGCCATTCCGGGCATGCTGCAGTCGCGGAAGGGCAGCCGGAGGGTCGAGGAGGGGCTGACCACCAGGAACGCGAGCCTGGCCAGCGCCGGCTGGGTGATCGGCATCGTGTCGCTGGTGCTGTCCGTTGTGGCCACCATCGTCTGGATAGTGCTCGCGATCGCCTTTGCCACCAACGAGGATGTGCGCCGGGACTTCGAGCGCGAGTTCGACCGCCAGTACGAGGAGCAGCGCTCCTCTGCCGGCGTCGCCCTGATGGTCTGTGCCCGTCTCGTCGGGGCCGCCCTGTCGTGAAGCGGGCGGCGGGCGCCCTGGCGCTGTCCGTGCTGGTGGCCATGACGGGGCTCGTGCCCTCGGCCCAGGCCGCCCGCAGGCCCACGGCCCCGGTGGTGATGGTGGTGTTCGACGAGATGCCGCTGACCTCGCTGCTGGACCGCCGCGGGCGCATCGACCGGGTCCGCTACCCCAACTTCGCTGCCCTGGCCCGCGGCTCCACCTGGTACGCCAACGCCACCACGGTGGCCGACAGCACCAAGCTGGCCATCCCCTCGATCCTGGACGGGCGGGGCCCCAGGGTCGGCGTGCCGGCCACCCACCGCGGCCACCCGCGCAACATCTTCACGCTGCTGCGCGGCCGCGGCTACCGGCTGAAGGTGCAGGAGGAGGCCACCAGCCTCTGCCCCTACCGCAACTGCCGCCGCCGGCACGGGGCCCACTACTTCCTCTCGCGCGACCGGCTGGGGCGGTTCAAGCGCTGGATCGGCGGCATCGGTCGCTCGCGCAGGCCCACCCTGTACTACAAGCACGCCCTGCTGCCGCACGTGCCCTGGGTGTTCACCCCGCAGCTGCGCCGCTACGACCGCTCGGTACTGGGACCGATCAAGGGCCTGAACAGCAGCGAGCGCAGCGTGTTCGACCCCACCCTCGTGCGCCAGTCCTGGCAGCGCCACCTGCTGCAGGTCGGGGCGGTGGACGCCCTGCTGGGCCAGATCATCGCCCGCATGAAGGCCACCGGCGTCTACGACCGCGCGTCGCTGGTGGTCATGGCCGACCACGGCGTGGCCTTCCACCGGGGCGCCACCGACCGGCGCACGATCCTGCCCTACAACGCCTTCGACGTGGCGCCGATCCCGCTGTTCATCAAGGCCCCGCGCCAGCGCCGCGGGCGCATCAGCCGGGCGATGATGCGCACCTACGACGTGCTGCCCACCGTGGCCGGCCATATCGGCCTGCGCCTACCCGCGGGGCTGTCCGGGCGTTCGGCCTCCAGCAACCGCGTGCGCCGCCGGGGCCGGGTCAAGGTCATCTCCAGGGCCCCGCTGGCCCGGATCCAGTTCAGCCGCGGCCGGCTGGCCCAGGGGCGCGGCGCGGCCCTGCGCCGGCGACTGGCGCTGTTCGGCTCGGGCGCGCGCAGCCTGTACTCGGCCGGCCCCAACGCGCGCCTGCTGGGCCGGGCGGTGGGCGACCTGCGCGTGCTGCGCCGCGGCCGCGTGCGGGCCAGCCTCAACGGGGCGCGCGACTACCGCCGCATCTACCGCCGCTCCAGCTTCATCCCGGCTCACGTGACGGGCCGCATCACCGGAAAGCGCAGCGGAGCCCGCCGCAACGTCGCCGTGACCGTGAACGGGCGCGTCTGGGCCGTGACCCGCAGCGTCCGCCTGCGCGGCAGCCGCTCCGAGTACTACTCGGCGCTGCTGAACCCGGACAAGCTGGTGGTCGGCCGCAACCGCAACGCCATCGGCGTCTACGCCGTCGGCCGCTCACGCGGCAAGTACGTGCTCCGCCGGCTGCGCTAAGGTCTCTCGCCCTCTCGCAACTGGCGTAACGGGTGGAAGTAACCACCGGGGAGCGAGGGGTTCAGCATCTCCGCCGCGCGCCTGGGCAGACCGTTCGTACGACCCCGATCAGGAGCCGTAAGCCCATGACGACCGCCACCCTGGAGATCCCCGACGACCTCAAGCCCGCCGACGGCCGCTTCGGCTGCGGGCCGTCCAAGGTCCGGCCCGAGCAGCTGGCCAGCCTGGCCGCCGACGGCGCCGAGCTGATGGGCACCTCACACCGCCAGAAGCCGGTGAAGAACCTGGTCGGCCGCGTGCGCGAGGGCCTGGCCCAGCTCCTGGGCCTGCCTGAGGGCTACGAGGTCCTGCTGGGCAACGGCGGCACCACGGCCCTGTGGGACGCCCTGGCCTTCGGGATGGTGCGCGAGCGCGCGCTGCACCTGACCTACGGCGAGTTCTCGGCGAAGTTCGCCAAGGTCACCAAGGGCGCCCCGTTCCTGGCCGACCCCGTCGTGATCGAGGCCGACCCGGGCACCGCGCCCGCGCCGTCGGCCGACGATTCCTGCGACGTGGTGGCCTGGGCACACAACGAGACCTCGACCGGGGTGATGCTCGGAGTCGAGCGCCCGGCCGGCGAGGCGCTGGTGCTGATCGACGCCACCTCGGGCGCCGGCGGGCTTCCGCTGAACGCGTCCAACGCCGACGTCTACTACTTCGCCCCGCAGAAGAGCTTCGCCGCCGACGGCGGCATCTGGTTCGCCGCGGCCAGCCCCGCGGCCATCGAGCGGATCGAGGAGATCGGCGCCGGCGACCGCTGGATCCCCGACTTCCTGTCGCTGACCACCGCGCTGGAGAACTCGCGCAAGGACCAGACCTACAACACGCCCGCGGTCGCGACCCTGTGGCTGCTGGCCGAGCAGATCGACTGGATGAACGCCGGCGGCGG
>DASQLM010000336.1:0-3576 GCA_035630015.1 Thermoleophilaceae bacterium | reverse complement strand
TCCTGATCGCCGTGATGGAGACCATCGCCTTCGTCAAGAAGGACCGCGGCGGGCGCTACGACAAGATGACCAACTTCTTCGGTCATCTCTTCCTCATCAACTTCGCCGTCGGCGTGGTGACGGGGATCGTGCAGGAGTTCCAGTTCGGCATGAACTGGAGCGAGTACTCCCGTTTCGTCGGCAACATCTTCGGGGTCCCGCTCGCGCTCGAAGTGCTCATGGCGTTCTTCCTCGAGAGCACCTTCATCGGGTTGTGGTGGTTCGGGAAGGACCGGCTCCCGGCCTGGGTCCGGCTGGCCAGCATCTGGCTCGTCGCGATCGGCACGCAGATCAGCGCGTTCTGGATCATCCTGGCCAACGCGTGGATGCACCATCCCGTCGGTTACCGCATCGAGAACGGGCAGGCGCTGCTCACCAGCTTCTCCGCGGTGGTCTTCAACTACAAGGCGTGGTTGTTCACCTTCCACGTGAACGGCAGCGCGTGGACGATCGCGGGCTTCTTCGTGCTGGCGATCAGCGCCTACCAGCTGCTCCGTCGGCAGAATGTCGATGTGTTCTCCCGCTCCCTGCGGATCGGGCTGGTGTTCGCCGCGATCGGGACCGTGCTGTCGGCGTCCAGCGGGCACCTCGCGGCCCAGGCGGACGTCTACGACCAGCCGATGAAGTTCGCCGCCATGGAGGCGCAGTGGGAGGACTCCGAGTCGCCTGCGCCGTGGTCGGCGATCGCACTCATCAATGAGCAGGAGCGGCGCAACGAGGCCAGTCTGGAGATCCCGTATCTGGGCTCGGTGCTGGCGTACAACAACATCGAGGGCAGCTATCGGGGCCTCAACTCGCTGAACGAGGAGTTCCAGCAGACCTACGGTCCGGGGAACTACATCCCTCCCGTGCTGCCGGTGTACTGGTCGTTCCGGCTGATGGTGGGCATCGGGATGCTCCTGCTGCTCACCGCCTTCCTCGGGCTGTTCCTCTGGTGGCGCCGCCGCGACGGGCTCGACGAGACGCGGTGGTACCTGCGCGCCCTGGTGTGGATCGTGCCGCTGCCGTGGCTGGCCAACTTCTTCGGCTGGATCGTCACGGAGATGGGCCGCCAGCCGTTCATGGTGTACGGGCTGCTCACCGTCGAGCAGGGGGTCAGCGCCAACTCCGTGGGTGAGGTCCTGGCGGGGCTCATCGGGCTGTGGGTCGTCTACCTCGGCCTGATCGGCCTCGACATCTACCTGCTCTCGGTCACCGCTCGGGCCGGCATCCACCACACGCCGAGCGCCCAGATCGCCGCGGCGCCCGCGCCGGACTACGCCGACGACGACGGGTTCCGGGACCCCGTCCACGACCCCGGGCGGAGGACCTGACGATGGGCCTCGTCACGCTGTGGTTCTGGCTGATCGCCCTGACGTTCACCCTCTACTTCTTCCTGGAGGGCTTCGACTTCGGCGTCGACATCCTGCGGCCGCTGCTCGCCCGCACCGAGGCCGAGGAGCGCGCGCTGACCGGCACCATCGGCCCGTTCTGGGACGGCAACGAGGTGTGGGTGATCGCCGCGGCCGGCGTCATGTTCTCGACGTTCCCCGTCTGGTACGGCGCGCTGTTCAGCGGCATGTACCCGGTGTTCGTCGTGATCCTGCTGGCGCTGCTGCTGCGCGGGGTGTCGTTCGAGTACCGCAACCAGGTCAACAAGCAACGCTGGCGCGACTTCTGGGACTGGATGTCGTTCCTCGGCAGCGTCATCCCCTCGTTCCTGTGGGGCGTGGTGATGGCCAAGCTCATCGAGGGCCTGTCGATCAACGCCGACCGGCGCGTGCTCGGCGGGATCGGCGAGCTGTTCACGCCGTTCTCCGTGCTCGGCGGTCTCGGCACACTGCTGCTGTTCATGCTGCACGGCGCGAACTTCCTGCTGCTGCGCCTGCACGAGGACACCGCGCTGCACGCCCGGGCGCGGCGTGCAGCGCTGATCTGGGGCGCGCTCGCCACCGTCGCGATCCTCGCGTTCGTCGTGGCGGGCTACGTGGTGGAGGGCCTGTTCGAGAACTTCGGGGTACTGCCCTGGGCGTTCCCGGTGGCGGCCGGGGCGACGCTCGCGAGCATCTGGCTGGCGCTGGTCCTGCGCCGCCACACGATCGCGTTCGTGATGAGCGGCCTGACGATCGTCTTCTCGACCGTCACGATCTTCATCGCGCTGTTCACGCGCAAGGTGGTGCTGCCCTCGACGCTCGACCCCGGCTTCAGCCTCACGCTGGCCGGGTCGGCGAGCCAGCAGTACACGCTCGAGCTCATGACGTGGGTGGGCGGGATCTTCCTGCCGCTGATCATCGGCTACCAGGTGTGGAACTACTACGTGTTCCGCGAGCGGATCCGGCCGGACGAGGGCGGCCTCGACCACGGCTACTGAGAGGGCGACCGCCGGTCGTCGAACGTCGGCAGTCCCGCCAGCGCAAAGGCCCGCGCGGGCATGCCGCCGGGCTCGGTCAGCACGCGGAGGTCGACGCCGCGGGCCCGGGCGTGCTCGATCACCTCGAGGAGCAGGCCGATCCCCGCGCTCGGCAGGTAGGTGGTGGGGCGCAGGTCGACGGTCAGCCGCGCACCGTCGCTGAGCTCGGCGAGCTGCGCGAACAGCTCCGCCCGGACGGCCTCGACCCTCGCCAGGTCCAGCTCGCCCGGCACCGCGACGACGGGGCCGCCGGGCCCGTCGTGCGCCGGCTCGGCCACGGCGACCGGCATGCGATCCCGTACCTGGCCGTTCGTCGGTGACCCGAGGACGAAGCGCACGGTGGTGCCCGTGTCGCCGCGGTCGAAGGTCACCTCGTCGGAGAGATGCCGCACGAACTCGACACCCCGCCCCCGGTACCCCGGGTCGGCGGGCGGAGGCCGCCACGACCCCCAGTCCTGCACGACCACCTCGATCGACCCGTCGCCGCGGCGCGCCACCTCGTAGCACCAGTCGCCGGACGCGCCGTCGCGGTAGGCGTGCTCGACGGCGTTCGCCGCGGCCTCACCGATCGCGAGGAGCAGATCGTCGGACAGGTCGTCGCCCAGCCCGGCGGTGGTCGCCCAGCGCCGGACCGCCCGGCGCATCACGGTGAGCCGGGCCGGTTCGGCCGGCATCCGCTGCCGCAGCGGTGCCGGCATCAGGCGTGCGGCGATGACGGCGATGTCGTCGGCCCGGCCGTCCTGCTGCGCGAGCTCGTCGAGCAGCGCGGGGACCAGCATGGACGGGGAGCTCTCGGCGTGCCGGCGCACCGTGTCGGCGAGGCGGGACAGGCCGTCGTCGATGACCTCACCGCGGCGCTCGATCAGCCCGTCTGTGTAGAGGACGAGCGTCGCGCCCGGCGCGAGGTCCGCGACGGCCTCGCCGTAGGGCGGCCGTCCGGTCAGCCCCAGGACCGGCCCGTGGCCGTCGCCGTCGAGGTGGTGGATCCCGCTGTCGTCGGCGAGCAGGGGCGGTGGGTGCCCGGCACGCGCCCAGGAGACGCGGCCCTCCTCCCAGTCGAGCGTCACGCACGCCGCCGTCGACGCACGCGCTCCGGGGACGTGTGCGGCGAACCGGTCGAGCAGCTCCAGCGCCGCCGCGGGACCGTG
>DASQLM010000335.1:0-9526 GCA_035630015.1 Thermoleophilaceae bacterium | reverse complement strand
CAGGCCGGACAGCTGCCCGCGGCGTTCGCTGAGCGCGTTGAACACCTCACCCGTGTCGCGCACCAGGCCGCGGGTGGCGCCGTCCTGGCGGCGCAGGATGCGCAGCACGTCGTCCACGTCCTCGGCGAACGGCGTCAGCGCCGCGAGCGACCGGTTCAGCTCCAGCCCGCTCTTCTCCACGCCACGGCCCTGGGCGTCCAGCCAGACCGAGAACGCACGCCGGGTCTTGGGATCGAAGGCGCGGAAGATCTCGTCCAGCTCCACGGTCGGCGCCACCTGGGCGATGGCCAGGGTGCCCCCGTCGTGCAGCGGCGCGTCGTCGCGGTTGCCCGGCGTCAACTCCACATAGGTCTCGCCGAGCAGCGTCTTCTGGCGCAGGATCGCGCGCGTATCCCTGGGGATGGGCGCGTACTGGCTGTCCAGCTCCAGCACCGCCGCCGTCAGCCCGGTCTCGTTGTCGGGCTTCTTGGTCTTGACCTTGCCCACGTTGACGCCGGAGATGCGCACGTCGGCCTCCTGGGCCAGCTGGGTGGCCTCGGGGAACTTGATCGTGAACCGGTAGCCCTCCGCGCGCAGCGGCACCGAGCCGCCGAAGGTCAGCCACAGGTACAGCAGGATCGCCACGCACGAGAGCGCGAAGGCGATCATGGCCGCCATCTTGCCCAGGCTGGGGCTCTGCTTGATCACGGCAGCACCTTCCCCGCGCTGTCGTCGGCGGCGCCGCTGGAAGCCTTCTCCTCGGCGCCCGTCTGCTCCTCGGCGCCCGGCTCCTTCTCGGCACCCGCCTTCTTCTCGGCCTCGGCCTTGGCCGCCGCCGGCGCCGTGGGCAGCACCGGGTTGCCCGGGCACACCTGCGACTGCCTGGGCGCGTTCAGCATCTCGATCAGCACGCCCAGCGGCTCGTTGGCGATCGGCAGGGTCTCCAGCACCGGCAGGGCGGCGCAGCCCACGAACACCTGGCCGCGGCGCACCGGGCCGTGGGCGTCCTGGGTGCCGTAGAGCAGCGAGCGGTTGTGGTTGCCCCAGGCCAGCCAGAACAGGAAGCCCTCCTCGCTGCCGCGCGGGTTGTACGCCAACGCGTTGACCAGCGAGTTCAGGACGCCGAACGTGCGCGTCAGGCTGGGCGCCACCACCGCCAGGTCCTTGGCCGCCGCCCGCAGGTCACGCGTGACCGGCTGCGTGTCGCGCGAGAACGGCCGGATCTCGTTCTTGATCACCGGCGTCGTGGCGCGCAGGAACGGGCGCATCTGGCGCATCGACGGCCCCAGCGCGCGGGCCCCGGGCCGCAGCTTGCCCAGCGCGGGCCCCAGCTGGGAGGCCAGGGCGTCCACGTCGGTCAGGGTGGCCGTGGTCTGGTTGAGCGTGGCCGGCAGCAGCTCCAGCGACCGGCGCAGGCTGCCCTCCTGCGAGGCGATGGCCTGGAAGTTGGCGTTGGAGGAGTCCACGAACTGCGACAGCTGGGTGTCGCGTTCGCCGAGGGCGGTGGCCACCTCCTGGAAGTTGTGGATCGCGCGGCGCACGTTCCTGCGGCGCACGGCCAGCTGCTTGGTGATCTTGTCGATGTCCCGGGTGGTGGGCTCGAACCGCTTGAAGGTCTGGCGCAGCTCCGCCGGGGCGTCGCCCTCGAAGGCCTCGGCGCCGCTGCTCAGGAGGATCCGCAGGTAGGCCGTGGTGTCGGCGTCCAGGGAGGACAGGAACTCGTCCGGGTTCACGTCGGGCAGGGTCCGCGCCAGCGGCACGGCGCGGCCCTTGGCCAGCTTGCCCGTCCGCGGGTTGCCGGGATCGAGCTCCAGATACATGTCCTTGAGGCCGGTCTTGGGCCGCAGGAGGATGCTGGCGTCGTTGTACAGCGGCAGGTACTTGCGGCGGATCTTCATCTGCACCGTCGCGCGCCCGTTCTCGAGCGTGACCTTGCCGATCTCCCCCACCTTCACCCCGGCGATGTTCACCGTCTGGCCCTGGCCCGGCACCACGGCCTGGGCGTTGGACAGCACCGCGTCCACGTCCACGAAGTCCGAGCCGATCACCGGTACCCACTCGGGCGGGTAGAAGCGCTGGTTGGACAGGATGTAGCCGCCCACGCCGAGGCCGATCAGGGCCACGAACGCCAGCGCCAGGAAGTCGCGCGCGTGCTTGCGGAGCAGCCGCATTACGGGCCACCGCCCGTCTTCGCGCTGTTCAGGTCGGGCCGCTTCTGCTTGTAGCAGGGGCTCGTGCGCAGGATCGGCGGGGTGCGCGAGGGCCGCACCGGGCGCGTGCCCAGCGGCGGAGTCACGAAGTTGGCGAACAGCTTGTCGCCACCGTTGATCGGTCCGCTGGTCTGCAGGCTGGTCCCGCCGCCGGTCTGGAAGCGGACGTAGTTGCCGTTGCCGTCGAAGTTCTGCGATTCGCCGGACAGGCCGACCAGGCTCTGGAAGAACTCGTCCTGGCTGCTCACGCCGGTGGACAGCGCGCCGTCACGGATGACCGTGTCGCCCGTGGGCAGCAGGTTGTTCAGGGCACAGCGGTTGAACAGGTCGGCCTGCGGCAGGAACTCGATCGAGCCGTCGGTGAACTTGGCCAGGTCGCTGACGGCCGGCTGCAGCAGCTTGATCGAGCCGCCGAGCTCGCTGGGCCGCACCAGCGCCCGGGTCTGGGCGATCCAGGGCAGCGACGCCGCGATCGTGGCGGGCGTCTCGCGGACGGCCGGGAGGATCTCGCGGGCGAAGGCGCGCGTGTTGGGGAAGGAGGCGTTGAGCTCGTCGAGCGCGGGGTTGGCCGCCTTCAGCACCTGCGGCAGCTCGCGCAGCGTGGCGCGGAGGTCCTCCTGGCGGCTGGCCAGCGCGCCGGTGGTGGTGTTGAAGTTGGTGATCAGGTCCTTGAGGTTGCCCTCGCTGCGCACCAGCGCCGCGGCCACCTTCTGGTTGCCCTTGACCAGCCGGGCCAGGTCATCGGGGCTGGTGCCCAGGAAGGCCTCGTTCACGATCGCGGACTGACGCAGCGCGTCGGGCGCGTACCCCAGCGAGTCGTTCAGCGACTCCGCCGCCGTCTGCCCCTGCGTGTCGGGGTCCTGGGTGGCGTCCTCGGCCGCGGTCGGCGGGCCGTTGATCGCATCTCCGTAGCCCTGGAGCAGCTTCTGCAGGTCCTGGCGGGCCGAGCTCTTGAGCGTGCTCAGCACCTGGTCGAGCTGCACCGGGGCCGAGGTCTGGGACTGGCCGATCGTGCCGCCGTCGGGCAGGTCGGGCGAGCCGGGCGTGCCCGGCCGCATGTCCACGAAGAAGTTGCCCTCCAGGAAGATCCGCGGGCGGATCTTCAGCCGCGCGTCGCGGTGGATCGGCAGGCCCTTCTCGTCGATCTTCATCGTGACCTCGGTCAGCGTGGAGTCGTCGCCCAGCGGCTCCACCTTCGAGACCTTGCCCACGTCCACGCCCGCGATCCGCACCGGCGAGTTCAGCTGCAGCGCCGACGCGTTCTGAAACACCGCCTTCATCTCGTAGCCCTTGGTGAACGGGATGTCCTTCGCGAACGCGAAGAACACGAACACGGTCAGGACCACGATGCCGATGGCGCCGGCCCGCAGCGGGGTCATGCCGCGGTCCCTCACCGGGAGGCCTCCGAGCTCTTGGGCTTGGGCTTGCCCTCGCTGATCAGGCCCTGGTTGCCGGGCACGTTGCCAAGCACGCGCCGCCCCTGGACCCACGGCTCCTGGCCGGCCTCGCACTCCTTGACCTGGCCCGGCGACGCGGTGTTCGGGTAGGGGTTGGCGTGCAGGTAGTTGTCGGCCCCGGGACCGTTGGCGGGCGCGCTGGAGGGGCTGCCGATGTTGTTCTTGCCCTGCGGCGCGGCGACGATGATGAACCGCTCGTAGGTGCCCCTGCTGTCGCCCTCGGAGTTCAGGCTGGCCAGGTTGCGCAGCAGCAGGCTGACGTAGTTGCACTGCGTCTGCGCGGGTGTCACGAACGCGACCGTGGGGTTCAGCGAGGCGGCCGTGTCACGCAGCCGCTTGATGCCCCGTGGCACCAGCGGGTCGTCGGCGAACTCCTCCAGGCTGTCGAACACGCGAGCCAGGTTGCGGTTCAGCGGGGGCGTCTTCGGCAGCGTCCGGATACCGGCCTGGAGCGCGCCGGCCAGCACCGGCGCGGAGGCGGGCAGGGTGGCCACACCCGGCCGTAGCTCGCGGAAGAAGGCGGCGCTGTTGCGCAGGAACGGACGCTGGCGCGGGAACTCGACCGTGCCGGTCTCCAGCGTGGGCGGGCTCTCGGAGATGAAGTCCTGCAGGAACGGCCGGGCCACGCCGGCCAGGGCGGTGAAGGTGGTGTTCAGGTTGGTGAACAGCGCTGCCTGGGTCTCGGCCACCGGCGCCACCTCGGAGGCCGTGGCCTCCAGCGCCGGGAACAGCCGGTCCAGCCGCGTGCGCGGGCTGGACAGGTTGCGGGCCACCGGCTCCAGGTCGGTCAGGAGCGGCTTGAAGGCCTGGATCGCGGTGTTCAGGTCGTCGCCGCGACCCGCGAGGCCGGTGCCGAACCCGGTCAGGGAGCGCTGCGCGCCGCGCCGCGCCCGCGCATCGAACATGTTGAAGACGTCGTCGATCTCGACCGGCTCGGGCCGTGCCTGGCGCGCGGGGATCGTGGCCCCGGCGGCGAAGCCGGCCTTGGAGCTCCCCGGGCTCAGCTCCACGTACTTCAGGCCCAGCGCCGAGCGCGGCCGGACGATGAACGTGGTGTCCACCGGCAACGGCTTGATGTCCTCGTCCAGCTTGAGGTCCAGTTGCGCGGTTGGCTTGCCGCTGGCGCTGGCCACCGGCGAGATCTTGCTGACCGTGCCCACCCGCGCGCCGCCGATGCGCACGTCGTTGCCGCGCACGAGGTTGGCCGAGTTGGGCACGTCGGCCTTCAGGTCGTAGGTGGGCACGAACGGCAGGCCGGAGTTGGCGTTGTAGGACAGGAAGACGGCAACGATCGTGACCAGCAGGGTCACGGCGCCGACCAGCACGGGGCTGGCGGTCAGCCCGGCTGCGGACCCGCGCTTCACCGGCCGCCTCCCAGCAGGTAGTCCAGCGCGGCTTCGTCCGGCTTGGCCTTCGGGGGCGGCGCGGTGGCCCGGCGGCGCACGCCTTCGGCCGCCTCGCGGCCCTCGGGCCCGACGCCGTTGCCCAGCAGGCCGTCCAGGAGCGGCGAGCCCGACCCGGCCTTGGGGGCGGACTTCGTGGCGGCCTTGCGGGGCTCGGGGGCGACGGCGGCCTGGGCCGGAGCACCCGCCGCCGAAGCCGACGCGGCTCCCTCGAAGCGCGAGCTGCAGCCCTCCTGCGGGACGATCTGGTACGTCGAGCAGAGGTTGTTCAGCAGGTTCGCGCGCTGGTAGTAGCCCTTGCTGTCGAAGCCGTTGGCCACCAGCGTCGTGTAGTAGATGGTCTGCATCAGCCGCTCGATGGCGTTCGTGTCATCCAGGCTCGCGGTCAGCTTGTCCAGGTTGTTGGAGAGGGGCTTCGCCTGCTTGGCGAACGCACCGACGTCCTTCACCAACGGCTGGGTCTTCAGCACCGCGGGCCGCCCGGTGCGCAGCGCGTCGCCCAGGGTCTCGAGCGACGGCGTCGCGGCCTTTGAGAAGGGGCCCAGCCGCTCGAACACGCGGCTGACGTCGTTCCCCGAGCGGTTGAGGTTGGTGGCCACGGGCGTGGCCTGCTCGGCGAAGCCCTGGAGATCGGCCATCAGCGGCTGGAGCTGGCGCAGGAAGCCGGGGAAGCGCTGGATGCCCAGGGCGATGTCCTCGCGCCGCTCGGCGGTGGCCGTGGCGGTGTCGCCGGCCGACTCGATGAAGCCGGTCAGCTGGCGCTTCTCGCGCGCCAGCGGGGCCAGCGCGCGGTCCGAGCTCACGGCCAGCCGGGCCAGCACGCGGTTCTGCTTGGCCAGGATGGCCAGCACCTTGTCGGTCTCGCGCAGCGCCGGGTTCGCCCGGTGGATGACCTCGTTCAGGTCCTCGCCGCGGCCGGCCAGACCGGTGCCGAACTCGTTGATCAGGATCGACAGCCGCTCGCGATAGGGGCGGCGGTTGATGTTGTTGATCAGGTCCAGGTCCACCGGTGAGCTGGTCTGCTTCAGCGGCAGCAGGTGCTCGCCCTCCCCCGGGCCGCGGTCGATGCGGGCCAGCGCCGGGCTGGCCGCGGTGCCCGGGTTGCACTCCACGAACTTCTCGCCGATCAGCGACTGCGGGCGGACGGTGCACTTGGCGTCGGAGTGGAAGGGCGTGAAGCGGGCGTCGTCGATGCGCAGCACGACCGCGGCCTTCTTGGCCTTGGTCACGTCCATCGACTCGATCACGCCGATCTTGGCCCCGGCCACCTTCACGTCCTCGCCGGGCACCGCGGAGGCCACGTTGTCGAAGATCGCCCGCACCTCGTAGCCCGAGCCGCTCTCGCCGTCGGCGCCGGTGCCCAGCACGACCAGTACCGGCAGCGCCAGTCCCAGCGCGATGATGGCCAGCAGCCGGCGCATCAGTCGGGCCTCGAGGCGGGGTTGCAGTCGGGAACCACGAACGGCGCCGAGCCGTCGGGCGGCGCCTGCATCGCCCCGCCGGGACAGCGCCGGAAGCGCCCGGTCTGGAACTGCGCACCACGCTGCGACGGGGGCACCAGGGTCAGCTCGCCCGTCGTCGGGTTGGACGAGAACGGCGTGAACATCGGCTGGACCCGGGCGTAGTGCCCGTTGGCGTCGTAGGAGTTCGTGACCTGGCCGAGCTTGGTGACCGCGCCGCCCAGGTCGGGCGTGTACTGGCGCAGCGTGTTCACGAAGTCCTGCGACCGGTCCATGGTCCGGATGGTGCGCGGGAACACGGTCGAGGTCAGCTGCTCCAGGCGCGGTAGCCGCGCGGTCAGGTTGGTCAGGTCGTTGCCCGGCCCGGGAAGGCTGATGAGCTCACGCAGGGAGCGCACGGTCGGCGCCGACTCCGCGGTCAGGAACTTGAGCTGCTCGAACAGCGTGGGCAGCCGTTTGGTGGCGGGCTTGGACTCGTCCACCAGGACGTCGAGGTCGTCCAGCGTCGAGCGCAGGTTGACGAACGTGGTGCTGCCCTTGCGCAGCGTGCCGGGCGCGAGCTCCAGCGTCTGGCCCAGCGCCTCGCTCTCGTCCCCGATCGCCCCCGCGGTGGTGTTCGCGTTGCTGACCAGCGACGTCAGGTCGCCCCGGCGCTCGGCGATGGCCCCCATCGCACGTGAGGTGTCCACCAGGAAGCGGTCGAAGGTCACGTCGTCGGCCACGAGCTGGCGTGTCAGGGCGGACGTGGTGTTCAGCGCCGGCGGGGTGTACTTCAGCGCCTCCGCGTAGTCCTTCGAGCGTCCGCCGAAGTAGGTGGCCTGACCCTGGATGACCTGCTGCAGGCCCTTGCGCGTCTTGGGGTCCAGCGTGTTGAACAGCTGGTCCAGGTCCACGGGGGCGGTGGTGGCGTCGGCCATGATCCGCCCGCCGCTGGCCACCTTGGGCGCGCTGCTGGGACCCGGCGCCAGCGACACGTAGCGGTTGGCGATGCCCGACAGCGAGTTGCTGCGGATGGTCGCGGTGGTGCCCCGGTGGAGGTCACCGAAGTCCTTCTCCAGGCTCATCTCGACGACGGCCTGGGACTCGTCGTTCAACGTGATCTTGTCCACCACGCCGACCGCCCGGCCGCCCACGCGCACCTGGTTGCCGGCCACCAGCTGGCCGCCGTTGTCGAACGTCGCCGTGACCTTGTAGTCGTCCCCGCGCCCGAACAGGATCAGGGCGACGAGGACCACGGCACCGATCAGCCCGGCCAGTGCCAGGAAACGCGCAATCGAAGAGCTCGGTTTGCCGGCTCCATCTTCATGCGTCGCTCGTGTACTTGCGTTCGTCAAACTGGCCGGTAAACCCGGCGCCTCCCTCGCGCCGCCAGTATTCCACGGGTCACAGACCCCTGCCCGGGTCTTAGACGCAACTCAATAAACGGGACTTCGGTGTTCGGGCGCTATTCCATGCCCAGAGGCCCGCGGGCCTCTCCGCTGAGGAACTGCCGCACGAACTGGTTCGGTGAGTTGAACAGCTCGGAGGCGGGGCCCGACTCCACGATCCGGCCCTTCCACAGCACGGCGATGTAGTCGGCCACGCGGCGCGCGGACATGATGTCGTGCGTGATCACCGCGTAGGCGCCGCCGTTCTCGGCGTGGACCTCCTGGATCAGCTCACACAGCAGGGCCGTGCGCACCGGGTCCAGGCCCGAGTCGGGCTCGTCGAAGAGCACGATGTCCGGGTCCAGCACCAACGCCCGGGCGAAGCCGGCGCGCTTGCGCATGCCGCCCGAGAGCTCGTTGGGGAACTTGTCCACCGCGCCGGACAGGCCGACCTCGGCCAGCCGCCGGTGGCAGATCTCGAGGATCTCGTCGTCGCCCTTGTCGGTGTGCTGGCGCAGCGGGAAGGCCACGTTGTCCAGGACGTTCATGGAGCCGAAGAGCGCGCCGTCCTGGAACAGGACGCCGAACTTCTTGCGCATCTCGAACAGCTCCTCGTCCTGCATGTTGGGCACGGACTCGCCGTGGACCAGCACGTCCCCCTCGTCCGGGTAGAGCAGGCCGACCATGTGCTTGATGCACACCGACTTGCCGGTGCCCGACGGCCCCAGGATCATCGAGATCTGGTTGTCGGGAATGCCCAGGTTCAGGCCGTTGAGGATGGTGTTGCGGCCGAAGCTCTTCTTGACGTCGATGAACTCGATGGCGTCCGTCGAGCCGTGGTCGCGCTTGGTGCCGGAGTGCCACTGGTAGGGCTCCTCGCCCTCGCGCGTCTGCTCCTTGATGTTGTCCGGCACGTTCTCGCCGGTCACGCGCATGTCGGGCTCGTCGGCCTCACCCTCGGGGCTCTGGGTGATCACGTCGCGCTGCGTCGTGCCGCTCTCGGGCTCGGCCGGCTCGTCGCGGTAGGCCTCGTCCTCGTAGGTGCCCTGGTCGCCCGTGTGCTGCTCGGCCGTGGGCTGTTCGCCCTCGACGTCGTCGGGCTGCAGGGGCTTGCCCCACGGTGGGTCTTCGCGCTGTTCGTCGTCAGCCACTTGCTCGCTCCTTGTCCCTCAGCCGCCGATTGGCGCTCGTGGATTCGATCCCCAGAAGATCTGGGTGCCCACCATTCCGATGATGTGGACCATGACGGTGTTCAGCACCATCGACTTCGCCGTGGCGGTGCCCACGCCCACCGGCCCGCCGCCGGCGGTGTAGCCGTAGTAACAGCCCACCAGCACGATCACCGTGGCCATGCTCATGCCCTTGATCAGGCTGTACAAGAGGTCGGGTGGGTTCTGGAACATCCAGAAGATGAGGAAGAACCCTCCGGATGAGACCTCGCCAATCTGTTGGACCACCGCCAGGTACGAGGCGAAGAAGCCGGCGCCGACGGCCGCGATGTACATGAACGGCAGCACCATCCAGGCGGCCAGCAGGCGGGTCGAGCACAGGAAGGTCAGCGAGCTGATGCCCATGACCTCGAGCGCGTCGATCTCGTCCGAGATGCGCATGGCGCCGATCTCGGCCACCAGGCCGGTGCCCACCTTGGCC
>DASQLM010000334.1:0-10398 GCA_035630015.1 Thermoleophilaceae bacterium | reverse complement strand
CGGTCGGGCACGCCCACGATGGCCAGTCCCTCGGGCAGGCGGGCCGGCACGTCCTTGGCCGAGTGCACCGCCATGTCGATCCGCTCGTCCAGCAGCGCCTCCTCGATCTCCTTGACGAAGCGCTCCTTGTCGGAGGTCTCGGGCGCGGGCTCGCCCGCGGGGCGCTCGTCGCCGGAGGTGCGGATCACCACCAGCTCGACGTCGTGTCCCAGGGCGCTCAGGCGCTCGCGCACCAGGCCGGCCTGCGCCAGCGCCAGCGCACTGCCCCGGCTGCCCAGCCGCACGTCAGCCGCGCCTGCGCCGGCGGGCCTCGAGCTCGGTCACGTCCGCCTGGGCCCGCTCCTCCAGCTCGGGCGCGGGAAGGTCCAGACCGAACAGCTCGCGCAGCGCCTGCACGTGCACGTAGGCGGCGTTCTCCTCGTCGCTGGCCGCCGAGGACTTCAGGCGTAGCGTCGGCTCGTGCAGCAGCCGCCGCACGATCGCGCGCGACATCACCACCAGCCGCTCGCGGTCCGCCGCCGACAGCGACTCCCAGCGGTGGTCGTTCTCGCGCAGCACGGTCTGCACCACGTCCTCGCCCAGCTCGCGCAGGGCGGCGATCGTGGGAACCACGTCCAAGCTGGTCAGCCAGCGGTCGAAGCGCTCGACCTCCTCGTCGACCAGCGCCCGGGCGCGGACCGCCTCGGCCTCGCGCACGCTGCGCCCGCGCGCGACGGCGCGCTGCAGGTCGTCCATGTCGTACAGGGCCACGCCCGGCACCTCGCGCGCGTCGGGCGCGACGTCCCGGGGCACAGCGATGTCGATGATCACCAGCGGCCGCCCCGGCCGCTCGCCGATGGTCAGCTCGAGGTCGTCGCGGTCCACGATCTGATGCGGCGAGGAGGTCGAGCTGACCACGATGTCCGTCCGGGCCAGCTCGGCGGGCAGGTCCTCGAAGCGCACGGCCGACCCGCCGAAACGCTGGGCCAGCCCGATCGCCCGGTCGTAGTGGCGGTTGGCCACGAACACGGTCTGCACGCCGCTGGCGCGCAGCGCCCGGGCCGTGAGCTCGCCAGTCTCGCCGGCGCCGATCACCAGCACCCGCTTGGCGGTCAGGTCGCCCAGCTCGCGCGCCGCCAGCGAGACGGCCACCGACGCCACCGACACGTGCGCGCGGCCCACGCCGGTCTCGGTGCGCACGCGCTTGCCCGCGCCCAGCGCCTCGCGGAACAGCCGGTTGCTGATCGGGCCGGTCGCGCCCTCGACCAGCGCCAGCTCGTAGGCACGTTTGACCTGCCCCTGGATCTCGGCCTCGCCGATGATCATCGAGTCCAGGCCCGCGGCCACCGAGAAGAGGTGTCGGATGGCGTCCCGGTCGCGCATCGCGTACAGGGAGTCGGCCAGCTCGGTGGGCCGGATCCCGGCCTGGCGGGCCAGCACGGCCAGCGCCGCGGTCTCGGCCTCGACCGGGTCGGGCGTGACCAGGTACAGCTCGGTGCGGTTGCAGGTGGACACCACCACCGCCTCGTACACGGCCTCGGAGGCCCGCAGCTCGTCGAGCACCGTGGCGGCGCGGCCCTCGGGCATGGCCAGGCGCTCGCGCAGCGCAAGAGGAGCGGTGTGATGGGAGATGCCGAGGGCCAGGAGGGCGTGCCGGGTCACGGGACCGACCTTCGCACGGTCATGGCCCCGGGCCGCCCGTTCGGGTTACCTCCGGCGAGGCATCCTGCCTCGCGGTCTGAGGGGATGGCTCGCCATCCTGGCTCGGCTTGACGGTCTCGCTCCGCTCGACCTCCTCAAGGAGCTCGCCGATCTCGCGCTCGATCCGGGCCACCTTCATGCCCATGATCGCCACGTAGATGATCAGCAGCGCCAGGAAGACCAGGTAGGCAGCGGCGACGTACTTGCCCGCCTCGTCGAGAGGGAGTGCCGGCATGGGATCAGGCGGCGGAGGCCTCGAGCCGGCGCCGCAGCCGCTTGAGCTGCATCGAGGCGTGCTTGCTGGTCAGCTCCAGCTTCCACAGGGTCACGAACAGCAGGGTCATGGCCACCAGGCAGACCAGGAAGGTCAGGCGCATGTCCGCCGGCAGGTTGCCGCCGGTCTGCGACAGCACCCGCGGGTGGATCAGCGACTCGGCCATGCGCACGGCGGTGAAGTTGATCGGCACGAACGCGCCCGCGGCGATGGCGAACACCGAGGAATAGCGCGCCTGGCGCTCGGGGTCCTCGATCGAGAAGCGCAGCGGGTAGTAGACGCAGTACAGGAGGAAGACCACCAGGAACGAGACCAGCACCGGCTCGTCCCACACCCACCAGTGGCCCCACGACGCCTTTGCCCAGATGGCGCCGGTGATCAGGACACCGACGCCCAGGATGATCGACATGTGGATGGCCACGTAGGAGCGCAGGTCCCACGAGCGGTCGCCGGTGCGCAGGTGCTTGATGGCCATGATGCCGCCGGCCACGAAGCCGCCCAGGGCCACGATGGCCATGGGCACGTGCACGTAGAAGATCTTCTGGATGAAGCCCTGGTCCGCGTCGTTGGGCGCGAAGAAGAACACCATGCCGAAGGCCAGCAGCGTGAAGGCCACCGCGGCGATCGCCAGGGGCTTGAATCCCTTCGAATACACGGCCCCTGAGCCTACCGATCGCATGATCTCGGTCAGTCGTCCAGCAGATAGTCGAACACGGCCAGGCTGACCAGCACGAACAGCGCGTCGTAGCCCGCCAGGAAGGCCAGCCACCGCCCCAGGTCTTCGCTGGCCGCGGTCTGGCGCAGCAGCGGCTCGGTCGCGGAGGCCGCGGCGATCAGCAGCGGCACCAGCATCGGCAGCAGTAGCAGGGGCACGATCAGCTCGCGGGCGTTGGTCTCGGAGGCCAGCGCCGACACCAGCGCGCCCACGGCCGCCAGCCCGATGTTCGCGGCCAGGAGGATCAGCACCAGCTCCGGCAGACCGCCGGTCAGGCCGGGTCCCAGCAGCAGCACCACGAACGCGGGCACCGCCACCAGCTCCAGCGCCACCAGGTACAGGAACAGCACCGCGGCCTTGGCCAGGAACAGCGCCGTGCGGTCCACCGGCGCCAGCAGCAGCCCGTCGATGCCGCCCTGCTCGCGTTCTGCCGCGAACAACCGGCTGACCCCGATCACCGCGGCCAGCAACAGCGTCACCCACAACACGCCGGACGCCAGCTCGCCGTCCAGCGAGTCGCGGTCCAGCCCGAAGTGGAACAGCACGTAGACGGTGATGGTGAACAGCGCCATCGCCGGCACGGACTCCTTCGTGCGCCACTCGATGGCCAGGTCCTTGCGCAGGATGGCCATGGCGGTCGCGATCACGAGTACAGCCCCCGGGCCGTGGCCAGGTCCACCTCGGCGGCCGGGCGGACGAACCGCTGGCGGCCCCCCTCCAGCCCCAGCGCCACGTCGGACTCGGCCAGCGCCCGCTCCACGTCGTGGCTGACCAGCACGCGGGTGCGTCCCGAAGAGCGCCCGATCAGCGGCTCGAGCAGCTCACCGGCGCCCGGGTCCAGCGCCGCGCGCGGCTCGTCCAGCAGCAGCAGCTCGGGGTCGTGCAGGGTGGCCCGGGCGGCGGCCAGGCGCTGCACCATCCCGCGCGAGAGCTCGCGCACCGGGCTGTCGGCGCGCCGCTCCATGCCCACCGCCGCCAGCTGCTCGCCGACCCGGTCGGCAGCGACGCGGTGCAGGCGGGCGTGGTACTGCAGGTTCTGGCGTCCGCTGAGCTCGCGGTACAGCAGCGGGTCGTGGCCCAGGTAGCCCAGCCGCCCGCGCACGCGCCAGGCGTCGCCCGGCAGGGTCGCCCCGAGCACGGTCGCGACGCCGTCGTGCGGGCGCAGGAGCGTGGCCAGCACCCTCAGCAGCGTGGTCTTGCCCGCGCCGTTGGCGCCCAGCACGGCCAGCGTCTGGCCGGCTGCCACCGTGACCTCCACCCCGCTCAGGGCCACGCGCTCGCCGTAGCGGCGTTCCACTCCCTCCAGGGCGATCGCCGGCTCGGGCATCGCCAGGACTCTAATCTCGGTGTCATGGCAAGGATCGCCGTGGTCGTGTTGGTGCTCGGACTGATGGCCGGTGCGGCCCTGGCGCCCTCGCCCGCGTCGGCGTACTCGGCGTTCTGGAGCCCGCGCCAGGACGTGGGCTGCGTGGTCGATTGGAACTACGCGCGCTGCGACCTGCGCCGCCAGAGCTGGTCCCCGCCGTCGCGGCCGGCCTGGTGCCGGCTCACCTTCGGCCACGGGCTGGTGGTCACCGCCTCCGGCCGCGCGGGGCTGGTGTGCGCCGACGACACGGCGCTGTTGGCCTCCTTCACACGCGTGCTGCCCTACCGCCGCCTCGTGCGCCGCGGCCGGGTGGGCTGCCGCAGCACCCGCCGCGGCGTGCTCTGCACCAACTACCGCACGCGCTCGGGCTTCCTGGTCTCGCGCACCGGCTACCGGCTGTACCGCGGCCGCTGACCGGCGCCCGCTAGCGCTCCAGGGTCTCGGCGGCGTGCCCGAGCGTCGGCTCCACCACCGGCCAGGACTCGCCGATGGCCTTCGGGTTGCCGGGGAAGTTCACGATCAGGGTGCGCCCGCGGGTGCCGGACACGCCGCGGGTCAGCAGGCCCATCGGCGTGTAGCGCAGGGCGTTGGCCCGCAGCGCCTCGGCGTACCCGGGCACCTCGCGGTCGATCACGTCGCGCGTGGCCTCGGGCGTCACGTCGTCGATCGTCAGCCCCGTGCCGCCGGTGGTGAACACGAACCGCGCGCCCTCCTCGTCGCAGAAGCGGCGCAGCGCCGCGGCGATCGACTCGCGGTCGTCGGACACCAGGTCGCGCACCACCTCCAGGCCCGCCGCCCGGCAGTGCTCCTCGAGCGCGTCGCCGGAGGCGTCGTCGGCCTGGGCGCGGCTGGTCGAGACGGTGAGCACCGCGGCGAGGGTCATGTGGATGGGAGGGGGTCCAGGTGGTGGCCCATCCACCACTCCCCGTCCATCCGCGTGAGCAGCGCCCCGTCTTCGGCCACGGCCTTCTGCACCTCGGCGTCGCGCGAGTGCATCAGGGCCCGCTCGCTGTATCGCAGCAGGCAGCGACGCCGTGACAGCGCCTCGAAAAGCCGCGGCTCCAGACGTCCCTGGAGCGCGGACACGCCTCGCCGGTCGGCGTGGTCGAAGAGGTCTTCGAGCACATCGTCGAGGCCGCGGGCGGTTGCCGCGATCTGCATCACCTGGCCCAGCCCACGGTGGGGCAGGTACGCCACGTAGGAGCCAACCACACGTTCCTGCCTGCGCACCGCATGTCGCACGAGTTCTCCGCGCGCCTGCACCGACGCCATCTCACGGAAGACCCACTCCAGGTAGGCCTCGTCGTAGGCCGGCCGTATGCGCGCGCCGTGCGCCAGCCCGTCGGCCTCCGCCAGCAACAGCGGCACCGTCAGCTCCTCGGGGGAGTCCGTTGAATCGGATGCGCTCCTGCGCCGCGCCACGCGGTCGACGGCCTCCGACAGCGGGGCCATCAGCCGTGCCGCCCTCTGGCGCCCCCGGTTCTCGAGCGCCAGCCCCGCGAACCGTGCCGGGCGCAGCACCCGCGTCCAGACGATCGACTCGGGGAAGCGCGTGCGCCCTCCCAGCCGCTCCCAGATGGCCGCCACCTCGCCCGTCGCGCCGTCGGTGATCGAGAGATCCTGGGGGCCGCCGAGCAGGTCACGGACCAGGATCGCCCCGACCCCGCGCCGGCGTGCCGAGGGGTGCGTGACCAGCTGTCCCGCGCAGACCATCCGGATAGGCCGGCCGTCGAGCAGTAGCCGTCTCACGTGGCAGCCGAAGAACCCGAGCACGGCGCCGTCGTCGGCCTCGAACACCAGCGAGCGCAGCTCCGGGTCCGCCCACGGATGGTCGAGCAGCGTCCGCTCGAAGTAGGGCACCAGACCCGCCGGCGGCGGGTGGGAGGACATCCGGACCTCCCGCTGGTAGAGGTCGGCGACGGCGGGCAGATGCTCCCGCTCGAGGGGGACGACCCGGCTCATGTTTGAATAGTCACTCCTAGGTCTGCGGTGCCGCGGCCGACAGGGAACAGCCAATGGACATGCCCACAGCATGACGGCGCTCGCCACCTCTGCCGGCAATGCATGCGCATTGCTGTTCGATGTGCGGGACAGGGGCCGGCATCCGGCCGTGGTCGACGGTGGTGCGACCACGTCCTACGAGCAGCTCGTGGCCCGGGCGCTCGCCTTTGCCGGCGCGCTCTCGGATGCCGGGATCAGCACCGGCGACCGCGTGGCCATCTGGCTGCCGCGCACTGCCGATTGGGCAGCGGCGTTCTTCGGCACCCTCGCGTGCGGGGCGGTGGCCGTGCCGGTGAACGACCTGCTCCGCCCGCGTCAGGTCGAGCACGTGTTGCGGCACTCCGGGGCGTCCGTCCTGGTCAGCGCCCCCGCGCTGCACGAGTCGGCCCCGAGGCCCATCGAGTCCGACGCGGCCGTGCTCGATCCCGCGGATGTCCCCGCGCAGGGTTCCTTCGTGCCCGTGCCGCGGACCGCGGGCGACGTTGCACAGATCGTCTACACGTCGGGATCGACCGGGCCCCCGAAGGGCATCACGGTGTCGCACGCCAACATCCGGGCGGGCACCGAGTCGGTGGTCTCCTATCTCGGCATCGAGCCGGGGGACCGGCTGGCGAGCCTGCTGCCCTTCAGCTTCGACTACGGCCAGAGTCAGATGCTCTGCGCCGTGGCCCGCGGCGCCACGCTGCTGATCGAGCGATCGCCGATCGCCGCGCGGATCGTGCAGGGCCTGCGCCGACGGGAGGTCACGGTGGCGGCCTGCGTGCCGCCGTTGTGGCTGCAGCTGCTCGGCGTGGACGCTTTCGGCGAGGCCATCCCGTCCCTGCGCCTGATGACCAACACCGGCGGCCGGCTTCCCGAGCCCGCGGTCCGCAGGCTCCGGGCGGCACAGCCACAGGCGGACCTCGTGCTGATGTACGGCCTGACCGAGGCCTTCAGGAGCACCTACCTCCCACCCGATCGGGTCGATCGAAAGCCCACATCGATCGGACGCGCCATCCCCGGCGCCGAGATCGCGATCGTCGACTCCGCCGGCGCCCGCTGCGAGCCCGGGGAGGTCGGCCAGCTCGTGCACCGCGGGCCCACCGTGGCGCTCGGGTACTGGGACGACGAGGACGCCACGGCGCGTGTGTTTCGCCCCAACCCGCTGCGGCCTCCCGGCACCCCCGGCTCGGAGCGGGTCGTGTACTCGGGCGACCTCGTCTGCGCCGACGAGGAAGGCGACCTGCACTTCGTCGGGCGGGCGGACACCATGATCAAGACGCTCGGGTACCGCGTCAGCCCGGACGAGGTCGCCGAGGTGCTCCACGCCTCAGGGGAAGTGACGGAGGCCGTCGTCACCTCGGAGCCTGATGACCTGAGGGGAGAGTCGATCGTCGCCCATGTAGTGCTGGCCGAGGGTGGGGACGCGGACCGGCTCGAGCGGTTCGTGGCCGGCGAGCTGCCGCGCTACATGCAGCCGGCTCGGATCGAGGTGCACGCCGAGCTGGGCCGGACCCCAAGCGGCAAGCACGACCCAGGCTCCTTCGCGCGGACCGAGAGTTGATCGCACCGGAGCTCCAGTCGCTGCTCGAGCCCCTCGAGCGCTTCGAGCAGATTCGCCGGGGGGTGGCGCGGCTCGGCGACCGGCTGTGCGACCTCTCGTACGCCAACCCCTACGCGGGCGTCGAGTCCAGCGCCCGCGCCGCCCTGCGCGATGCCCTCAGCGAGGAGCGGGCGCTCGACCTGCAGTACACACCCTTCGGTGGCCAGGCACTGGCCCGGCGCGCCGTCGCCGACGCGCAGCGCGAGCGACACGGCCTCGCGCTGACCGCCTCGGACGTGGTGCTCACCCCCGGGGCGATGGCGGCGATCCACATCGCACTACTGACCGCAGGCCGGCCCGGCGACGAGGTGCTGATCCCCATCCCCTGCTGGCTCGACTACCCGCTGTTCGCCCGGCACGCCGGCCTGGTGCCCAAGCTGTTGCCACTCGCAGAAGACCGCCGGTTCGAGCTTGACGTCGGGGAGATCGCCGCGGCGGTGTCGGAGCGCACCTGCGCGGTGCTGCTGTGTCAACCGGCCAACCCCACCGGACGCACCTATACGGCGGACTCCCTGGTGGCCCTCGGGGAGGTACTGCGCCTCGCGGAGGAGCGCCACGGCCGCCCGATCACGCTGATCGCGGACCAGACCCACATGGACTTCATCACCGAGCGCAGGGACGACCCGGCGCCCGCCACCGCCTTCGCGCGGACGGTCATCGTCTACTCGTTCGGCAAGTACCACTTCATGCAGGGCCAGCGTCTGGGCTACGCGGCCGTCTCACCGGATCACCCCGAGCGCGAGCAGGCGTCGCAGGAGCTCGTTCGCTGGACGCGGATCACCGGCTTCGCCACCCCGACGGCGCTGATGCAGCGGGCACTGCCCCGGCTGCTCGCGCTCGAGCACGACCACAGCTGGCTTGGCAGCTCGCGACGGCAGGTGGTCGATCGCCTGCGGGACGCCGGCTATGAGGTCTCCGAGCCGGACGCCACGATGTTCGTCTACGCCCGCACGCCGGCGGCCTACGCCGACGACTTCGCCTTCGTGGAGGCGCTGGCGCGTCGCGGGGTGCTGGCCCTGCCCGCCCCGGTCTTCCACCACAGCGGCTACTTCAGGCTCTCCCTGACCGCGACGGGCGGCGCGCTGGAGCGTGGCCTCCCGGTGCTCGAGGCGGCGGTGGAGGGATGACCGGCGTCCGGGTGCACGGGCGGCTGGACGGAGCGCTCGCCTGGGACGGAGAGCGCCTCTGGCGCGATGCCGACCTCCAGCCACGCCGCGAGTGGCCGGCCACGCTCGACGGGCTGGCCGGCAGCGCCGAGGGTCCGCCCGGGGGCCCGTGGCGGATCGCGCGGGACCGGCTCGGCCTGGGCAAGCTCTTCTGGGCGCCGGGCAGCTCGGGCGATGTCGAGCTGGCCTCGCTGCCGGTCCGGCTGGTCGAGCAGGGCCACGCGCTCGCCGACATCCGGGCCGTGCCGAGGGACTTCCTGTCCGACCTGCCCGGGGGTGGTCCGGCGCGGTCGCCCCGCGAGGAAGTCGAGCGGGCTGCCGAGCCCCCCGCGGCCGCGATCAGGGCGGCGCTCGACGCCTATCTGGCGGCCATCGCCCGGGCGTATCCGTCGCGAGCCGTCTACGTCTGCCTGTCGGGTGGCCTCGACAGCTCGGGGATCGCAAGCCTCGTGTGCGACCACTTCCCGGCGGCCGTGGCCGTGAGCTTCGAGCTCGACCGCGGTGGGAGGCAGAGCGACGACAGGCTCGCCGCCGAGCGGGTGGCGAGCGAGCTCGGGCTGCCGCTCCTCGAGGCCACCGCCGACGGCGATGAGCTGCTGGGGTATCTCGACGCCGTGCTCGCCAACGGGGCGGACTGGCGTGACTTCAACGTGCACGCCGGGCTCGTGAACGCGTGCCTGGCGGCGACGATCCGCACGGCCGAGCAAACCCCGGACACCGCGCCGCTGGTATTCACCGGCGACCTGGCCAACGAGTTCCTCGTGGACTACCACGCGGAGACCTACGCCGGTGTGACCCACTATCGGCTGCCCCGCCTCGCGCCGGCGGCGCTGCGGTCCGGTCTCGTCGAGGGCCTCGACACTTCGCACCGCGAGGTCGGCGTGTTCGGCGGATGGGCCCTGTCCGTGGTTCAGCCCTATGCCGTGGCCGTGGACGCCTACATGTCGATCCCGGAGCAGTTCCTCGAGCTGCCCGACCGCAAGGAGCGGCTGTGCCGCGAGGTCTTCGGCGAACGCCTGCCAGGATTCGTCTACGAGCGACCCAAGGCGCGCGCCCAGACGGGCGGCGCGGAGGGGGGAGGGGTGCTGGGGCTATGCGTGGACGAGGGCATCGATGGTCAGTGGCTGCGACGGCGCTTCTGCAAGCTCCACGGCGGGGCCCCGGAGGCCGAGCTGGGCCGCTTCATCCGCGCCGGGCGGTACCGCAGCGCGGCGCCGCTGCTCGAAGGGGACGCGGATGAACCAGGGTGAGGTCGCGGGTTCGCTCGAGACGTTCCTGCGCGAGAGCTTTGCCATCAGCCCCACCGATCCCAACTTCGGGCGCGAGGTGGACCTCTTCGATGGCGGCTACGTGGACTCCGTGGGGCTCGCCGAGACACTCGCCTTCGTTGAGGAGGAGTTCGGTGTGTCGATGCCCGACGACGAGCTGCTCTCCGACGACTTCGCGACCATCGACGGGATGGCGCGAGCCGTGGTCCGTCTCCTGGGCGGCAGTTGACCTCTAGGGCGCGCGGTGCCAGTCGTGCCGGCCGCCGGTCTTGGAGACCAGCTGGACCGGCCCGACGCGCACGCCGCGCTCGACGCCCTTGACCATGTCGTACACGGTCAGGGCGGC
>DASQLM010000333.1:0-3386 GCA_035630015.1 Thermoleophilaceae bacterium | reverse complement strand
GCTCGGCCGAGTGGCGGTGGCCCTCGGTCTTGTAGGCGTTCACGTTGTCGGACGCCGACACGTAGTGGGTCTCCTGGGTGGCCTCGCGCCCGGCGCCGGACACGCCGGTCTTGATGTCCACGATTGCGTCGCGCAGGTGCTCGCGCAGCGGCCACAGGCCCAGCAGCGCGGCGGTGGAGTTGCACCCGGGGCCGGCCACGAGGTCGGCGCCGCGGATCTGCTCGCGGTGCCCGTTGATCTCGGGCAGGCCGTACACGGCCTCACCCAGCAGCTCGGGCGCCTCGTGGGGCTGGTACCAGTGCTCGTAGGCGTCCCGGGCCAGCCGGAAGTCGGCCGAGAAGTCCACGACCTTCAGGCCCCGCTCGCGCAGCGCGCGTACCGCCCCCGCGGCGGCCTTGTGCGGGTAGGCCACCAGCGCGGAGTCGGCCAGGTCGGCCACCCGGTCCGGGTCGAACGCGGCCATGACCAGGCCGATCCGGTGGATCGGGTACAGCTCGTCGTGGCGCCTGCCGGCATCGCTGCGCGCGGTGACCGCGGTCAGCTCCAGGCCGGGGTGGCGCTGCACGATCCCGGCGCCCAGCGCGCCGCCGTAACCCGCGGCTCCGATGACGGCGACCCTATGCACGGAGAGACCATCCCTTGTCAGCGAGCGCCGCTTCGATCGCGGCGCGCGGGGCCGCGACCTCCTCGTCGGTCAGGGTCCGGTCGGGCGCCCGGAACTCCAGCGCCAGGGCCAGGGAACGGTTGCCCTCCCCCACCTGCTCGCCCTCGTATACGTCGAACACGCGCGCGCTCGTCAGCAGCTCCCCACCGGCGCCCAGGACCGTCAGCCGGATGGCCTCCGCCTCCACGCCCGCCGGGGTGACCACGGCGATGTCCAGCCGCACGGCCGGGAAGCTGGTCACGTCGGCGAACTGCTCGGCCCCCGGCGCCGCTGTGGCCAGGGCGTCAAAGTCCAGTTCGAACACCGCGCCGCCCTGCAGGTCCCAGGCGCGGGTCACCAGCGGATGCAGCTCGCCGATCCAACCGAGCTCCACCACGCCGGCGTGGATCACCGCTGCACGACCCGGGTGCAGGAAGGGCTGCGCGTCCCTGGGGGCGGCGAACGCCAGGTCCACCCGGGCGGCGGCCGCGATGGCCTCGACCAGTCCCTTGGCGGCGTAGAAGTCGCCGGGGACCAGCGCGGCCAGGTGGTGGGTCTCCTCGGCCGGCAGGGCGCCCTTCGGGCTGCCCTCGGGCGCGGTCAGGTCGCCACCGGGCCGATACACGTGCTGGGACTCGAACAGGGCCGGCGCACCGGCGCCGCGGGCCGCGTTGTCGCGGGCGGCGTCCAGCAGGCCGGGCAGCAGCAGCGGGCGCATCTCGCTCTGGTCCTCGCTCAGCGGGTTGGCCAGCGCCAGCACGGGCTCGTCGCCCAGGCGCAGGGCGCGCAGCGTGGCGGGGGCGGTGAAGCTCCAGCCCACGACCTCGTCCAGCCCGCGGTCGCGCAGCGCGTCCTCCAGGCGCCGCCGCAGGCGCTGGCGCGGGGTCAGCCGGCCCACGGCGCTCCGGCGCGCCGGCAGCGTCACGGGGAGCTCGTCCAGGCCGTGCGTGCGGGCCACCTCCTCCAGCAGGTCGGCCTCGCGCTGCACGTCGGCGTCGCGCCAGTAGGGCACGGTCACGTCCAGGACGCCGTCGCCGCGCTGGACGGCGAAGCCCAGCGACTCCAGCCGGCCGACCACCTCGTCCTCGCAGATGGCCTTGCCCAGGAGCTTCAGGACGCGGGGCATCCGCAGCTGCACCACCCGCGGCTCGACCGGGTCGGGGTAGACGTCGATCGGGTCCGGCACCATCCGGGCGCCGCAGAGCTCGACCATCAGCCGCGCCGCCAGCCGCTGGCCGGCCAGGGCGTTCTCGGGATGCACGCCCTTCTCGAACCGCGTCGAGGCCTCGGAGCGCAGGTTCAGCGCCTTCGAGGTGCGCAGGATGTTGGTGGGCACCCACGTCGCTGCCTCCATCAGCACGCGCGTGGTGGAGTCCGACACCTCGGACGTCTGGCCGCCCATGATCCCGGCTACGCCCGAGGGGCCCTCGCCGTCGCACACCACCGCCATGTCGGACGTGAACTCACGCTGGACGTCGTCCAGCGTGGTCATGGTCTCCCCCGCCTGGGCGCGCCGCACCACGATTCGGTTACCGCGCACCTCGTCAAGGTCGAAGGCGTGCAGGGGCTGGCCGCAGGTGAGCATCACGTAGTTCGTGATGTCCACGACGTTCGAGATCGGCCGCTGGCCGGCCGCGGTCAGGCGCTGGCGCAGCCACGGGGGCGACGGGCCGATCTTCACGTCCTCGAACACCCGGCCGGTGAAGCGCAGGCAGATCTCGGGGTCGGCGATCTCGATCGACACGTGGTCGGTCGAGGTGTCGCCGCCGGAGGCGATCGCGTCGCCCTCGGTGGGGTCGTCGGACAGCGGCGCACCCGTGGCCGCGTGCACCTCGCGCGCCATGCCGTACACCGACAGGCAGTCCGGCCGGTTTGGCGTGATCTCCAGCTCCAGCACGTCGTCGGCGATCGGCAGCGAGTCGGCCAGCGGCGCGCCGGCGGCCAGCGAGTCTTCCAGGACCATGATCCCGGCGTGGTCGTCGCCGAGCCCCACCTCGTCCTCGGCCAGGATCATGCCGCTGCTCTTCACGCCCCGGAGCTTGGCCTCGCCCAGTGCGGTCCCGTCGGGCATGACCGCCCCGGGCAGCGCCACCGCCACCGTCTGGCCTGCGGCCACGTTGGGGGCGCCGCAGACGATCGTGCGCTGTCCGTTGCCGTCGTCGACCTCGCACACCTTCAGCCGGTCGGCGTCGGGATGCTGCTCGGCGCTCAGGACCTTGCCGACCACGAACCCGGAGGTGTCCCCCACCCCCACGTGCTCGATCCGCTCCAGCTCGGTGCCGGTCAGGTCCAGCCGGTCGCCGATGCCCGCGGCGTCCAGGTCCGGGTCGCAGTACTCGCGCAGCCATGTCAGCGGCACCCTCACGAGCCGAACTGCTCCAGGAAGCGCACGTCGTTGTCGTAGAACAGGCGCAGGTCGGGGACGCCGTGGCGCAGCATCGCGATCCGCTCGATACCCATGCCGAAGGCGAAGCCCTGGACCTTGTCGGGGTCGTAGTCCACGAAGCCCAGGACGTTGGGGTCCACCATGCCCGAGCCCAGGATCTCGATCCAGCCCGAGCCCTTGCACAGCGAGCAGCGGTCACCGGCCAGTACGCCGGTGCCGTTGCACTGGAAGCAGCTGACGTCGACCTCCACCGAGGGCTCGGTGAACGGGAAGTAGTGCGGGCGCAGCCGGATGTCGCGCTCGGGGCCGAACATGGCCCGGGCGAACTCCAGCAGCACGCCCTGGAGGTCGGCCAGG
>DASQLM010000332.1:0-20063 GCA_035630015.1 Thermoleophilaceae bacterium | reverse complement strand
CCCCACCGCACGGGCACGGACATGTCCAACGACCTGCTGGCCGAGCTGGGCCAGATCGACGGCATCGAGGCGGTCAAGCAGGCCCGCTACGAGGACCTGGCGCCCATCGACGGCCTGGACCTGCTGTGCGGCAACGACGACGTCCTCGCCGAGACCCTGGACATGGGCGGCACCGGCGGCATCCTGGTGGCCTCCCATCTGGTTGGCACCGAGATGCGCCGGATGATCGACGAGCCGGACGAGCGGCATCAGATCCAGGACGGCCTCAAGCCCGTCTACGAGGCGCTCTCGGTGGCCCCGCTGGCGGCGTCGGTAAAGGCATCACTCAAGCTCCTGGGCCGCGACGTGGGCAGCCCACGGTTGCCGCTGGTGGAGCCGAATCCCGACGAGACCGCGGTGCTGCGCACCGCGCTCGAGTCCCAAGGCCTCCTCGAAAGGGTCTAACACCTTGAGCAAAACCCTGCGCGTCCTGCCGCTCGGCGGCCTGGGCGAGATCGGCAAGAACATGACCGTCGTCGAGTACGACGGCAAGATCGTGGTGGTCGACACCGGCCTGCGGTTCCCCGCGCCCGACCAGCTGGGCATCGACCTGGTGCTGCCCGACTTCACCTACCTGCGCGAGCGCCAGGCCGACATCGAGGCCATCGTGCTCACCCACGGCCACGAGGACCATGTGGGCGCGCTGCCGTTCGTGCTGCGCGAGTTCGACGACTGGCCGCCCATCTACGGCGGCCCGCTGACCATCGCCATGGTGCGCTCCAAGCTCGACGAGCACAAGCTCAAGGACGTGCCCCTGGAGGAGATCCGCCCGGGGGAGGAGATCGACGCCGGGCCGTTCGTGGTGGAGCCCGTGAAGCTGGCCCATTCGATCCCGGACATGTTCGCCTATGCGATCAACTGCGAGCTGGGCACGGTCCTGGCCACCGGCGACTACAAGTTCGACCAGACCCCGGTGGACGGCATCCCGGCGGACGTCGCCCGGCTGGCCGAGCTGGGCCGCGAGGGCATCCTGCTCCTGTTCGGCGACTCCACGAACGCCGACCGGCCGGGCTGGTCGCTGTCGGAATCGTCGGTCGGCCCTCACCTGGAAGAGGCGTTCGCCCGCTGCAAGGGGCGGATCGTGGTCACGTCCTTCGCCTCGAACATCCACCGGGTGCAGCAGTGCGTGGACGCCGCCGACGCGCTGGGGCGCAAGGTCGCCCTGGTCGGGCGGTCGATGAAGAAGAACGTGAACATCGGCCGCCAGCTGGGACACATCGAGGTTCCCGAGGGCATGCTGGTCGAGCCCAAGCAGATCTCCGACTATCCAGACGAGAAGCTGGTGATCATCTCGACCGGCAGCCAGGGCGAGCCGCTGTCGGCCCTGCGCCGCATGGCGGCCGCCGACCACCCGCACGTGGACCTGCGCGAGGGGGACACGGTGATCTTCTCCGCCACCCCGATCCCGGGGAACGAGCGCGCCGTGAACGAGACGGTCGACCGCCTGTACAAGCTGGGCGCGAACGTGCTCACGGCCCGCGACGCGCCCATCCACGCCTCCGGCCACGGCTACGCCGAGGAACTGAAGCTGATGCTCAACCTGACCCAGCCGCGGTACGTGATGCCGGCCCACGGCGACCACAAGCGCATCCGGCTGCACTCCGAGCTGGCCGAGGCGGTGGGCATCCCGTCAGAGAACATCTTCCGTGGCGACAACGGGCTGCCGCTGGACATCGACGAGTCGGGCGCCCGCTTCGGCTCCCACGAGCAGTCCGGGCTGGTGTTCGTGGACGGCATGGACGTGGGCGACATCGAGAACGTCGCGCTGCGCGACCGGCGCATGCTCTCCGCGGACGGCATCTTCATCGTGGTGGCCACGATCGCCGAGCAGGATGGCCGGTCGGTGGCCGACCCCGAGGTGATCTTCCGCGGCGTGCCCTCGCAGCAGGACGCGGAGGCGCTGCTGGACGACCTGCGTGACGCGGTCGTCGAATCGCTGGAGCGCTCCGCCAAGGAGGGCATCCGCGAGATCGCCGCGCTCCAGGCCGACCTGCACGACGACCTGGCCGAGTTCGTCTACCGGCGCATGAAGCGCCGGCCGATGGTGCTGCCGGTGGTCGTCGAGGTCTAGCCGGCGGGGAACTTCACGCCGTCGAAGGAGTAGAGCGCCTGCGACGGCGGGCCCCCGGACGGTGGTGGCGGATCCAGCGTGCCCTCGCCGTCGGGGTCGATTCGCAGGGTCGTGGTACCTGATTCGGCGGGCACGACGAAGCGGGCGGTCTTCGCGGGCCGGGCGCCCGCCGGCAGTACGAACACGGGGCTGGGGGCCAGGCCTGGGGTCCCGCTGCCGCGCAGGTGCACGTAGCCCTGGCCGTCGACCACGTACCCGGTGGGGGCGTTGATCGAGGACAGCCAGCCGTTGCTCGACGGCTCGGGGTTCAGCGCGAGGCTCCTGAAGGCGCGTGCCTCGCGGCGCAGGAGCTGGCTGGAGTCGAGGCCATCGACCCGTTCGGCATCGAGGACCTTGGCCAGCATCGGCTCCTTGATGTCGTTGCCGCCGAGAGTGTCGGCCGCCACGTCGCGGCCGCCGACGGCGGAGGTGCGGATGTCGGCGCCCCGGACCTCGTTGTTGCGCACGTCACCGGTGGCGATGGTGCCGTTGCGGATGTCCGCGTTCCGGACCGTGCCGTTCTTGATCTCCCGGCCGTCCACCGAGCCAGTGGCGACCGCCCAGGAGACCCCGCCCAGCGACAGGAACAGCGCGATGCACGCGACGACGAATGCGGGGGATGGACGGCCCATGCTCATCTCGAGCGCGCGCCTTATGGGGTCGGGGCCGGCGCGAAGTTCACGCCGTCCAGCGAGATGTCCCCGGTCGGGCTCGGCACCGTGGCCACGCCTGCGGCCGTGATGGTCAGGATCGCGGTGGTGGTGCCGTCGCGCACCACGAAGCGGCTCGGTCCGGCCGGCCGGAAGCCCGCGGGCATGGTGAACTGGCCGCTGCCGGCGCCCGGGGCGAACGTGCCGCGCAGGTGCACATAGCCGCTGGCGTCCACGTCGTACCCGGGGACGGTCTCGCCACCGACGATGGCCGCCCCGCCCGTCAGCGCCAGCGGTGTGAACGCCGGGGCTTCGCGACGCACGAACTGGGTGCTGTCCACACCGTCGACGTTGTCGGCGTCGGGCACCTTGGCCAGCGTCGACTCCTTGATGTCGTTGCCGCCCAGGGTGTTGAACGCCACGTCCCGGCCGCCGATCGTGGAGTTGCGGATGTCGGCGCCCCGGACCTCGTTGTTGCGCAGGTCCTTGGTTGTGATCGTGCCGTTGCGGATGTCCGCGTTCCGGACCGTGCCGTTCTTGATCTCTCGGCCGTCGATGGCGCCGGTGGCGAATCCATAGGAGACCCCGCCCATGGACACGAACAGGGCGATGCAGGCGATCACGAGGGCGGGGGACGGGCGGCGCAGTCTGATGTTCACGAGGTCTCGGCTCCCTTGGGTTGCGTCACGGTCGGGTCTTCAACACCGGGAACCTCCGAGCGATGCGCCGAGCGAGCCGGGAAGGTGACGGCGAACAACGCGCCCCCACCCTCGGCCTCCCGCAGCGCCACGGAGCCCCCGTGTGCCTCTGCCACGGAGCGCACGATAGCCAGTCCGAGCCCGCTGCCGCCGGCGCCGGTCCGGCCCTCGTCCGAGCGCGCGAACCGCTCGAACACCCGGTCACGGCGCTCAAGCGCGACACCCGGTCCGCGGTCGGCCACCTCCACCAGCACCCGGTCTGCCTCGACGCGCACCGAGGCCACCACCGGCGTGCCGGTGGCGGTGTGCAGGAACGCGTTCTCGATCAGGTTCAGCGCCAGCCGGTGCAGGTCGTCGCCCACACCCTCGACCACGGCGACCCCGGGTTCGTCGGGCACGTCCAGCGAGAGCGGATGGCCCTCGGACAGCGGGGCGGCCTCCAGCGCGGCGTCGCGCACGGCCTGGGCCACGTCCACCGGCGTCCGGGGCGCCTGGCGGCCGGCATCGGCCCGCGCCAGCAACAGCAGGTCGCCTACCAGGCGGCGCATCCGCCGCGACGAGCGCAACGCGGATCCGGCGATGTCGGCCGCGGCCTCGCGGTCGCGCGGGCCGTCGGTGCGGGCCAGCTCGGACTCCAGCATCTCCAGGTTGGCCAGGATGCTGGTCAGCGGCGTGCGCAGCTCGTGCGAGGCGTCGGCCACGAACTCGCGCTGGCGCTCGAGCGAGGCCTCGGTCTCGCCGCGCGCGGCATCCAGCTCGCGCAGCATCTCCTCCAGCGTGGAGGCCAGGTCGCTGATCTCGTCGTTGGCCACGGGGTGAGGGAGGCGGTGGCTGGGATCACGCGTGCGCGCCACCAGCCGGGCGGCCCGGGTCAGCCCCGCGATGGGCGCCATGGCCCGGCGGGCGACCGCGAAGCCGGCCAGGAACGCCAGGCCGGTGCCGCCCAGGATGCCCAGCGCGAAGAACAGATGCAGCCGGTTGGTGGTCGCGTCCAGCGACGCCCGCGGCTTGGCGTACTGCACGAACGCCACCGCGCCGTCGATGGGGCTGGGCGACAGGTTGAAGCCGCCCGAGCCACGGTCCAGCGACCCCGCGAACAGCGGCCGGGCCACCACGCGCAGGTCGCCGACGTCGCTGATGCCCTCGACGGGCGGGCCCAGGTTGGCCGCGTTGGGCGAGGAGGCCACGACCTTGCCGCGCCGGTCGACCACCCGGATGGTCGCCCCGCCGGCAGCCGCCGCCCGCAGGGTGGTCTCGGGCACCCGCAGCACCGGCGCGCCGGACAGCTGGCGCTGCACGCGGAAGCGCTCCTGGAGGTCGGCGGCCGTGGCGCGCACGTCGTTGTCGAAGTTCGCCCGCAGCCGCTGCTCGGTGAACGCGCCGACCACGAGCGCGAACAGGGCCAGGATGATGAACGTCAGGCCCGCCGAGACCAGCGCCAGCTTGACCTGGATCGGCAGCCGCAGGCGCGTGCGCCTGATGGCGCCGCGGGCCCCGCCGCTCACTCGGACGGCCTCAGCACATAGCCGGAGCCACGGATCGTGTGCAGCAGGCGCGGCTCGCCGCCCGACTCGAGCTTGCGGCGCAGGTTGGACACGAACACGTCAACGGTGTTGGTCTCCGAGAACGGCGCGTACTCCCACACCTCCTCGAGCAGCTTGTCGCGCGAGACCACGAGCCGCTCGTTGCGCATCAGGTGCTCCAGCAGCTCGAACTCGCGGCCGGTCAGCTCGACCTGGCGGTCGCCGCGGACGACCTCCCGGGTGTCGGGGTTCAGGCGCAGGTCGCCCACCACCAGCGAGGCGCTTCCCCGGGGCGGGCGGCGGCGCAGCAACGCCCGCAGGCGGGCCAGCAGCTCGGTGCGCTCGAAGGGCTTGACCAGGTAGTCGTCGGCGCCCGAGTCCAGCCCTTCCACCCGGGAGTCCACGGCATCGCGTGCGGTCAGCATCAGGATCGGCACGTCGCCGCCCTGGCGCAGGCGCCGCGAGACCTCGATCCCGTCCAGCTTCGGTAGCCCCAGATCCAGGATCACGGCGTCGGGTGAGAACACCTCGGCCTCGGCCAGGGCGGCCTCGCCGTCGCCGGCCAGCCGGACCTCGTAGCCCTCCATGCCCAGGGCACGCCGGAGCACGGCGGCGATGTCGCCGTCGTCCTCCACCACCAGCACCCGGGGGGAGCCCGTCATTCCCCGGATGGTAGGGAGGGGGAGGCCCGCCGGCGGCGAATGACAGAAGTCAGCAATGGCACGCCGCAAGCCCGCTCGGTCCCCACAACGAAAGCGCCGCCCGAAGCCCAAGAGCAAGGGCGGCTTCGGGCTGCCCGTCCTGGAGCAGCACCACCGCGACCTGATCGGGCTCGCGCTGGTGGCCTCCGCGGCCTTCCTGGCCTTCGTCCTGTACCTGGGCGCGGCCGGTGGGCAGGTGGGAGACGCTGTCGAGGACGGCCTGCGGTTCCTGATGGGCGGCGCGGCCGTCCTGGCCCCGCCGGCGCTGTGCGCGACAGGCGTCGTGCTGGTGCTGCACGACACGCTGCCGTCGGTCAAGCCGTTCCGCGCGGGCGCGATCTGCCTGCTGCTGGGCGTGACGCTCGGCCTGGCGGCCGGCACGCTCGGGCTGGGCCCCGGGGCCCACGACCATGCCCCGCTGCTGGACCCGGGCTACGTCAGCGACCGCGGCGGCGCGCTCGGCGAATTGCTGTACGCCGGCTCCAGCCAGCTGTTCTCGCCGCTGGGCTCGCACATCATCTTCGTGTTCCTGGTCACCGGCGGCGTGCTGCTGCTCACCGGGGCCTCGATCGCGGGCGTCGTCGCCCGCACCCGCGACGGCGTGAGCGCCACCACCGAACGCGTCAAGCGCTCCACCAGCGAGCTGACCGCCGTGCTGCGCGAGCCCGCGCCCGAACCGCGGCGCCCGGCCCGGGACGGCCCGCCCGAGCCTCCGGGGGCCGAGCCCGTGGTGCACGCCACGCACGTGGAGGCGCCGGCGCTGGACGCCGAGTCGCGCTACCCGGACCTGTTCGACAAGGACGACCCCGGCACCGACTGGCGCGACGACCCCGAGCCGGCCGACGAGCCGCCCGTGGAGATCGAGCAGGAGGAGCCGGTCGTGCCCGACGCCGTCGAGGCCGAGCCCGGCGTGACCGCCACGGACGGCGACGGCGCGCCCGTGCAGGAGCAGCTGACGCCCATGGGCAACCGCCGGACCGCGGTGACCGAGGCCGAGGACGTGGACTACAAGCTGCCCAAGGCTGCCTTCCTGAGCCGGTCGAAGAACAAGCCGAAGGCCACCTCCGGCGCCGACGAGCGCATCGGCCAGCAGCTGGTCGAGGCCCTGAGCCACTTCGGCGTGGAGTCGAAGATCGTGGGCAGCGTCAGCGGACCGCACGTGACCCGCTACGAGCTCCGCCTCGCTCCCGGGATCAAGATGTCGAAGGTCTCGAACATGCGCGACGACCTGGCCTACGCGCTGGCCGCCGACGACGTGCGCATCCTGGCCCCGATCCCCGGCAAGCGCGCCGTGGGCGTCGAGGTGCCCAACCGGGTGCGCAACATGGTCCACCTCGGCGACGTGGCTCAGGAGTCGCCGGAGGGCTGGTCGCCGCTCACCGTGTGGCTGGGCAAGGACATCGACGGCCGTGCCATCGGCATCGATCTGGCCAGCCAGCCGCACGTGCTGGTGGCCGGCACCACCGGCTCGGGCAAGTCCGGTTGCGTGAACGCGATGCTGTCCTCGATCCTGATGCGGGCCACGCCGAACGAGGTACGGCTGGTGCTGGTGGACCCCAAGCAGGTCGAGCTGAACCTGTACGAGCACATCCCGCACCTGCTCACCCCGGTGATCACCAGCCCGCGGCTGGCCGCCAACGCGCTGCAGAACCTGATCAAGGAGATGGAGGAGCGCTACTCGCTCATGAGCGGCGCCCGCACGCGCAAGCTGGAGGAGCTCAACCGGATGCGGGTGCGCAACGGCGAGCGGCCGCTGCCCTACATCCTGTGCGTGATCGACGAGCTGGCCGACCTGATGATGGTGGCGCCCGGCGAGGTCGAGGACTCGATCATCCGCCTGGCCCAGAAGTCCCGCGCCGTGGGCATCCACCTGGTGCTGGCCACCCAGCGCCCGAGCGTGGACATCATCACCGGCATGATCAAGACGAACGTGCCCGCGCGGATCGCGTTCGCCGTCTCCTCTCAGACCGACTCCCGCGTGATCCTGGACCAGAACGGCGCTGAGTCGCTGCTGGGCAAGGGCGACATGCTCTTCCGGCCCGGCTCGGGGACCAAGCTCAGCCGGATCCAGGGCGCCTTCACCACCGAGGAGGAGATCGAGAAGATCACCGGCCACTGGCGCAAGCAGGGCGAGCCCGAGCTCCACGAGGAGCTCCTGGAGGCGGTGGAGCCCGAAGAGCCGGAGGAGGAGGCGTCGGAGTTCGACGCGGACCAGGACGACCTGCTTGCCGAGGCCATCCGGACGGTGGTCCAGATGGACACCGCCTCGACGTCCATGCTCCAGCGTCGCCTGCGGGTGGGCTACACCCGCGCCGGCCGCCTGATCGACATGCTGGAGCGCCGCGGCGTGATCTCCGGCTACGAGGGCTCGAAGGCGCGCAAGGTGCTGATTTCCGAGGCGGAGCTGCCCCGCGTGCTCGCGGCACTCGAGGAGTCTCCCGTCGGCGCAATGGCCGACGAGGGGTCCTGATCGCCATTACGCCAGAATAGGAACGGCACGCATGCCGCCTATAGGGGACACCCTGCGGGAAGCGCGGATGAGGCAGCGGCTGGACATCGTCGATGTCGAGCAGCGCACCAAGATCCGTGCGAAGTACCTGCGTGCGCTCGAGAACGAGGAATGGGCGCTGCTCCCCGGCCCGACCTTCGTCCGTACGTTCCTGCGCACCTACGCCGAGGCCGTGGGCCTGGACCCGCACGTGCTGGTGGAGGAGTACCGCACACAGCACGACGACGCCGAGGAACCCGAGGCCCAGCAGCCACTGACGCCGGCGCCACGCAGGCGCGCGGCCCGGCAGTCGCGTGGCTCGCGCGGCCCGGAGCGCCGGCGCCCACCGGGACCGTCCGGCCCGCCCGGGCCGGGGGCCGTGCTCGGCGGCGCGGTGGTGTTGATCGTCGTCGGCCTCCTGTTGCTGGGGCTCCTGGGCGGCGATGACGACACCGACCCGAACCGGCAGAGCGCCCAGAACACCGAGACCACCCGCACCGCGACCACGCCCCGGCGCCCGGCCCGGCGTCCGGCGCCGAAGCCGGCCCCGAAGGGCGTGACGGTCAGGATCGAGCCGACGGCTCCGACGTACGTGTGCATGGACTCCGGCGACGGCAGCGAGCGCGTGTTCGAAGGCATCCTCGAGGAAGCCCGCACGTTCAAGAACCCGAACGAGCTGCGGCTGAACCTGGGCAAGCGGGCGGTGAAGATCACGGCCAACGGCAAGGCGGTGACCATCGCCCCCAGCGCCGAGCCCCTGGGCCTGCGGGTCACCAAGACCGGCGCCAACGAGATCACCGACGGCCCGCGGCCCTGCGCATGAGCGCAAGCAGCCGGCTCGGCCGGATGCGCAGCGATGCCGTCGGCACGGAGGTCCGCGCCGGTGTGGTGGTCACCGGGACCGAGGTGCTGACAGGACGGGTGGCCGACGCCAACGGTCCCTGGCTGGCCGACCGGCTGCTGGAGCTGGGCGTCGAGCTGGCCCACATCACCATCTGCGGCGATCGCCGCGAGGACATGGAGGCCCAGCTGCGCTTCCTGGCCGGCCAGGATGTGGACCTGATCGTGACCAGCGGCGGGCTGGGGCCCACGGCCGACGACCTGACGCTGGAGGTGGTGGCCGCGTTCGCCGGGCGGCCGATGGCGCTGGACGAGGCGCTGGAGGGGCGGATCGCCGCCATCGTCGAGCCGCTGATGCGCCGCTGGCCCAACGTCGACCACGAGGCGGTGCGCACCGCCACGCGCAAGCAGGCCATGGTGCCCGCCGGCGCCACCGTCCTCGAGCCGGCGGGCACCGCCCCGGGCATGGTCGTGCCACCGACCGAGGAGGGCGCCCCGACCGTGGTCGTCATGCCCGGGCCTCCGCGCGAGCTGCAGTCCATGTGGCCGGCCGCCGTGGACAGCCAGGCCTTCCGGGCGGTCACGGCGAACGCCCCCGACTACCAGGAGTCGATGCTGCGGCTGTTCGGCATCCCGGAGTCGGAGATCGCCGAGACCCTGCGCGTCGCCGAGGGCGAGATCGAGGGCCTGGACCGGCTCGAGATCACCACCTGCCTTCGCCGCGGCGAGGTCGAGGTGGTGGTGCGCCACGAACCGGCCGGCGAGGCCGCGTGGACGGCGCTGGCGGAGCTGATCGGCCGGCGCCACGCCGACACGCTGTTCTCCGCCGACGGCTCGAGCATCGACGAGCAGGTGGCGGGGTTGCTGGACGGCCAGACGATCGCCACGGCCGAGTCGTGCACCGGCGGACTGCTGGCCGCGCGGCTGACCGAGCGGGCCGGGTCCTCGGCGTACGTGAACGGGGGCACCGTCAGCTACGCCAACGAGGCCAAGACCGGCCTGCTCGGGGTGGATCCGGCCCTGATCGAGCGCCACGGGGCGGTGTCGCCTGAGGTGGCCGACGCCATGGCGCGCGGTGCGCTGGAGCGCCACGGGGTGGACCTGGCTGTGGCCATCACCGGCATCGCCGGGCCCGGAGGCGGCAGCGAGGAGAAGCCCGTGGGCACCGTGTGCTGGTGCGTCCGCCACGCCGACGGCGACCGTCTGGACCGCGCGATCCGCGTTCCGGGCGGACGCGTGGAGGTCCGCGACCGTTCGACCACGGTCGCCATGCACATGCTGCGCGAGTTCCTGGGGGCGAGGGCGGCGGCCTGAGCACGCCGGGCTGGCGACTGTTCCTGGCGCTGGAGCTCCCGGCCGGGACGCGTGCGGAGCTGGCCGCCTGGACCGCCGCCGTGGTGGCCGGGCGGGAGGGGCTGCGGGCCGTGCCGGAGGAGTCGCTGCACGTGACGCTGGTGTTCCTGGGTTCGACGGATCCTGCCGGCGTGCCTGGGATCTGGGCCGCGGTGCCCGCGGGCGGGCCCGCTCCGGGGTTCTCTGCCGGGGACCTCGTCGCGCTGCCGCGCCGGCGGCCGCGCGTGTTCGCGCTCGGACTGGAGGACGGAGACGGCCGAGCGGCGGCGCTCCAGCGCGAGATCGCCGCAGGCCTGGGCGTGTCCGAGGGGCGGCCCTGGCTGCCCCACGTCACGCTCGCCCGGGTGCGCAAGGGCCACCGCGCCGCGCACCTGGCCACCGACGCTCCGGCGATCGACCCGTTCGCGCCAACGGCCGTCAGCCTCCTGCGCAGCCACCCGGGCTCTCGCTACGAGGTGCTGGAGCGCTCCGAGCGCTCTCAGTCGTCGTAGACCGGCGGCCGGTAGCGCTTCACGCGCTCGCAACGCCGCAGCCGGTCCCCTGGGTCGGCCACGACGGTGTCCCGCCCGGGCCCGCAGTCGATCCGGTCGCCGCCGCGGTCCGACGCCCGGACGAAGTCGTCACCGGGGCCGGCGTCCACGCGGTCGCCTGCGCCGTCGCGGGCATCGATCCGGTCGGGGCCGGGGCCGCCGGACATGGCTTCCCCCCGCGCTCCACCCAGCAGCAGGTCGGCGCCGGCACCCCCGGACAGCGCGTCGCGGCCGGGCCCACCGTTCAGGCGGTCGTCGCCGGGCCCGCCATCGAGGTGGTCGTCACCCGGATCGCCGACGAGCCGGTCGCGCCCGGCGAGCCCGCGCAGGCAGTCGCCGCCCTCGAACCCGATCAGCCGGTTGGGGCCGGGCGAGCCGGTCAGGAGGTCGCCGAGGTCGGTGCCCCACACCGGGCCGGTTCCCGTCCGCACCGCCTGGCAGGGCGGACCCGGGGCCGCGCCGGCGCCGTACGTGTAGACAGACCCGGCGCTCGGCCGGCCGGCGAACTCGGCGTCCGAGGCGCCGACCAGGAGGTCACTCCGCCCATCGCCGTCCTGGTCGCCGACCAGGGCCACGTCAGCGCCGAACTCGAACCCGTCCCGGGCGCCGAGCAGGCGGACGGCTCTCGTTCCGAGCGCCCCGAGGGTGAGGGTCTCCGCCGCCGTGACGTCCCGGAGGATCCACGTCTCGCCCTCTCCGTCGGGGCCGCCCCCGCGGAACCCGAGCGCGATGTCCGGCGCGGGTCCACCGCTGACGTCCCGCCCGGCGGCGACGGCGGGGGCGCCCAGCGGGCCGAACCGCGACCGGATGGACGTCCCGGTGGTGGGACCGATCCGGATGCGCGTGGGTAGGGCGGGCGACCCGCGCAGCACGTGCGCGACCTCGGGGTCCAGGGAGCGGCCGGAGCACTCGCTCGTGCTCAGAACCAGCTCCCCGTCGCCGTCGCCGTCGAGGTCTCCGGCCGGCGCCACATCGTGCAGGTCGTCGCAGCCCTCGCGTCGTACCCGCACCAGGCCCGGCCCGGTCCGGACCGAGCGCGGCCCGGCCCCGCGACGCCCCAGGACGAGCACGATCTCATCGAAGCCGTCCTCGTAGAGGCCCGCTTCCAGCAGCGCCACGTCGCCGAGGCCGTCGCCGTCGACGTCCCCCGCGGCAACCGGCAGTTTGTCCTTGAACTCGTCCGGGTCCAGCCGGATGCCGGCCGAGCCCAGCGCGTCGAGGGCAATGTCGCCCGTCCGGCCACCGAACACGATGCCCGCGGTGTCGGAGGCACAGCCGTCGACCCGGGCGACGAAGAGGTCGTCGTAGCCGTCCCCGTTCACGTCGCCCACGTTCTCCGTGAGCGCCTGGCCCGACGAGCAGCCCTGCGGCGCGGTCAGCCGCACGGTGCCTGCAGGTGGGCGGCGGGGGTCGACGAAGCCGCGGTACCGCCGCCCCGGCACGACCACGGCCACCACCACGCGCGCGGACGGGCGGCCCCTCGTCCTGTCCGCATTGCTCTCGATCGCCGCCGCCAGCGCGGCACCCGGCCCGCCCAGAAAGGTGCCCGCGGCGGCGTAGTTCGGCCTTTCGCCGCCCGCGTCGCGTGCGCCGGCGAGTCCGAAGCCGGCGGGTCCGGGCCGCGCGCCGTCCACGATGCCGGGCCGCCCTCCGAACCGGACGATGCCCCGGTGCCGGAACCCGTGGTCGCTCAGCTCGCTCTCCAGCAGCAGGATGTCGCCGCGCCCGTCGCCGTCCACGTCGCCGGCGGCGTCGATCCAACCGCCTATCGCCGCGCCCGGCTGCGGCCCACCGATCCGGCCGGGCGCGCCGCCGTCCATGCGCCGGGTGGGGGAGTGCGCGGCACCGACCCTCCTGGGCGGGTCGGCGTCCCGGCGCAGGTAGAGCGTGGGGACGATGCGCGCCACCGCACGGGCGGCGGCCCGCAGACACCCCTCCTCCTCGCTGAACATGCTCACGGACACGATCAGCACCCGGCGCGGCTCGCCGGGCGCCAGGCCGGCCGGGATGCGACCGGTCAGCTCGATCTCCGAGGTGGGGTCGACACCGCCCCGGTCGATGCGCCGGGCCCTCACCGCGATCGAGCGCACACCCGCACCGCGAACGCGTATGCGGCTGCCGCGCACGCGGACCCCGCGGCGGGGTGGTGCACCGGACACCAAGGTGGCGCGCAGCCATCCCGTCGCCTGGCACCGGCCGGGACCGGTCTCCAGGGTCAGGTCGCCGCTCTCGGTCCGCCCCTGAGAGCCCGTCGTCCCGGCCCACAGCCCGGGGACGTGGTCGAACTGCTCGGCCGACGGGCGGCTCGCGGAGCCCACCGGGACCTCGGCGGCGTTCGCCGCGGTGGCGGGCAGCAGCGACACCGCGACGGCCAGAGCCAGCCTGCGTGGGCCCACCGGAGCCATCGGCGCACAGTACCGGTCATCATCCGAGGCCTGCGCCCGTTTCCGGTCACAGTCCTGCTCGCCACGGTTCTGGTCTTCTCAGGCCCCGCTTCCGGTGCCGGCGCGACCACCCTGACCGCTCCCGAGGCCATGCCCCGCCTGTGCCACGAGCGTCCGCTGGAGGGGGCTGCCGGGGTCGCGGTGCAGCGCTGGCGCGCCCCGGGAGACGGCATCGCCACCGCGCGCCTGGAGGGCACCCGGTTCAGCGACTGGGACCTGGCGGTGTTCGCGGCGGACGGCACCCGGCTGGGCGCCTCCACGTCGTTCGGCGCCGCCGAGCAGGCACTCGCGCGGGTCGGCGCGGGGGAGGAGGTGCTCGTCCAGGCCTGCCGGCGGCTCGGCTCCGATGCGTCCGTGCCCCTGTCGATCCGTTTCGACGCCCTCGCCCGTGGCGGCGGGCCCGCCGCGCAGCTGGTCGAGGTGGCGGCGGCCGACGAGGCCGACGTGCGCCGCCTGGAGGCCACCGGCCTGGACGTGACGCACGACGTCGAGCCCGGCCGCGCGAGCGTGGTCGTCTACTCGCCCGCACAGCGCGCGCTGTTGGACGGCCTCGGCCTCGCGACCCGCACGGTCGAGCCCGACATGGCGGCCGCGGACGCCGCCGACCGCCGGCGCGAGGCGCGGGCGGCGCCTTCGGCCGCGCGCGCCCTGCCCACCGGGCGCACCACCTACCGCCAGCCCCAGGACTACACGACCGACATGAAGACGCTGGCCGAGGGCAACCCGGCGCTGGTGCGCAAGCTCACCCTCCCGCGGGCCAGCCTGGAGGGGCGCCCGATCGAGGGGGTGGAGATCGCCGCAGGGGTGCGCCGGACCGACGACGGGCGGCCCGTCTACCTGCAGATGGGCGCGCACCACGCGCGCGAATGGCCGTCGGCGGAGCTCCCGATGGAGTTCGCCGTCGACCTGGTCAGGCGCTACAACCAGGGCGACGCGCGGGTGCGCTCGCTGCTGGACCGGGTCCGCGTGGTCGTGGTGCCAGTGGTCAACGTCGACGGCTTCGCCGTCTCGCGCGGGGCGGGCCCCAGTCCCGCGGACGACAACGACCTGCTCACCGCCGGGCTGGCCCTGAACGACCAGTCCGCGTACAAGCGCAAGAACTGCCGGGCGACGGTCGGATCCGCCGCCATCAGCTGTGCGGCTCGCAGCGCCGCGGGAACCGGGGCGGGGGTCGACCTCAACCGCAACTACGGCGCCTACTGGGGCGGCTCGGGCTCCAGCGACACGCCCAGCGCCCAGGGCTACCGGGGGCCCTCGCCCTTCTCCGAGCCCGAGTCCGAGGCCGTCCATCGGTTCACCTCCGGGCTCCAGGTGGTCACGTTCATCACCAACCACACGTTCACCGACGACGGCAAGTTCCTGCGCCAGCCCGGCTTCGACGACGTGATCGCGGTGGCGCCGGACGAGCCCCGGATGAAGGCGCTCGGCGACGCCATGGCCGCCGCCACCGGGTGGACCTCGGAGCTGGGCTACGCCACGCTCGGCGACATCACCGGGGCCACCGAGGACTGGAACTACTTCGCGCAGGGGACCTTCGGCTACACGCCCGAGGCGCGCGGCACGAACTTCCACGCCAACTACGCGGACAGCGTGATCGGGGAGTACGACGGCAGCCGGGCGCCGTCGGGCGGCGGCATCTACGAGGCGTTCATGGTGGCGGGCGAGCAGGCCGCGAACCCGGCGGGCCACTCGGTCATCACCGGAACGGCTCCCGCCGGGCGTGTGCTGCGGCTGCGCAAGCAGTTCACCACCGCCACCAGCCAGGCCGGGGTGAGCGTCCCCGACGCCCTGGACACGACGATGACCGTGCCCGCGTCGGGCCGCTACACGTGGCACGTCAACCCCTCGAAGCGGCCGCTGTTCCCGAGATCGCCCGAGGGCTGGACCATGACCTGCCAGGACGGCTCCGGGCGGGTGCTCGGCACCGCGCTGGTGAACGTGGCCCGCGGTGCCCGGGCCACGCAGGACTTCGCCTGCGGCGGCCCGGCAACCGGTGGCGGGGGCTCCGCGAGATGCGCTTCGGCCACCGGAAGGATCGGCGGCAAGGCCCTGGAGCGCGCCCGGCTGGGCCGCAAGCAGTCCACGGTCCGCACGGCCTTCGCCCGCGGAAGGCGGACCAAGGGGTCGATCGACCGCTTCTGCCTGGCGGGTGGCGGCGCGGTGCGGGTCGGCTACCCCTCGGCCGGCCTGAGGCGCAAGCTCTCACGGCGCGAGCGGGCGCGCGTGAAGGGACGAGCGATCCTGCTCCTCGGCTCCGGTACCCGGACCCGGCTGCGCAAGGTGGCGCCCGGGGCGTCCACGCGCACGCTGACGCGCCGGATCGGCAAGGTGAAGCCGATCCGCGTGGGCTCGGCACGCTGGTACCTGCGCGGCGGCGCGGGCGCCCGGCACGTCTTCCGCGTGACCGGCGGCAAGGTGCGCGAGGTGGGCCTCGCCGACGCGCGCCAGACGGCCTCGCGGGCTCGTGCGAAGCGGCTGTTCGCCAGCTTTCGCTGAGTCGTCACGTTCGTCACCCACGCCGTCCGATCCGGTTGGCAGTCTGCTTCCACCAGGACTTCCGAAGGAGACAGGCATGGAACCGCAGGAGAAGGCCGCGAAGGCCCGCGACGCCGCGCTCAACACGGCGATCAAGCAGATCCAGAAGGACTTCGGCGAGGGCGCCATCATGAAGATGGGCGACGAGGCCTTCCAGGTGAAGGTCGAGGCCATCCCCACGGGTGCCATGTCGCTGGACCTCGCGCTCGGCGTGGGCGGCCTGCCGCGGGGCCGGATCGTGGAGATCTTCGGCCCGGAGTCCTCCGGTAAGACCACGCTGGTCTACCACGTGCTCGCCGAGGCCCAGAAGAAGGGCGGCATCTGCGCGTTCATCGACGCCGAGCACGCCATGGACCCGGAGTACGCGCGGCGGATCGGCGTCGACGTCGACGAGCTGCTGGTCTCCCAGCCCGACCACGGCGAGCAGGCGCTGGAGATCGCCGACCTGCTGATCCGCTCGGGCACCGTCGACGTGATCGCCATCGACTCGGTCGCCGCGCTCACGCCGAAAGCCGAGCTCGAGGGCCAGATGGGCGACCAGACGGTCGGCCTCCAGGCCCGCATGATGAGCCAGGCCATGCGCAAGCTGGCCGGCAACCTCAACCGGGCCGACACGCTGTGCGTGCTCACCAACCAGATCCGCGAGAAGATCGGCGTCATGTTCGGCTCGCCCGAGACCCAGCCGGGTGGCCGGGCGCTGAAGTTCTACAGCTCGCAGCGTCTGGACATCCGCCGCATCGAGACCCTCAAGGAGGGCACCGAGGCGGTCGGCAACCGGGTGCGGGTGAAGGTCGTCAAGAACAAGGTGGCGGCTCCGTTCCGCCAGGCCGAGTTCGACATCGAGTACGGCCAGGGCATCTCCACCGAGGGCTGCATCATCGACCTCGGCATCGAGCACGACATCGTCACCAAGTCGGGCTCCTTCTTCTCCTACGGCGAGGAGCGGCTGGGCCAGGGGCGCAACAACGCCAAGGCCTACCTGCGCGAGAAGCCCGAGCTGCTCAAGGAGATCGAGACCAAGATCTACGCGGCCCTCGAGCCCGAGCAGGCCGAGGTCGAGCCCATCGGCACCCCGCCGCCGGGGGTCGATCCCGAGACCGGTGAGGTCCTCGAGGAGGAGCAGGCCGCCTGAGCGACCGGGCACAGGACAAGGCGGTCACGCTCGCCTACCGGGCCATCTCCCGGCGCGAGCGGACCGTCGCCGAGGTCCGGGGCTTCCTGGAGCGCAAGGAGCTCGAAGAGGCGGACATCGAGTACGCCCTCGGCGAGTTGCAGGACGCGGGCGCGCTGGACGACGCCCGCTTCGCCCGGCTCTTCGCAGAGGACAAACGCTCGATCGACGGCTGGGGGGCTGCCCGCATCGACCGCGAGCTGCGCCGCCGCGGTGTGCCCGACCACCTGGCCGAGCTCGAGCGCGGCCGCAACGACCGCGACGAGGAACTGCGCGCCGCCGTCGCCCTGCTCGGCGAGAAGTACCCGCCCGCCGCCGACGACCGCCAGCGCGACAAGGCGTGGCGGATGCTGGTGCGAAAGGGCTACGAGCCGGATCTGGCCTACGACGCAGTGCGCGAGCACGCCGCCTAGGGCGTCAGGCGCCCTATTCCCCGGGTGAACTCCCAATAGGCGGGGCGCAGGCTGCCGTTCGCGCCCAGCAGGCCGGAGTCGAACGACTCGCCCGGCCCGGTGGAGCGCCAGTGATAGACGTACATCCGCTCGATCCGGCGGGAGGCCGCGGGGTAACGGGTCACCAGGAACGCCATCTGCCGGCGCTGGCGGGCTGGGTCGGGCCGGGGGAAGCTCGCGTTGCGGTACACGGCGCCCGTCTCGGCCACCCACACCGGCCCGCGGGTGCGGGCCAGGAAGGCCCGCGTCAGGGCCGTCGAGCGCCGCTCCACGTCCTCGAACGACGACAGGCCCCAGATGTGCGGGCCCGGCCCGATCGCGCGGGTGAACCGCTCCAGCCAGCGTGAGGAGGCACGGCTGCCGTCCAGTCGGAAGTCGCCGGTGGTGACCACGCACTCGCCGCCGGCGCACTCGTCGCGCAGCACGCGGTAGTAGGCCGCGGTGCGCTCGGGAGAGCGGGAGGTGGGCTGCACCGACGAGTTCGGCTCGGTCCACACCGAGAAGTGGCGCACCCACGGATGGCGGGCCCTGAACCGCCGGACGGCCGAGCGGAACCGCGCCGCCGACGGCAGCGCGCGGGGCTCGCGGTAGGAGCGGTAGAAGCTCACCAGGACCTCCTTGCCGTTCCGGCGGGCCTGGCGCAGGTAGTGGTCCTGGACCTTTCGCCGCGGGCCCGGGGACGTCACGTCGTCCCAGGGCATGACCACGCGCACGCGGTCGACGCCCGTGGCCTGGAAGCGCGGGTCGTCGAAGGTCTCGCTCCGGTTGTCGGCCACGCCGACCAGCGGGCCGCGGCCGTCGAAGGCCACCAGGCGCGTGGGCTCCACGGGGCCGGGGCCGAAACGGCGGTCGGGCGGGTCGTCGGCGCCGCCGCAGGCCGCCAAGAGCGCGCCGGCGGCCAGCGCGGCCGCCGCGGCGGTGCCCGGCCGGGTCACGGCGCCGCCTTCCCGATGGCCGCGAACAGCAGGTAGTAGGCGGGGCGGGGGCGGCCCTCGATGTCCAGCAGGCCGGAGTCGAACAGCTTGTCGCCGGGAGCGGCACGCCAGTGGTAGACGTACAGCCGCTCCAGCCGCGGGGACACGCGCGGGTAGGTGCCCATCAGGTACGACATCACCCGGGTCTGGCGTTCCTGGTCGGGCGCCAGCCCCTTGCCGAAGAAGTTGATCGCGCCGACCTCGTTCACCCACACCGCGCCCTCGGTCCGGCGCAGGAAGTCGCGCGTCAGGCGCGTCGAGAGACGGTTCACGTCCACGTAGGACGACAGCCCCCAGCGGTGCGGGCCGGGGCCGATGCCGCGCTTGAACGTGGCCAGCCAGCGGGCCGATCGGTCGCGGCCGTCGGGGCGGAAGTCGCAGGTCAGCACCGCGCAGCGCCCACCGGAACACTCCTGGCGGGCAATCCGGTAAAAGCGGGCGGTGCGGGCCGGATCCCGGGAGGTGGGCTGGGCGGTGAAGTTGGCCTCGTTCCAGGTGGAGAACAGGCGCACCCACGGGTAGCGCTGGCGGAACAGGCGGAAGTGGCGGCGGTACTCCTCGGGCGTGGGCAGGATGGTCTTGCCGCGGGAGGAGCGGAAGAAGGTGACCAGCGGCTCGACGCCCTGGCGCCGGGCCTCGGCGAACCAGGCGTCCTGGATGGCCAGGCGCTGCCCCCCGAGGGCGATGTCGTCGAACGGCACCGTGACCCGCACGCGCTTGATGCCGGTGGCCTGGAAGCGCGCGTCGCTGAGCGTCTCGGGCCGGTTGTCGGCCATGCCGATAAGCGGCCCGCCGCCGCCCAGCGCCACCAGGCGGGTGTCGGCGACCTTCGGCCGCGGGGCGGTCTCGGGAGGGGATGGGACCGGCGGGGGTTTGACGGTCGTGGGCGGCGGAGGCGGGTCCGAGCCGCGGGAATCCAGCACCACACCGGCCACGCCGGCGGCGAGCATCACGGCCGCCAGGGCGGCGAGGGCTGCGGAGCGACGAGTCATGGGTCGGGGCGGGCGTTTCCGCGACGCTCCAGCGTATCCTGCGGCGATGCCCAGCTACCACCTGACCACCTTCGGGTGCCAGATGAACGAGCACGACTCCGAGCGCATGAAGGGCATGCTCGAGTCGCTGGGCTACGCCGAGGCTCCCGCCCGCGAGGGCGCTGACCTGATCCTGTTCAACACCTGCTCGATCAGGGAGAAGGCCGACACCCGGTTGGTCGGCCACCTGGGGGAGGCCAAACGCCTGAAGGCGGAGGATCCCGAACGGGTGATCGGCGTAGGCGGCTGCTGGTCGCAGTCGATGAAGGAGCAGGTGTTCGAGCTGTTCCCGTTCGTCGACGTGGCGTTCGGCCCCGGCCAGGTGCACAAGCTGGCCGAGTTCCTGACCAGCGACAGCCTGACCGCCCAGGGCTACTTCGAGTTCGACGGCTTCACCGGCCACCTGCCGATGCGGCGCGCCCGCGACTTCCAGGGCTGGATGCAGATCTCCGTGGGCTGCAACTGCAAGTGCGCCTACTGCATCGTGCCGTCCACCCGCGGGCGCGAGGTGTCCCGGCCCGCCC
>DASQLM010000331.1:0-7756 GCA_035630015.1 Thermoleophilaceae bacterium | reverse complement strand
GTGGATGACCTCCAGCGAGGGCAGGCAGCCGCCCGGGAAGATGTGCGTGTTGATGAAGCTCTTGGACTGCTTCTCGACCTCGTAGGAGCGCTCGTCGATGGTGATGGCCTGCAGGAACATCAGCCCGTCGTCGGCCAGCAGCCGCGAGCAGTGCGCGAAGTAGGCGGGGAAGAACTGCCAGCCCACCGCCTCGATCATCTCCAGCGAGACGAGCTTGTCGTAGCTGCCCGTCAGGTCGCGGTAGTCCTCCAGCAGCACCGTGATCCGGTCCTCCAGGCCGCGGTCGCGCACCTGTTCGGCCGCGTAGTCGTGCTGCTCCTGGGAGATCGTGGTCGTGGTCACGCGGCAGCCGTAGTTCTCGGCGGCGTGGATGGCCATGGCGCCCCAGCCCGTGCCGATCTCCAGCAGGTGGTCGTCGGGCGTCAGCTCCAGCGCCCGGCAGGCGCGGTCGAGCTTGGCCCGCTGCGCGTCCTCGAGTGACTGGTCGGGCGCCTCGAAGTAGGCGCACGAGTACATCATCGTGGGGTCCAGGAACAGCGAGAACAGCTGGTTGCCCAGGTCGTAATGGGCGGCGATGTTGCGCCTGGACCCGGCGATGTCGTTCCGCGGGACCATGTCGGCCAGCTTCTGCGCGCGGTGCAGCACCGGGTGCCAGCGCCGCCGGACGTGGTCGATGGCGGCCATGTTGCGGGCGCCGATGCGCGTCAGCGCCACCAGGTCGTCGGTGTCCCAGTGACCGTCCATGTACGTCTCGGCCAGCCCGATCGAGCCCCGCAGGAGGTTGCGGTAGAAGGCGGGCGCGTGCACCACGATCGTGGCGCGCAGCTCGGCATCCGGGTCGCCGAAGCTGAAGGTACGGCCGCGGTCGATCAGGTCGATCCGCTCGCGCTCGACCAGCGAGAACAGTTTGAACACGATCCGGCGGGCGGCGGCGTCCCTCACGACGCGGCCCTCTTGGGGTGGCGGAAGTAGGGGGCGCCCTTGAGCTTGAGCTTCAGCGCGTTCCAGTAGATCAGCGTGACCACGCGCAGCGAGGTGAACGGGAAGCGGGCCAGCAGGCCCATCAGGCGCCGCGGTGTGAGCTCGCGCCGCTCCAGCGAGAGCGTGGCGTCGAATACGTGCGCGCCGCCCTCGCCGGTCTCGTCGATGTGCACCAGCAGCTGCCGGCCGGGCTCGGTCACGCGCCAGTCGTAGTGTCCGTCCATGCCGATGAACGGCGACACGTGGAAGACCTTGTCCATGGTGTCGCGCATGACCGACGCTTCCCCATCACGCGACAGCACGTACGCGTGGCTCTCGCCCCAGGGGGTGTTGGTCACGTCGGCCACCACGGCCTCCACGCGCTGGCCGCCGCGGGCGAAGCAGTAGTAGAAGCTCACCGGGTTGAACGAGTGGCCGAAGGTGCGCAGCGTGGTCAGCAGCCGCACCGGCCCCGGCGGGCGGGCGCCGGTCCGCTCCTCGACGAGGTCGCGAACGGATTCGGCCAGCGGCTGCTCGGGGTCGCCCAGGTAGTCCTCGCGCCGGAAGCGCGCCAGGGCGCGGCCGGTGGCCGAGTAGAACGGCTTGACGTCCAGCACGCGCGGCAGCTCGTCCAGGTCCAGCAGCAGCATCGCGTGGCGGTAGCTGAAGTCGTGGTCCACGGGCTCGTGGCGGCGGTGCCGCACCCAGCCGTCGTAGATGGCCGAGGCGCTCATGCGGCCACCGCCTGGAGCGCGGGCGCGGGCGCGCCGCCCACGCGGTCGAGAGCGCGCAGAGCGCTGACCACGCCGTCCTCGTGGAAGCCCCAGCGCCAGTAGGCGCCGCAGTAGTGGATGCGGTCCGCTCCCGAGATCTCCATCTGGCGCCCCTGGGCGGCCACGCCCTCCGGCGTGAACACGGGGTGGGAGTAGTCGATGGTCTCGATCACCTTGGCGGGGTCGATCCGGTCGCTCATGTTCAAGGACACCAGGTAGTCGGCTTCGGCGTCCAGCGACTGGAGCAGGTTCATCCAGTAGGTCAGCCGCGCGTCGCGGGCTCCGGGCACCAGGTGGGCGTTCCAGGACGCCCAGGCGGCGCGCCTCGTCGGCATCACCGAGGTGTCGGTGTGCAGCACCGCCTGGTTGGGCTGGTAGGCCACCGCGCCCAGCACGTCGCGCTCCGCGGCGGTGGGCCGGGCCAGCATGCCCAGCGCCTGGTCGGCGTGGGTCGCCACGACCACCTCGTCGAACAGCTCGGTCTGACAGCCGTCGGCTCCGACCAGCACGCCCTCGGGCGTGCGCTCGATCGTACGCACCGGGGCGCCGGTGCGGATCCTGTGGGCGAAGGGCCGGGTGATCTCCTCCACGTACCGGCGCGAGCCGCCGGTCACCGTGCGCCACTGCGGCCGGCCGGTGAAGCCCAGCATGCCGTGGTTGTGGAAGAAGCGGGCCAGGAATGCGGCGGGGAACGACCACAGTTGCTCGGGGTCGGCCGACCACACGGCCGAGGCCTGGGCCACGATCAGGCGCTCGGTGAACCACTCGCCGTAGCCACCCTCGTCCAGGAACTCGCGCAGCGACGGTCCCTCGTCGGGCGCCAGCTCGAGCAGCTCCCGGACCTCGCGGTTGAAGCGGACCAGGTCGCCGACCATGCGCAGGAAGCGCGGGTTCACCGCGTTGGCGGGCTGTGCGAACAGGCCCCGGGGGGACCCGCTGTACTCGAAGCCGCCGGTGCCGTCGCTGACCGAGAAGCTCATGCGCGACTTCTGGCTCTGCACGCCCAGCTCGGCCAGGAGCGGCTCGAAGTTGGGGTAGTTGCGGTCGTTGAAGACGATGAAGCCGGTGTCGACCCAGTGCGGGCCGTCCGGCGCGTCCACGCGGATCGTGTTGGTGTGGCCGCCCAGCCGGTCCTCGGCCTCGTAGACGGTGATGTCGTGGTCGGGGTGCAGCCGGTGCGCGCACACCAGGCCGGCGATCCCGGTTCCCACGACGGCGATCCTCATCGCTTCGCGGCGGCCAGGAGCACGGCACCGGCGGCGGCCGCGGCGCCGGCCAGAGCCGCGGTGCCCCACTTGGCGTTCGACGGCAGGGCGTCAACCGGAGCGGCCAGCGTGGCGGCCATGTCGGTCAGGTCGGAGCCGATCGTCACGGCCAGCCACGGCGCCAGGCGGTCGGGGTCGTCCAGCGTCAGGAGCATGCCCGCGGACAGGGCGATGTCGCGGGCGCCCAGCCCGCGGATGGCGATCTGGGTGGGTCCGCGCTCGGCGTCCTGGCCCAGCCAGCCGCCCGCGACCTTCCCCGGGGCGGCGACGAGGCCCACTCCGAAGGCGATCCTGCCGGCGGCGAAGGCGATGAGTGCTGTGCGCGTATTGGCCATTGGATGGTTTCTACGTGCGCAGTCCTCCGGCCGATCAGTCGTGCCTCGGCGCCAAGTGGGTTAGATTCCCGCCGGAGGTCGCCGGTAAAACGCGAGGAGGACTGAAGGTTGGACACCAGCCGACTGAAGGCGCTGCCGTTGTTCGAAGGGGTATCGGACGAGGATCTGGACAAGATCGCGCCGTTCGTGAGCGAGGTGTCCGTGTCCGAGGGCAAGCACCTGGTGGACGAGGGCGACTACGCGTACGAGTTCATGGCCATCGAGGAGGGGGAGGCCGAGGTGGTGCGCGGCGACGAGACGCTGGCCACCCTGAGCGCGGGTGACTATTTCGGCGAGATCGGCCTGCTGGAGGACGACCGCCGTAACGCCACGGTCATCGCGCGCTCGCCGATGCGCCTGCTGACGCTGGACCAGTGGGACATGAAGCGGCTCGAGAAGGCCATCCCCTCCGCCGCCGAGAAGATCCGGGAGACCGTCCGGTCGCGTCGTCAGTAAGGCGGCGCCGCCTGGCGGCCCTGGGAGCCGTCGCCGCGCTGGCGCTGGCCGTCGGCCTGGTCGCCGGCGCGGGTGAGGACGAACCCGCCTCGAAGGATGCCGGCAGCACGGCTGCGCCGTCACGCCAGGCGCCGTCGGAAGCCGCCCGTCTGCCGCTGGAACGGCGCCTGGGCGAGCTGCTGGTCATGAGCTTCGACGGCCCCACGGCGCCGGACTACATCGTCCGCCGCCTGCGCAGCGGCGAGGGCACCGGCGTGATCCTGTTCGCCAAGAACGCGCCGGACGCCCGCGCACTGCGCGCCCTGACGGCCGGCGTCCAGCGTGCTGCCGGGGGCGCGGCGCTCGTCGCCACCGACCAGGAGGGGGGCGACATCCGCACGCTGCCGTTCGCGCCGCCCGAGTCGTCGCAGGGCCGGCTGGGATCGCCGGAGGCGGTCACCGCCGCGGCCCGTGACGCCGCCCGGGGCCTGCGCGCGGGCGGGGTCAACGTGAACCTGGCGCCGGTGGCCGACGTGGCCGACTCGCTGGGCTCGGTGGTGGCCGGGCGCGCGTTCCCCGGTGACGGCCGGGCCGTGGCCGAGCTGACCGCGGCCTCCGCCCGTGCCCACGGCCGCGAGCGGGTGGGAGCCACCGCCAAGCACTTCCCCGGGCTGGGCCGCGCGACCGAGAACACCGACGACACGTCGGTGACCATCCCCGCCTCGCGGGCCGAGCTGGAGGGCACCGACCTCGTCCCGTTCGTGGCCGCCGTCCGCGCCGGCGCCCCGCTGGTCATGAGCTCGCACGCGCTCTACCCGGCGCTTGACCGGCGCCGGATCGCCTCGCAGTCGCCGGCGATCCTGCGGGACCTGCTGCGCGGGCGGCTGGACTTCCGCGGCGCCGTGGTCACCGACTCGATCGAGGCCCAGGCCGTGCTGGACCGCTCGGGCGTGGGCGCGGCGGCCGAGCGCTCGGTCGAGGCCGGGAACGACCTGATCCTGATGACCGGCTCGGGCTCGTTCAACCAGGTGCAGCCGCGGCTGCTGGCCCGGGCCCGGCGCGACCCGCGCTTCCGCGCACGCGTGACCGAGGCGGCCGGGCGGGTGCTGGCGCTCAAGCGCCGGCTGGGCCTGCGGGCGCCGCCCTAGTCCTCGGGCGCGCGGCGAGATCGGTCGTATCGGGCCTGGCGTACGCGATGTGCGCAGACCTCGCTGCAGAAGCGGCGTGCCCCGTGATCGCGCACGTACAGCAGAGGGCAGTCCGGCCGCGCGCAGCGACTGACCCGCTCGGCGTCGCTGCCGCCGAGGAACAGGATGCAGCGTGCCGCGACCGACGAGACGAGCACGTCGGGCTCCGCACCGTCGAAACGCAGCTCCCATTCCGGTGGCGAGCTCTCCACGTCGAGCGCCAGGCGGGCCAGGGCGCTGCGCGAGGCGTCGTGGAGGGTCGCAGCGGCCGCAGCCGACCGCGACGGAGTCCGGTCGGCCAGCTCGGTGAGCAGCAGCCGGGTCGCGTCGCGGACTCCGCGGATCGCCCCGGCGGCCTCCGCGGTCACCGGCAGGGGCACCTTGATCCCGGTCGCTGCCGGCACGTGCGCGAACCACGCGGCAACGCCGCCCGGCTCCGCCAGGTAGTCCACGTCGCCGGAGCCGCTGCGGTAATCGGTGTTGGCCAGCTCGACCGCGAACGGCTGGCCGATGAGCGGGAGGTCGGTGGGGTCCCAGGGCGGGTCGGGGCGGCGGAGCATCTGACGGTGAATATAGCATTTACCGTCAGACGGTGCTACGGTCCCCGTCATGACGACGAACGCCAAGACGGGCACCCTGGCTCTGCTGGCCTTCGCGATGCTGATCGTGTCGCTGGACCAGTACATCGTCGTGGTGGCACTGCCCGAGATCGGGCGCGAGCTCGACTTCACGACGCAGACCCTCCAGGCCGTGATCAGCGCCTACGCGGTCGCGTCCGCGGGCTTCCTGCTGCTGGGCGGGCGCGCCTCCGACCTGCTCGGTCGCCGCCGCGTGTTCGTGACCGGGTTGTCCCTCTACGCCGCCGCGTCCCTGGTGGGAGGCCTGGCCTCCACGCCCGAGGTGCTGCTGGGCGCTCGCGCGGTGCAGGGCCTGGGCGGGGCGCTGGTGTTCCCGTCCACGCTCTCGCTGGTCACCACCACGTTCGCCGAGGGCCGCGAACGCAACCGCGCGGTGGCCGTGTGGGGCGGTGCCGGTGCGGCCGGGCTGGTGATCGGGGTGCTCCTTGGCGGCGTGCTCACACAGGCGCTGGGCTGGGAGGCCGTGTTCTTCGTCAACGTGCCGTTGGCCGCCCTGACCATCGCGATGGCGTTCGTGCTGATCCCCGTCGACGGCGCGCGCGAACACGGGCGCAGCTTCGACCTGCCCGGGGCGCTGAGCGCCACGCTGGGGATCACGCTGCTGGTCTTCGCGCTGGTGGAGGGGCCGAGCCTGGGCTGGACATCCCTTCCCGTCCTCGGGTGCGCCGCGACCGGCGTGCTCGCCCTGGCCGCGTTCGCGCTGATCGAGACGCGCAGCCGAGACCCGCTGCTACCGCCGCGCCTCCTGGCCAACCGCAACCTGGCGACGGCGGCGGCCATCGCCTTCCTCTTCTGGGCCACGTTCGGGTCCGTTCTCTACTTCCTGACCCTGTACTTCCAGAACGTCCACGGCTACGACGCCCTCCAGACCGGCGTCGCCTTCCTGGTGCCGACGGCGGTGGTGGTGGCGGCGTCCACGCTCGCCGGGCAGATGGTCACGCGCTGCGGACTCAAGCTCACGCTCGTGACCGCGCTCGTCCTCGGCGCCGTGGGCGCGCTGGCGCTGGCGCTGACGATGTCCCCGACGGCGTCCTACGCAGCCCTGCTTCCCGGCCTCGTCCTCCTGAGCATCGGCGACGGTGTGGTGTTCACTGCCATGTTCATCGCCGCCGGCACCGGCGTGGCGGACCGAGAACAGGGGATGGCTTCCAGCATCGCCTCGACCAGCACGTCGATCGGGGCGGCCGTGGGGCTGGCCCTGCTGGTCCTGGTGGCCAACGCGGGAACGGACGGCCTGAGCGGCGACGCCCTGCGGGAAGCCACCGCCGACGGCCTGGCGACGGCGGTCCTGGTGGTGTCGGCCGCCATCGCCGCGATCGCGATCGTCGCGCTGAACCTCCGGCCGGCGCCGTTGACTCCCGGGGCGCCGCCGTGTCCTCGGGTCCTGGCCGCGCTCGCCGGCCGCCGAGCGCCCTAGTCCGAGCCGTCGCCCGCGCGCTCGAGCGCCCGGGCCATCAGCTCCTGGTGCACCGAGCGGGTGCGCCCCGTCCGGCGCGTCCACTCGCCGTCCTGGTCCAGGTCCCACGCGAACGTGTCGTCGGCCAGGCAGCGCTCCAGCGTGTCCTCCACCTCGGCCAGCAGCGGCGGCGACTCGACCGGCATCAGCAGCTCCACGCGCGTATCCAGGTTGCGCGGCATCAGGTCGGCCGAGCCCATGAACGCGCGGTGCTCCTCGCCGCGCTGGAACAGGTAGACGCGGCAGTGCTCCAGGAACCGGCCCACCACCGATACCACGCGGATGTTGTCGCTGACGCCGGGCACGCCCGGGCGCAGGCAGCAGATGCCGCGCACGTTGATGTCCACCTGGACCCCGGCCTGCGAGGCCTCGTACAGCGCCTTGATGCAGCGCCGGTCCACCAGTGAGTTCATCTTCAGGATGATCCGGGCCTCGCGGCCGTCGCGGTGGGCCTGCACGGTCTGCTCGATCTGCTCCAGCAGGCCGGTGCGCATGCCCTCGGGGGCCACCAGCGCCTTCTGGTAGCCGGCCGGCCGCGCGGCGCCGGTCAGCACGTTGAACAGCGCGGCCACGTCGCCGGCGAACTGGCGGTTGGTCGTGAACAGGCCGAAGTCCTCGTACAGGCGCGCCGTCTTGGCGTGGTAGTTGCCGGTGCCCACGTGCACGTA
>DASQLM010000330.1:0-2274 GCA_035630015.1 Thermoleophilaceae bacterium | reverse complement strand
GTGGTGCTGCCGGACGCCGACCTGGACCTGGCGGCCGACGGGCTGGTGTCGGCGGGCTACGGGTCCGCGGGCCAGCGCTGCATGGCGGTGTCGGTGGCCGTTGCGGTCGGCGACGCGGCCGATCCGCTGGTGGCCAAGCTGCGCGAGCGCATGGGCGCCCTGACCGTTGGCGACGGCGCCGACTCCGGCTCGGACATGGGCCCGCTGGTCAGCGCCCGGCACCTGGAGCGCGTGCGCGGCTACGTGGACGCCGGGGTCGAGGCGGGCGCCGAGCTGGTCGAGGACGGCCGCTCGCTGTCCCTGGGCGAGGGCCACTTCATCGGCCCGTGCCTGTTCGACCACGTGCGTCCGGGCATGAGCATCTACGACGAGGAGATCTTCGGGCCGGTGCTGGTCGTGGTGCGATGCGAGACCTACCCCGAAGCTCTGGAGCTGGTGAACGCCAACCCGCACGGCAACGGCGCGGCGGTGTTCACCAACGACGGCGGCGCCGCGCGGCTGTTCGAGCAGCAGGTCACCGCGGGCATGGTGGGGATCAACGTGCCGATCCCGGTGCCGATGGCCTACCACTCCTTCGGCGGCTGGAAGAACTCGCTGTTCGGGGACCTGCACGTGCACGGCCGCCACGGCGTGCGCTTCTACACGCGCGACAAGGTGGTGACCCGGCGCTGGCCCGACCCGCAGGACCGCCGGGGAGTCGATCTGGGATTCCCCACCAGCGACTGACGGCAAGAAACGTTGCGTGGCGCCACCGCAACGGGGGGCGGTTGTCAGGGTTGAGTGCGTATGGCCCGAGATCTCACGCGGCGTCAGGCGCTGGCCGGCAGCGCCGGCCTCGCGCTGGCACCTGCGCTCGCCGCCCCCGGCGGCGCGCTGGCCCGGCGCGACGCCACCGACCACTTCGCGGTGGACGTCCCGCTCCCGCGGGCGGGCGCCGCGCGGGCCGGCTGGCTGACCTCGGCTCCGGTCAGGACCGGGCGCTCGTTCGACCTGATCGGCGCGCGCTGGCGCGACGGCCGTGAGGTGGCCGTCCAGGTGCGGGTGCGCCGCCACGGGCGCTGGAGCCGCTGGCTGGACCTGCCGAACGCGCTGGACCACGGCCCCGACCGGGGGGCGAAGGCCAACGGCACCGACCCGGCCTGGATCGGCGGCGCGCGCATGTTCCAGCTGCGCACGCGTGGTCGCCCGCGCGGGCTGCGCGCCCACATGGTGGTGGCCGGCCGGCGCGGGCTCAACCGCGCCGTCGCCTCGCGCCGGGCCCAGAGCGGCGAGCCCACGATCATCACGCGCTCCCAGTGGGGTGCGGCCTCCTTCAAGGGCTCGCCCGGCTACGGCTCGGTGCAGATGGCCTACGTGCACCACACGGTGTCGCTGAACTCGTACTCGAAGTCCGAGGCACCCGCCGTGGTGCGGGGTATCCAGCGTTACCACCAAAGCTCCAACGGCTGGAGCGACATCGGCTACAACTTCCTGGTCGATCGCTTCGGCCAGATCTACGAGGGCCGCGCGGGGGGCATCGACCGCGCAGTGATCGGCGCCCAGGCCCAGGGCTGGAACTCCGTCTCCACCGGGGTCGCCTCCGTGGGCACCCACACCTCCACCGACGTCACGCCGGAGGCGTTCAACGCCATCGCCTCGATCGTGGGCTGGAAGCTCTCGATCCACGGCGTTCCCGCCCAGGGCACGGTCACCCTGACCTCCTCGGGCGGCGCGGCCAACCGCTACGCCTCCGGCCGGCGGGTGAAGTTCCAGCGCATCTCCGGCCACCGCGACGGCGGCTCGACCAGCTGCCCCGGCGACGCGCTCTACGCCCAGCTTCCCGCGCTGCGCGCCCGCGCCGCCGGCCAGAGCTTCGACACCGGCCTCAGCATCAGGCTGCCCCGCCAGAAGGTGGCCCAGGGCAAGGCCGCCACGGTCACCGGCCGGCTGGTTTTCCCCGACGGCGCCCCTCCCGCGGGCGTGGGGCTTGAGGTCCAGGCCCGCACCGCCCAGGGCTGGGTCACGCAGGGCCAGACCGCCACCGCGGCCGACGGGGGCTGGACCACCCAGGTGCTGGTGCCCTACTCGCGCGCGCTGCGCGCGCGTGTGCCCTCCAACGGCGCCCGGGCCGAGCTGCGCTCGCCGACCGTGCGCCTGCAGGTCAAGCCCACCATCCGCGCGGCCATGGCCAGGAAGGACGTCCGCAGGCGCACGCGCCCGGTGGTCCACGGCCGCACGATCCCCGTGCGCAAGAAGCAGAAGGTCACGGTCACCGTCGAGCGCCGGATCGGCCGC
>DASQLM010000329.1:0-3716 GCA_035630015.1 Thermoleophilaceae bacterium | reverse complement strand
CCAACAAGCAGATCATCTTCGGCGGCGACGGCTACTCCGAGGAGTGGCACGCCGAGGCCGAGAAGCGCGGCCTGAAGAACCTGCGCACCACCCCCGACGCCCTGCCGGAGATCCTGGCGGACGACACGGTGGCGGCGTTCGAGCACTACAACGTGCTGTCCAAGCGCGAGCTGGAGTCGCGCTACGAGGTCATGGTCGAGCAGTACGCGGTGCTGGCCAACATCGAGGCGGAGACCACCTCGACCATCGCCCGCACGCTCCTGCTGCCCGCCGCCCTGCGCCACCAGGCGCTGGTCGACGCGTCCGGGTTCGAGGACCTGCAGGTCGAGACCCGCGAGCAGATCCAGGCCTTCGTGGCCGCGATCGGAGCCCTCGAGGTGGCCAACCAGTACCCGGACGGGATCGAGGACGACCTGCTCAAGCTGGCCGTGTACGCGCGCGACGAGCAGCTCAGCGCGATGGCCGCCGTGCGCGAGGCGGCCGACAAGCTCGAGCAGTACGTGGCCGACGACCTGTGGCCGCTGCCGAAGTACAGCGAGATGCTGTTCATCAAATGAGAGCCTGCGCCTGAGAAGGACATCGTGTCCTTCTCAGGCACGTCAACGGACCTACGTCGGCCGCTCCGCTTCTCACGGCGGGGCGGCCTTCGTCGTTCTTGGGGCATGATCGCCACCATGCTCTTCACCCGCCTGGAAACGCCGATCGGGGAGCTGCTGCTCTTCGGGGACGGTGAGTCGCTGACGCGGTTGGGCCTGCCCGGGCGCCACGGACCGGTCGGCGACGCCACCGAGGACCGGGGCGCGTTCGCCGAGCCGATCGCCCAGCTCGAGCGCTACTTCTCGGGCGAGCTGCGCGAGTTCGACCTGGCGCTCGCGCCCGCGGGCGCCGGCGAGTTCGACCGCGCCGTCTGGGACGAGCTGCAGCGCATCCCCTACGGCCGGACCACCAGCTACGGCGCGGTGGCGGCCGCGATCGGGCACCCCGACTCACCACGGGCCGTCGGCGCCGCGAACGGCCGCAACCCGATCCCGATCGTGGTGCCCTGCCACCGCGTGATCGGTGCCGGCGGCAAGCTGGTGGGCTACGGCGGCGGGCTGGAGGCCAAGCGCCGGCTGCTGGAGCTGGAGGCCGGAACCCAGGCTTTGTTGTAGCTCTTGCGGCCATCCATGGCCGCGCCTGGAGCGGACAGCCGCCATCCCGGCAGCGTGAACGGCGGCTTCGCCGCCTCCTAGCGCTTCCTGGCCTTCTTCACCTTCGGCGCCTTGAGGGTGAACCGCTGGGTGGCCGGCTTGGCCGCGCCCGGGAGTGCCGCCTCGAGCTTGACCTTGAGCTTGCGCTTCCTGGCCAGCTCGCGGCGGGCGCCCTTGCCCAGCCTCCAGCGCATGGTGACCACGCCGGGCCCCGTGGCCCGCTTGGAGACCTTGGCGGCGTTGCGCGTCTTCCTGGCGATCCGTCCCCGGGCCGTCAGCGTGACCTTGCCGGCCTGGCTGACGCGCACCTTGGTCCGGACGTACCTGCCGCGCGCCAGCAGGGACAGCTGGCCCCTGTTGGGCTTGCCGAGCTTGAGCGTGGCGCCGGCGGGCGTGGACGCCGGCGGCTTCGAGCCGGGCGGCACGGTGACCACGGTGCCGCGCTTCTCGCACGCCCCCGCCTCCGTGCCCGAGCCCGGAGCCGCCGAGTAGGTGAACGTGACCGGGTCGAGCTCGGTGCCGGGCTCGTAGAACCCGGCGAAGGCGGGGGCACCCTCGGGGGTCAGGGTCGCGGGCACGTTCGTCCAGGTCCTGCCACCGCCCGTCGGGCTGATCCCGGCGGCGTTCAGCTTGGCGAAACGGACGTTGCGGTAGGACTGGACCGCGCCCGTGCCGCCGAACCTCTTGCTGTCTGCATCGGCGATCAGACACGGCCCCGATGCCGTTCCGTCGAACACCACCCGCACGTTGTAGATCGCGAAGTCCAGCGCGCCGGCGTGTCCGGTGAAGTGGACCTTCCCCCGGGTTCCGACGCTGACCCTCGAGGTGCTCGGCGCATCGCCGCCGGTGATCGGGAACCGGAACGGCCCGCCGCCGTCGCTGGTGCCGATCGCGCCCGGCGGGGGCGACTGCGTCGCCCCGTCCGACGGCTGCATGTCGCCCGCGGTGAACGCCATCTTGAGGTAGTTCCTGAAGCTTTCCTTCACTCCCCACTGGACATCGCCGCCGGTGACCACGGCGCCTTGGGCGGCCGGTGCGGCGAGCATCGAGACGGTCAGGCCGAGAGCGGCTGCGAGCACGCGGGGCGAGAGCATGCCCGGATACTAACTTAGGGTCGCCTAACTCGGTAGGGCTCCCTAACTGCGGCGTTACTCCGGAGCGACCTTCACCCGGTTGCGGCCCTCCGCCTTCGCCTCGTACATGGCGCGGTCCGCGGCCACGAAGGCGCTGTCCTCATCGCGGATCCGGGAGTCCAGCGTCTTCAGGCCGATGCTGGCGGTCACCCCGACGCTCTGGTCGCCGGACTCGACCTTCGCCGCCTCGATGGCGGCGCGCACCTGCTCGGCCAGCCCGGACGCGTCGTCGGCGCCGACGCCGGTCAGCAGGGCGGCGAACTCGTCGCCGCCCACGCGGGCCACCACATCGGTCACCCGCAGGCGCTCCTTGAGAATCGTGGCCACCCGGCGCAGCGCGGCATCGCCCATCCGGTGGCCGAGAGCGTCGTTCACGCCCTTGAAGTCGTCCACGTCCAGGATCAGCAGGCACGCGGTCTCGCCGTAGCGGCGGCAGCGCCCGACCTGGCGCACCAGCTCGTCCTCGAACCGCCGCCTGTTCAGCAGGTCGGTGACCGGGTCGTGGTTGGCCAGCTCGCGCAGGCGCTCCTCCATCTCCCGGGTCTCGGTGATGTCCTTGATCTGGGAGATGAAGTGCGAGGGCTCCCCCGCGTCGTCGCGCACCAGCGATACGGCCAGCAGCACCCACACCAGCCGGCCCTGCTTGGTGACGTAGCGCTTCTCCATCGTGTAGCTGGACTCCTCGCCGGACAGGAGCCGCTCCAGATGGTTGAGGTCGAGGGTCAGGTCGGCGGGGTGGGTGATGTCCTGGAAGGTCAGGGACATCAGCTCCTCCTCGGGGTACCCGGTCAGTTCAGTCAGCGCCTCGTTCGCGCGCAGGAAGCGCCCGTCCAGGCCGACCATGGCCATGCCGATCGGGGCCGCGGCGAACGCGGTCTCGAACCGCATGGTCACCGAGCGGAGCTCGTCGTCCGCCCTGCGGCGGTCGCTGATGTCCTGGGAGATCGCCACCGCGCCCACGATCTCGTCGCCGTCCATGAGCGGGGCTATGTGGGTCCAGTACCAGCGCTCCCCGTCCGTGGAACGCTGTTCGAAGGAGCGGTAGTCGCCCTGCAGCGCCGCCAGGTAGTGAGGCTCGAGCTCGGCGTAGGCGCTGACGGGCGCCACGTCGGCCAGCGGCCGGCCCACCAGCTTGCTCGGGTCGTAGCCGTGGGTGCTCAGGGCCGGGCCGTCGCAGAGGAGCAACCGCAGGTCGTGGTCCACGGCGAACACGGCGCAGTTGGGAAGTGCCGACAGAGCGGCCGCGCGGAGGGACTCGGGTGTCAGGACTTGGGAGGGCATCGATCGGGCCGCGCCTACCCGGGGCGGGGGTGAGGACACCCCTTCCCAATCGGCATCCAGGCGATCGCGCTTTAGTTCAGCGGTGCAGCTTGGGCTCTATTATGCGGTACGC
>DASQLM010000328.1:0-2863 GCA_035630015.1 Thermoleophilaceae bacterium | reverse complement strand
CTCGGTCAGGCCCAGCGAGTTGACCTGCACGCCGTAGCGCATGCGCAGGAACTTGGGCTCGGTCACGCCGTAGCGGTTGCGCCCGATCCACTCCCACATCTCGCCCATGGCGCGGAGCTTGGCGTGCTCCTCGACGAAGCGGATGCCGGCGTTCACGAAGAACGAGATCCGCCCGAACACGCGCGGGAAGGTCTCCTCGTCAACGCGCTCGCGGGCCGCGTCCAGCACCGCGATGGCGGTGGACAGCGCGTAGGCGATCTCCTGCACCGGCGTGGCCCCCGCCTCCTGCAGGTGGTAGGAGCAGATGTTGATCGGGTTCCACTTGGGCACCTCGTCGACCGTGAAGGCGATCATGTCCGCGATCAGCCGCAGCGAGGGCTCGGGCGGGAACGCGTAGGTCCCGCGCGAGAGGAACTCCTTGATGATGTCGTTCTGGGTGGTGCCGGCCAGCGCCGAGCGCTCGACCCCGTTCTCCTCGGCGACCGTCATGTACAGCGCCAGCAGCCAGGCGGCGGTGGCGTTGATGGTCATGGACGTGTTCATCTCCCCAAGCGGGATCCCGTCCAGCAGCTCGTGCATGTCGCGCTTGTGGGCGATCGAGACGCCGACCTTGCCGACCTCGCCGCGCGAGAGCTCGTGGTCGGGGTCGTAGCCGGTCTGGGTGGGCAGGTCGAAGGCGATCGACAGCCCGGTCTGGCCTCTGGAGAGGTTCTTGCGGTAGAGCGCGTTGGAGGCGGCGGCCGTGGAGTGGCCGGCGTAGGTGCGCATCACCCAGGGGCGGTCACGTTCTTCCAGGCGGTGCGAATGATCGGGGGCCATTCCAGGATTGTAAGGTCAGAACCTCGATGAGCCGTGCCATCGACTTGATGCATCTCGGACGCGAACGCGTGATCTGCGCCTTCGAGGTGAATGGCCTGGTGGTCGACCCGGGCCCGTCGTCCTGCCTGGACGCGCTCCTGGACGGGCTGGAAGAGGAGCCGCGGGCGTTGCTGCTGACCCACGTCCACCTCGACCACGCCGGCGCCGCGGGCGTGCTGGCGCGGCGCAATCCCTCGCTGCAGGTCTACGTGCACGAGCGCGGCGCGCCGCACGTTGCGGACCCGTCCAAGCTGGTGGCCAGCGCCGGGCGCCTGTACGGCGACCGGATGGAGGAGCTGTGGGGCGAGGTGGCCCCGGTGGACCGCGAGCGCATCCACATCCTGGAGGGCGGCGAGACCATCGAGGACACCTTCCACGTGACCTACACGCCCGGTCACGCCTCACACCACGTGAGCTATCTGGACACCGCCACCGGTGACGCCTACGTGGGCGACGTCGCGGGGGTGCGGCTGCCCCCGCACGAGTACACCGTGCCGCCCACGCCGCCGCCGGACATCGACGTGGACCGCTGGCTGGAGTCCATCGACCTGGTGGCCCGGCTGGACCCGCAGGCCCTGTGCCTGACCCACTTCGGCCGCTTCACCGACGTCTCCGAGCACCTGGAGCGGATGCGCGAGGCGCTGTCGATCCGCGCCCGCAAGGCGCGCGAGCTGAGCGCCGAGCAGTTCGCCGAGTGGTCGGAGGCCGAGACCCGTGCCGCCGTGGACTTCGAAACCGCCGAGTCGCTGGTCCAGGCGGCGCCCCCGGACCAGCTGGGCATGGGCCTGCGCCGCTACTGGGACAAGGTGGCGGTGCGGTGAGTACCGAGACGGTGGAGAAGCCCCGCGTGGGCGGGCCCGGGGGCGACCTGGGCGGCAACTGGCGGGTGATCGTGCTCAACGACAGCCACAACACCTTCGACGGGGTGGCCGCCGCGCTGGCGCGGGTGGTTCCCGGAATCACCCTTGACGGCGGCTACGCGATCGCCGACCAGATCCACAACAAAGGCCAGGCCATCGTCTTCACGGGCATGAAAGAGACGGCGGAGCACTACTGGGAGCAGCTGCGCGACGCCGGCCTGACCATGGCGCCGCTGGAGCAGGGCTGATGGGCAACCTGCCCATCGGCCGGCTGGACGGGGCGCGGGCATTCACCACCAAGGACGGGTCGACCATCCGCGAGGTGGCGGGCCGGGTGTCGATGCACACCGAGAACCAGTCGCTGGCGGAGGCCACCGTGCCCGCCGGCACGGCCACCGACGCGCACTACCACCAGGTCAGCGAGGAGATCTACCACTTCACCTCGGGCAGCGGCCGGATGCGCCTGGGCGACGCCGAGGGCCACGTGCGCGCCGGCGACACCGTGGTGATCGCGCCCGGCGTGGAGCACAAGCTGTGGGCCTCGACGGACGAGGACCTGGTGCTGCTGTGCTGCTGCGCCCCCGCCTACAGCAACGAGGACACGGTCATCACGGAGTAGTGATCTTGCGGCCATCCATGGCCGCGCCTTGATGGGAACCGGCCCTCCGGGCCGTGATGCCGCTCGCTCTACTCGCTTACCGAAGGCGCCAGCGAGCCCATGCCCGCGATGCTGTGGAACGCCGGGACGATCGGCCAGTGGAACCAGCCGGCGATCTCCTCGCGGGCCTTGCTGACCTCCTCCGAGTACCAGTAGCGGTCGAAGGCGTCCTTGGACTCCATGAAGGCCAGCTGGGTGAAGTCCAGCCCGCCCTCCTTGGAGCGGAACAGGGCCCAGCCGGTGGCGCCGTAGTCCAGCGCGGCCTCGGCGACGGGCAGCCAGTGCGCCTCGAACTTGTCGCCCCGGAACGGGTTGACGATCCAGGGCACCTCGCACACGATCGATCGGCTGTCGCTCATGCTCCGACCTCCGCCTTGATGGCTCCGGGGCCTTCCACGGTCCGGCCCAGCCCCTCTTCCTCGGCTCCGACCAGGATGGCGATCTTGCCCAGGTGCTGGTTGTCGCGCATCAGCTGGTGCGCCTCGCC
>DASQLM010000327.1:0-4599 GCA_035630015.1 Thermoleophilaceae bacterium | reverse complement strand
GGCGTGCTGGCGCTGCTGCACCCGCTGGCCGCCAAGCACCCGCACGCCTTCTCGCACCTGCTGCTGGCGGCGGACTTCCACCTGGCGCCGGTGCGCGAGGTGGCGCTGGCCGGGCCCGATACCGGCGAGCTGGCGCGGGTGGTCCGGGCCAAGCTGCGCCCGCACCTGGTGCTGGCAGGGGGCGAGCCGGGCGCCGTGCCCCTGCTGGAGGGGCGCGAACCGGTGGACGGCGAGCCGGCGGCCTACGTGTGCGAGCGCTTCGCCTGCCGGCGGCCGGTCACGCGACCGGCTGAGCTGGAGGCGTTGCTGGCGAGCCCTTAGACAGCGCCGACGGCCACCACACTTTGTCGCCCATCTGCAGGATCAGGGCGGGCACCAGCACGCTGCGGACCAAGAAGGTGTCCAGCAGCACGCCGAAGGCCACGACGAACCCGATCTCGGCCAGGAACACCAGCGGGAGCGAGCCCAGCACCATGAAGGTTCCGGCCAGCACGATGCCGGCGCTGGTGATCACGCCGCCGGTGACCGCGAGCGCCCTGGTCATGCCCTCGCGCGTGCCGTGCTTGAGCGTCTCCTCGCGCGCCCGGGCCACGAGGAAGATGTTGTAGTCGACCCCCAGCGCCACCAGGAACACGAACGCGAACAGCGGTAGCGACGGGTCCGAGCCGGGGAAGCCGAACAGCACGTCGAAGGCGAAGTAGCCCACCCCCAGCGCGGCCACGAAGGACAGGATCACGGTGCCGATCAGGATCAGCGGCGCGATCACGGCGCGCAGCAGGAGCACCAGGATCAGGAACACCACGACCAGCACGATCGGTGGGATCACCGTGGAGTCCCACGCCGACGCGTCGCGGACGTCGAACTCGACCGCCGACGCACCGCCGACGATCGTGCCCTCCTGCGCCCCCGACACGGCGTCCCGGAGGGGCTCGACCAGGTCGAAGGCCTCGGTGGAGTACGGGTTCGGCTCGAGCGTCGCCTGGATCAGGGTGCCCTGGGCGCCCTCGGCCACCGGGGGCGTCACGGCCTCGATGCCGTCGACTCCCTTCGCGGCGGCGGTCACGGCGGCCACGTCGCCGCCGCGCGGCACGATGATGTCGGTCGGCACGCTGGCCCCGGACGGGAAGCTCTTGGCCAGCAGATCCTGGCCCTGCACGGACTCGACGTCGGTGGTGTAGCTGTCGTTGGTGGTCAGGTCGGTGGAGAAGAAGGCCAGGCCCGCGGTCATGATCAGCAGCAGGACCACCGAGCCGGTGGCCACCCGCCGCGGTGAGGCCGCGACGCGCGTGCCGACGCGCGCCCAGAACCCGTGCGTGGCGTCCCGCGGCTTCTCGTGCCGGTAGCGGCGCAGCTCGTAGGGCAGGAACACGTGGTCGTGCAGGGGCCGGAAGTGCGCCCCGGTTGCCTTGCCCAGGAGGAACATGACCAGCCGGAAGAGCAGCACGATCGGGAGGAACACGGCGACGACCAGCCCGGCCAGGATGACCAGGCCGAGCGCGACCGGCTTCGAGCCCTCGGCCACCCTGCGAGCGATCCCGCTCTGGAGCACGGCCTCGGTCGGGGCGGTCTCGGGGGTGTGGGGCACGAACGGCCACAGCGCGCGGCGGCCGAAGATCACGAGCAGCGCGGGCAGCAGGGTGAGCATCGACAGCGCGGCGCAGGCCACGCCCATGGCGCCGATCGGGCCGAGACCGGCGGTGCCGTTGACCTTGGCCAGCGTCAGGCACAGCAGGGCGGCGACCACCGTGGCGGCGGACGCGAACACTGCCGGGCCGGCCGAGGTCATGGCGGCGGCGATGGCCTCGTGGCGGTCCGAGGTCCTGTGCAGCTCCTCGCGGTAGCGCGAGACGATCAGCAGCGCGTAGTCGGTCCCCGCCCCCAGCACGAGCACCGACATGATCGAGCTGCTCTGGCCGTTGATGGTCACCCCGACCTCCGACAGGCCGTAGCCGACCGAGCGCGACAGCATCTCGGCGAAGATCACCGCGAGCAGGGGCACGAACAGGAACACCGGCGACCGGTAGATCAGGATCAGCAGGATGATCACCAGCGACACCGCGGCCAGCAGCAGGGTGCCGTTGATGCTCTCGAACACCTCGATGGCGTCGGCGGCGTAACCGGCGCCGCCGGTGATCTTCACCTCCAGGCCGCCGCCGGGGTCGGAGACCTGGTCGCGCCAGTCCTGGATCGGGTCGAGGATGCTGTCCGACTCGCCGTCGCCCTTGAGGTAGGCGGTGACGATGGCGGCCTTGCCGTCGGCGGAGCAGATCGGGCCCACGAACGGCTGGTAGCCGCTGGGCTGGCCGCGGACCGGGGTGGTCGGCCCGGCGCAGCCCGGTGCGGCGGCCTTGCCGGCCGGGCGCTGGCCGCCCTCGGAGTCGCCGCCCTGCTTGCCGCCGGAGGCCGCGGTCGAGCCGTCGGCGACCACGCCCTTGTAGCGCTTCTGGGCGAGGGCCGCGACGTCCTTGGTGATGGTCTCGCGGTCCGACGCGGTCAGCCCCGACTCGCGTCGGAAGACGATGACCGCGGGCGCGAGCTCACCGCTCTGGAGCTCCTCGGTGGCCTTCAGCGCCTTGGTGGACTCGGCGTCCCCCGGCAGGAACGAGGTGGACTCGTTCTCCTCGGCGTCGGTGAACTTCGTGGGCAGCTGCGCGGGCCCGACGGCGATAAAGATGCCCACCAGCCAGACGGCGAACACCACCCACTTCGCCCGCGGGCCACCGGGGAGGGCGAAGATCGAGCGGCGGGAGTCCGGGGCCGGGCCGGCGGGCGAGCGCATCGCGAGTTTCTACCACGCCCCGGCGGGGCCGGAGGGCGGATAACCGCACCATTCGTTCACGTGACCGCGACATGCCGGTGCCGGGGCGGTCTAGGCTCGCGCCATGCGGGGGACCCGCCACTGCACGCGCGCGCTGACCGCGCTGGCGCTGCTGACCGCTCTGGCGGTGGCCGTGCCGGCCACCGCGGCCACGCTGAACGGCTCCAAGCGCGGCGACCGGATCGTGGGCACCAAGCGCGCGGACCGGATCAAGGCGGGCGGCGGCAACGACCGCGTGCGGGCCGGCCGCGGCGCCGACCGCGTCTACGGAGGCCGCGGGCGCGACCGCCTGGACGGCGGCACCTCCGGCGACCGCATCTACGGCGAGCGCGACGCCGACCGCGTACGCGGGCGCAGCGGCAACGACCGGCTCCGAGGGGGTGCGGGGCGGGACCGCGTGACCGGCGACTCGGGCGACGACCTGATGTACGGCGATGCCGCCAACGACCGCATGAGCGCCGGGTCGGGCAACGACATCCTGTTCGGCGGCAACGGCGACGACACGCTGTTTGCCGGCGGCCCCGGCCGCAGCGCCACCGCGGGCGACGACCTGTTCGGCCAGGCCGGCCGGGACCGTCTGCGCGGCGACCGGGGCAACGACCGCATCGACGGCGGCCCTGGCGGCGACGACCTGACCGGCGGCCGCGGCGAGGACGACATCCTCGGCGGCGAGGGCAACGACCGCATCGACGCCCGCGACGGCGACCAGGACACGGTCGACTGCGGCCCCGGCGTGGACCGGGTGCTGGTGGACGCGGTGGAGGACGGCGTCTTCGACTGCGAGACGGTCATCGGCCCGCCGGACCCGCCCGAGGCCTGAGCGGCCGCTACTTCTTCTGGGCGCGCAGCTTGTCCAGGCGCTTGGCGCGCCTGTGGGCCCGCTTGACCGCGTCGGGCCTGGTGAAGATCTCGTGCGGCTTGCCGTCGTAGATCCGGTAGTTGAACCGGTCGGCCGTCTCGCCCAGCCCGGCCAGGTCGTCGGCGTGCGCAGCCCGCTGGTCGGTGATGTCGGCGCCGCCCAGACTGCACGGCTGGGTGGCCACCGCCGGCGGGTCGGGCAGGGTCGGCCGGGAGAAGTCGGGCCGGGCCCAGTCGAAGCTGTGGCCGATGTTGCGCGCGTAGCGGTGGCGCTTGGTCAGGTGGCCGAGGCCGAAACGGTGGCTGATCAGCTTCAGGATCGACTCGTGGCCGTAGGTGCCGTGGTCCACGCGGAACTGCTCGCCGCGGGTGCGCCGGCGGGTGTAGGGCGAGACGGCCACGGCGGGGATGCGGAACCCCATCTGGCCGAAGTCGGTGTCCAGGTTGGACGTGGAGCGCTTGTCGGGCACGCGCGGCGGGCGCACGTGGTCGAAGAACCCGCCCCACTCGTCGTAGACGATGAACAGCGCGCCGCGGCGGTAGTTCGGTGAGTTCACGAACGCGTTGACCACGTCGGCCATGAACGCCTGCCCCAACCGCACGTCGCCGAGGGGATGCTCGTCGGCCGACAGCCCGTCCCCTCCCCCGCCGTCGCCGAACGGCGGGTCCACGAACGAGATGTTGGGCAGCGTGCCCGCCGCGCAGTCGGAGTAGTACCGCGAGATCGAGTTGGCCCAGCCCAGCCCGCGCGCGCCGTACACGGCCGCGAACGGGATGTCGGCGTGGTAGTAGCGGGCGCTCAGCCCGCGCCCGAGCGCGCGGTCGAAGATCGTCTCGAACTGGTTGCCGCCCTTGTCCACGTCGACCTGGTCGATGTTCGACGTCTTGCCCGCCGAGGTGGCGGCCCACTTGTAGTAGCGGTT
>DASQLM010000326.1:0-8838 GCA_035630015.1 Thermoleophilaceae bacterium | reverse complement strand
CCTGCTTCGTGACGCCGCCGGCGGGCCCGAGGTGCTGCTGGTGCAGCGCAATCCCGAGCAGCGCTTCATGGGCGGCGCGTGGGTCTTCCCCGGCGGCGCGCTGGACGACGGCGACGACGACGAGCGCCACACCGCCGTGCGAGAGCTGGCCGAGGAGGCGGGGATCGAGCTGGCGTCCGGGACCGAGCTGTGCCGCTACTCGCGCTGGATCACGCCGGCCCAGGTCAAGGTCCGGTTCGACACCCACTTCTTCGTTGCCCGCGCGCCCGAGAGTGCGGAGGCCGCGGTGGACGGCAGCGAGTGCGTGGACGCGCGCTGGCTGCGCCCCGCCGACGCCCTCGAGGCGGGCCGCGCCGACGAGCTCCTGCTGGTCTTCCCCACCATCAAGCACCTGGAGCAGCTGGCCGAGCACTCCAGCGTCCAGGAGGCCCTGGACTCCGCCCGCGAGCGCAAGGTCCTGCCGGTCGAGCCCAAGGTGCTGGTGGACGGCGGCGTTGCCAGCGTGGTGCTGCCGGGCGAGCCCGGCTACGACGACTGAGCAGCCAGCACCCCCTCTACGCTCTCCTGCTCATGTCCGCCTCGGTCCAGATCGGCCTCGTCATGGCGCTGTTGTGCGCCTTCACGTCGATCCTCGGCTTCCTCTACAAGCACCGGGGCGCGGTCGAGTCGCCGCCCATCTCGCTGCGCAGGCCCGTGTCCTCCTCCGTGGCCCTGTTCCGCTCGCGCTGGTGGCTGCTGGGCATCACCGTGGCCATGGTCTCGTGGGGCTTCCACGTGGCGGCCCTGGCACTGGCGCCGATCTCGATCGTCCAGACGGTGATCGCCGGCGGCCTGGTGCTGCTGGGCGTGGTGGCGGACCGCCTGTTCGGCTTCACGGTGACCCGGCGCGAGTGGCTCGGCGTGGCCCTGACCGCCGCGGGGCTGGCCTTCCTGGCGGCCACGCTGGAGGGCACCGCCGACTCGGCCCACAACGACTGGTCGGTCGGCACGCTCACGGCCTACGTGGGCGGCCTGTCGGTGCTGGGGCTGCTGGCCGCCGCGCTGGCCCGCTCAAGCGCCCGCGGCGCCACCCTGCTGGCCGCTTCCGCGGGGCTGATCTGGGGCGCCTCGGACGTGTCGATCAAGGCGCTGAGCAAGCACACGGACCAGGGCCTGGCCGTGCTGGGCCACCCGCTGGCCCTGGTGATCCTGGTGGCGTCGCTGGTGGGCCTCGTGATCTCGGCGCGGAGCCTGCAGGTGGGCAAGGCGGTGCCGGTGATCGCGGTGACCAGCGCGGCGGCCAACATCGCCACGATCGCCTCCGGGCCGCTGGTGTTCGCCGAGCCGCTGCCCGATGATCCCGGCGCCCTGGCGCTGCGCCTGCTGGCCTTTGGGCTGGTGATCGTGGCGGCCTCGCTGACCCCGCCGCCGATGGCCGAGCCCGACGCACGCCCCGCCACTATCGGGTAGAAGAGTCGTGTGGCCACCCAGGGTCTGACCGTCGCGGTTACCGGCCCGACCGGCGATCTGGGCATCGCCGTCGTGGACAAGCTCGAGCGCGCACGCAGCGTCAAGAAGGTCGTGGGCATGGCGCGGCGCCCGTTCGACCCCGCCGACCAGGGCTGGAAGAAGACCGAGTACCGCCAGGGCGACGTGCAGGACGCGGGCAGCGTGCGCGACACCGTCAAGGGCGCGGACGTGGTCATCCACCTGGCCTTCTCGCTGATGGGCGAGGGCGACCGCACGCGGTCGATCAACGTGGACGGCTCGCGGACCGTGTTCGAGACGGCGGCCGAGGCCGGCGTGGAGCGCATCTGTTACGCCTCCAGCGTGGCCGCCTACGGGTTCCACGCCGACAACCCGGCGTGGCTGACCGAGGACGTGCCGGCCCGGGGCACTGACGAGCACTTCTACTCGGCGCAGAAGGCCGAGGTGGAGTCGGTGCTGGCCGAGGTGCTGCTGCGCCACCAGCGCACCGCGGCCTATGTGTTCCGGCCCTGCATCGTGGCCGGCCCGCGGGCGCAGATGCTGCTGGAGGAGATGCCCTACTACCGCATCTCCGGCGCCGTGCCGGACGCCGTGATGGGCGTGCTGTCGTCGATGCCCATCCTCAAGCCGGTGATCCCCGACCCCGGCATCCGCTTCCAGCTGGTGCACGAGGACGACGTGGCCAGCGCCTTCGTGGCTGGCGTCCGCGGCCTGGGCGAGCCCGGCGCGTACAACCTGGCGGGGAACGGCACCGTGCGGATGACGGACGTGGCCGACGAGCTCGGCTGGTACTCGGTCCCGGTGCCCGAGCCCGTGGTCGGGTTCACCGCCGGCCTGGTCGACCGGCTGCCGATGGCGCCGGAGTCGGTGTCCTGGATCCACGCGGTACGCCGGCCGGTGCTGATGAAGACCGACCACGCCCGCGGAGCCCTGAAGTGGAAGCCCGAGCACACCGCCAAGGCCACGCTGAAGCAGATGGTGGCCGCCCGGCGCGCCGGCGCGCCCGCCGCCCGCTGAGCTCACAAGATCCGTCCCACACCGATCCGATCGCCCGTCCCACGCGTTACGGGCGATATGAGATCAAATCGAATCCTGACGGCAGCCGCCGTCACAGCGACGGCGCTGGCCGCCCCCTCGGCGGCCTCCGCCGCCGAGCAGATGGCGGCCGTCACGAACTCCAACAAGATCCTCACGTTCGCCTCGGACTCCCCGGGCAACATCGACAGCGCCTATCCCCTGAACGGGCTGGCCTCCGGCGAGAAGATCGTCGGCCTGGACACCCGTCCGGCCACCGGCCAGCTGTACGGCCTGGGCAAGACCGGGCGCATCTACGTGATCGACGCCGCGTCGGGCGCCACGCGCTCGGTGGCCGGGCCGATCAGCCCCGTGCCGGCCGGCGCCACGTTCGGGTTCAACTTCAACCCGACCGTGGACCGCATCCGGATCACCACCGACACGCGCCAGAACCTGCGCGTGAACCCGGATGACGGCGCAGTGGCCGTGGACACCCCGCTGGCGTACGCGCCGGGCCAGGGCGGCGGCGTGACCCCGGCGGTGGGCGGCGTGGCCTACACCAACCCGGTGCCGACGGCCACGACGACCCAGCTGTTCGACCTCGAGGCGGCGCGCGACGCGCTGACCACCCAGAACCCCGCGAACTCGGGCCAGCTGACCACGGTCGGCAACGGCCTGGGCAAGGCCATCAGCGGCCCGTCGGGCTTCGACATCAGCACGGCCAACACCGGCTGGGCGTCGTACAAGGTCGGCGGACAGGGCTCGGTAGGCCTGTACAAGGTCAACCTGACCGGCGGCACCGTGGCCAACGCCGCGGCGCAGCCCAGCATCGGCACGCGGGCCGCGGCGGACGACACGGTGGCCATCGCCACCCTGGGCAACGTGGCCGACGACAAGACGGCGCCGAAGATGGTGACCGACTCGCCGACCAGCGCCAGCCGCGTGAACCTGTCCAACGGCAAGTCCTTCCTGGGCACCGTCAGCCTGAACGAGGCCGGGCGGATCCAGGTGGACATGCGCGTGGGCAGGACGCTGGTGGCCCAGGGCAAGGCCGAGATCTACACCAGGGCCGGCTCGACCCGGATCCGGGTCAGGGCCACCACCTCGGGACGCACCACGCTGAAGCGCAAGTACAAGAGCGCGACGTTCCGCTTCAGCGCCCGTGACCGCGCGGGCAACCTCACGAAGGGCAGCGCCCGCAGGTTCACGCTGCGTTAGGCCGGAGCCACTGCCGGGGGACGGGCTAGACCTCGAGGAGGTCGGTCCGTCCCTCGCGCTCCAGCAGCTCGCGGTAGCGCGGGAACACCGGCTTGATCAGCGGCACCAGCTTCAGGATCTTGGCCACCGGGCCGGTGGCCTTCATCTGACCCCGCGCCAGCGCCACCGTGACGTTCACCCGGCCCAGCCAGAACAGGTGGGCCACGTCGGCGTCGGCGGTCATCACGATCTCGGGGTCGAGCTCGGAGTCGCCCAGGTCGACCTGGACCTCCTCGCCCGCCAGGAGCTTGAAGGTGATCACGGCCTCGGGGTTCTGGTAGTGGAACCGGACGATCGTGCCGGCCCGCTGGAGCTTGGGCCCCAGCTCGTCGTCGCCGACCACGCCCGCCAGCAGGCCCCCTATGTAGCGGTAGACCTCATCGCCGTCCTCGAAATAGGGCACTGAGACCGCTACCTGGCGCCGGCCAGGGAGGGGTCCCGAGCCGCCTCGCCGAGCGCGCTCAGCTCGTCCTGCGCGTACTCCATCAGCCGCTCGAGGTCGGGCATGGTGTCGTAGTCGCCGATGAGCGACAGCGCCGCGGTGCCGTTGTAGCTCATCATCGCCACCGCCAGCCTCTGCCCGGGGGCCAGGAACGCGACCGGCACCAGCTCGGTCATCTCCCGGCCCAGCATGTAGAGCGGGATCTGCGGGCCGGGCACGTTGGTGGTCAGCAGGTTGTACATGCGGGTCGAGAAGTGCAGCCGCGAGGCCTGTGCGAAGACCGTGGGCGGCGCGAAGTCCTCGAGCCCGGCGATCAGCTCGGCGCCCATGGCCTGCTTGGACTCCTTCAGGTCGGCCATCGACTCCACCACCAGCCGGTGGCGCTCCACCGGGTCCTCCACGTAGGTGGGCAGGCGGCCGATCATGATCGTGATCTGGTTGCCGAGGTCTGCCTCGGTGCCCGACATGCGAATCGAGACCGGGACGGCCGAGCGCAGCTCCAGGCCCTCGGTGACGACGCCGCGCGAGCGCAGCCAGCGGTGCAGCGCCCCCGAGATCACGGTCAGGAAGACGTCGTTGACGGTGCCGCCCAGCTCGTTCTTGACCTGCTTCAGCTCGGCGAGCGGCATCCGAACCCAGCTGAGGCGCCGGTGGGGGCCCATCGGACCGTTCAGCGGGGTCTCGGGCGCGCTGACCACGGCGTTCCAGGCCACCTCGCCAACGCCGGCCGCCGCCTCGCGCGCCTGCGCGACCGCGCGGCCAGGGCTGCCCAGCGCCGACGCCGCACGGCGCACCAGTCCCACCGGGGCGCCCGCCAGGTCCGCGACGCCTCGGGCCGCGACGCCGACCTCGTTCGGCTCGGGCGCGGGCTGCCAGGGCTCCTCCGGCGCCGGCACCCGGGTGCCGTCGCGCTCGAGGTCGAACATCACCGCGGTCAGGTCGGCGCCGGAGACGCCGTCGACCAGGCAGTGGTGGGTCTTGTTGATGACCGCGAAGCGGCCGTCCTCCAGCCCCTCGACCAGCCACAGCTCCCACAGCGGCTTGGAGCGGTCCAGGCGCTGGCTGAAGATCCGCCCGGCCAGCAGCCGCAGCTGCTCGACCGATCCGGGAGCGGGCAGCGCGGTCTGGCGCACGTGGTAGCCCACGTTGAAGCTCGGGTCGTCCACCCACAGGGGCCGGCCCATCTCCAGCCGCGGGAACGACAGCTTCTGGCGGTAGCGCGGCACCAGGTGCAGGCGCGACTCCACGTGCGCGATCACCTCGTCCGCCGCCGGGGCGGGGCCTTCGAAGAGGAGGATGCTGCCGATGTGCATGTGCGAGCCCTCGCGCTCCTGGGCCAGGAATGACGCGTCGACCGAGCTCAGGCGGTCCATGTGCTTGGCCATCCGTGTCCTCCTCTCCGGTTGTAAGGCGGCCGCTCCCGCACGGCCGCCAGTGTCGAACCTACACCCGCAGAGGCCCGCGCGGATCCCGAAATCCGTTCCTAATCCGTTCCTAATCCGGACCCGACGGGTACTCTCCGCACCGTGAGCGGCTCGGCCACAGCGACCCCGGCGGCGGACACGGCAGCGCCCATGCCCGGCGCCGACGACATCCAGCACACCGAGAACGAGACGCTGGACCGGTTCCTGACCGGCACCATCACGGTGCTGCCGTTCGTGGGCCTCGGGCTGGCCTGCTGGCAGCTCTGGGGCAGCGCCCTGCACTGGCACGACGTGGTCGTGTTCGCGATCATGTACCTGATCACCGGGCTGGGGATCACGGTGGGCTTCCACCGCCTGTTCACGCACCGCGCGTTCCAGACCAAGCCGTGGCTGCGCGGCGTGATCGCGGCCTCCGGCTCGATGGCCATCGAGGGCCCCATCACCGCGTGGGTGGCCGATCACCGCAAGCACCACGCCTTCTCGGACCAGCACGGCGACCCGCACAGCCCGCACGTAGATCACGGTCACGGCCTCAAGGGCGCCCTGCGCGGGCTGTGGCACGCGCACTGGGGCTGGCTGTTCATCCACACCCAGCGCGGCAACAAGCAGCGTTACGCGCGCGACCTGATCAACGACCCGGTGGTCAGCTGGGTCGACCGCACCTTCCTGCTCTGGGTGATCACGGGCCTGGTGCTGCCGTTCGTGCTGGGGTGGGTCATCGGCGGGACCCTGTTCGCCGCGTTCACGGGACTGCTGTGGGGCGGCCTGATCCGGATGCTGGTCCTGCACCACATGACCTACAGCATCAACTCGCTGTGCCACTTCTTCGGCCGCCGCGACTACGACACCGACGACGAGTCGCGCAACCTGCTCTGGCTGGCGCCCTTCACGCTCGGCGAGTCCTGGCACAACAACCACCACGCCTTCCCCACCTCGGCCGCCCACGGCCTGCGCTGGTGGCAGCTCGACATCTCCGCAGGCGTGATCTGGGTGCTGGAGAAGACCGGCCTGGCCTGGGACGTCAAGCGCGTGCCGCGCGAGCGCCGGCTGGCCCGCACGCAGAAGGCCTGAGTTGGAGCTCGCCGACGCCTACCAGCAGCAGCTCACGCACTGGCGCGCGACGCTGGACAGCGGGGCGCACCGGCTGGGCTGGAAGATCGGCTTCAACCCGCCCGAGGTCCAGGCCAAGCTCGGGCTGTCGGCCCCCGCGGTCGGCCACCTGACCTCGGCCACCCTCGTGGGCGCCGACGGCTCGCACGCGCTGAGCGGGGCCACCGCCCCCAAGGCCGAGCCCGAGATCGCCATCGAGATCGGGCCCGACAAGACCATCGCGGGGCTCGCCCCGGCCATCGAGATCGTGGACATCCCCGCCCTGCCGGGGGGCCCGGACGAGGTCGGCGACGTGGTGGCCGCCAACATCTTCCACCGCGCGGTCGCGATCGGCTCGTCCAGCCAGGTCCAGTCGCCCGACGGCGTCACGATGACCCTGCGCGTGGACGGCGAGACCGTGCGCGAGGCCGACGTGTCGGCCTATCCGATCGCGGACATGATCCACGTGGTGGCCGACACCCTGGAAGCCGCGGGCGAGCGGCTGGAGGCCGGCGACAGGATCATCGCCGGCGCGCTGGCGCCGCCGCCCGACGTGCAGGCCGGACAGCGGCTGGCGCTGGACCTCGGCCCGCTGGGGGCGATCGAGGTCCAGCTGTCCGGCTGAATCAGGCCGGCGCCAGGGCGCCTTCGGGGTCGTCCACGACGACCGTCCCGCACATCTTGTCCCACAGCTCCTGGTTCTTGTCGTCCCAGGTCAGCCAGAAGTAGAGGATGAAGCCGAGGATCGTGAACGAGGCCACGACGCCGATGATGAACTTGGCCGGGAACTCGCGCAGGAACATCATCCCGTAGCTGGGCACCTGCCCGGTCTCGACGCTGATCACACGCATGTTCAGCAGCTGCTTGGCCGGCGTCAGGCCCTTGCCGAGGATGATGAACGTCCAGATCAGCCAGCCGATGCCCAGGGTGAACACGAACAGGAGCAACTCGAGGCAGTACTCGCCGAAGCGCTTGCCCACGCTGGACAGCGGCGGCGTGCCGGCCACGGCGGGGCTGGCCAGGGCGGCGCCGGCGGGGGCCTGCGGCGACTGAGGCGCCTGGGGGGACTCGGGCGGCGGCGGCGGGGCCTGCGGGCCCGGCGCCTGCGGCCCGGGTGCCTGGGGGCCGGACGGTGACTGCGGGCCGGCCGGTGACTGCGGGCCGGGCGTGGGGTCGTTGAAGCTCATGTGCGACCAACGTAGCCCAGGACCCCCGACACGGCCAGTCGCCTGGACGGGTGTGCGGGTGGACCTCGCCCGCTTCGGGTACGTACACGACTTGATGAAGGCACTCGTTACCGGCGCGACCGGCTTCGTAGGGGGCGCCCTGAGCCGGCGTCTGATCGACGCCGGGAACGACGTGCGCGCCTTGGTCCGCGACCGCGGGCGCGCGTCGGACCTGGAGTCCTACGGGGCCGAGCTCCACGAGGGCGACGTGACCGACCCGGCCTCGCTCGAGGGGGCCGCCGACGGTGTGGACGTGGCCTACTACCTCGTCCACGGCATGGGCCGGGGCTCGGAGGGCGACTTCGAGCAGACCGAGCGCGAATCGGCCACCAACTTCGCCCACATGGCCCGCGACGCGGGCGTCGAGCGCGTGGTCTACCTGGGCGGCCTGGGCGAGAACCCGGGCTCCAAGCACCTGCGCAGCCGCAACGAGACGGGCAAGATCCTGGGCGAGGAGGGTCCGCCGCTGACCTACTTCCGCGCGTCGATGGTGGTCGGCGCCAAGAGCGAGTCCTACCTGACCCTGCGGCACCTGGTGCAGAAGCTGCCGATCATGATCGCCCCCTCGTGGCTGAAGACCAAGACCCAGCCGATCGCGGTGGAGGACGTACTGGACTACCTCGTCGCGGCGCCCACCGTGGAGCAGGCCGCCCGCGAGGTGCAGATCGGCTGCCCCGACGTGGTCTCCTACGCCGAGATGCTGGACCGGATGGCCGTCGCCCTGGACCGCCGGCCCCGTCCCAAGATCCCGGCGCCGGTGCTCTCCCCCTGGCTGTCATCGCAGTGGATCGGCCTCGTCACGCCCGTCGACGCCGGGGTGGCCAAGCCGCTGGTCGAGGGCCTGTCCACCGAGACCACGGTCACCGACCCCTCGGGCGCCGCCCTGTTCGACATCGAGCCGATGGGCATCGACGAGGCC
>DASQLM010000325.1:0-13116 GCA_035630015.1 Thermoleophilaceae bacterium | reverse complement strand
GCGCAGCGCGTCGGGGGCGGCCGCGGGAACGGGCACCGTGCGCGCCGGGCGGCCCTCGCCGAGCGCCGCGACCAGCTCGCGCAGCCACCCCTCCTCGGCCACCTTGGCCTTGTCGCCGCCCTTGGCCTCGCGCGCCACCTTGTCCAGCCGCCGCTCGGCCTGCTCGAGGTCGGCGTAGAGCAGCTCGGTCTCGATGGTCTCGACGTCGGTGCCGGGATCGACCCGGCCCTCGGGATGCACCACCTGCTCGTCGTCGTGCGCTCGCACCACGTGTACCAACGCATCGGTCTCGCGGATGTTCGCCAGGAACTTGTTCCCCAGGCCCTCGCCCTCGTGCGCGCCCCGGACCAGGCCGGCGATGTCGTGGAACTCCATCGTCTCGTAGACCGTCGGCGTGGCCTTGATCGTCGCGACGACGGCGTCCAGGCGCTCGTCGGGAACCGGCACGATGGCCACGTTGGGCTCCACCGTGGTGAACGGGTAGTTGGCCGCCTGCGCGCCCGCGCGCGTCAGCGCGTTGAACAGCGACGACTTGCCGGCGTTGGGCAGCCCGACGATGCCGACCTTCATGGGATCAGCTCCCCGAGCGCCGTGCCCAGGACGGCACCCGCGGCGATGTCGGTCGGGTAGTGCACGCCCACGTAGACGCGCGACAGCGCCATGGCACCCGCGGCCGCGTACAGCGGCGGCGCGGGAACGGCGCCGCGCAGCGCCGCCGCCGCGGCGAACGACGTGGTGGAGTGCGCCGAGGGGTAGGACAGCTGCGTGACCGTTGGCGACATGGCGGGCAGGTCCTCCAGCAGCGGCCGCGCGCGGCGGACCACGTGCTTCATCGCGATGTTGGCCAGGTAGGCCAGGAACACCACGCGTACGGCGCGGATGTAGCGGTCGCGCTCACGGGGGCGGAGGACGGCCCCGGCGACCGCGGCCAGGTGCCACAGGATCCCGTGCTCACCGGCGTGGGTGAAGGCCAGGACCGCCCGCTCGGCCACCGGGTGGTGACCCCGGGTGCGCAGGAGCGTGAGCAGGCCGAGATCGAGGCGACGCAGCACGGAGGGTCGGCTAGAAGCCGACCTTCTGGTCGCCGCTCTCACGGCGGACGTAGACGACCTGGGACAGGTCGATGAGGATCTCGGAGTCCTCGGTCTGGACGGTCTGCCAGCGCGCGCCGCTGTTGTCGTCCAGGGCCTTGACGAGCTTCTCGTAGGACTCGGTGGTGGCCTTCACGGCCAGCACCGGTCCGCCCTGGAAGCCCACGTCCATGTGCCTCAGCTCTGATGCCATCGGGTCGGGTCCTCCTTAGTGGCCGGGGGCCGGTTGCACGATCTCGGTGAGCACCCCGCCCGTCGACTTGGGGTGCAGGAACGCCACGCGGCTCTCGCGGATTCCGGTGCGCGGCTGCTCGTCGATCAGGCGCATGCCGGCGCCGCGAAGGCGCTCGAGCGTGGCATCGATGTCGTCGGTGCGGTAGGCCACGTGGTGCATGCCCGGGCCGTTCTTCTCCAGGAACTTGGCCACACCGCTGTCGGGCTGGATCGGGGTCAGCAGCTCGACGTGTGCGTCGCCGATCTCCAGCAGCACCGCCTCGACGCCGAACTCCTCGACCCGCTCGCGGTGCTGCTCGCGCATGCCGAGGCGGTCGCGGTAGAGCGCGACGGCATCGTCCAGGTCCTCCACGGCCACGCCGATGTGGTCGATCTCGCCGAACATGGCACGGCACTCTAGCCGCGCCTAGGCTTGTGCCGTGGGACACCTGCGGTTGACGGACCCCGACGGACCCACGGTCTCCCCCGCTGCCGTCGCCGGGATGCTGGTCGCGGCCGTGGTGGTTCCCACCCTGCTGGTGGAGGCGCTGCGCGGCGTCGTCGCGCCCGAGGGACTGAACGTCCTGTACGTCCCGGGGGTGCTGGTCCTGGCGGTGTTCGCGCGCCTGCGCTGGGCGCTGCTGGCGCTGGCGCTGGGCTCACTGGCCTTCAACATCCTGCACCTCGATCCCCGGGGCGGATTGGCCTTCAAGGGCGAGGACGGGGCCGCGCTGCTGGTGATGGTCGCGGTCACGGCCGTGGTCAGCGCCCTGGCGCGGGCCGGGCGGCAGGCACGGGAGCAGTCCGAGCGGCGGCGGCTCGAGGCCGATCTGCTGACCGAGCTGGCCCGTCTGTTCCTGGGCGACACCAGCGGGCCACGGGCGGACCCGGACCGGGTCATGGTCCGGGGGCTCACCCAGATTCTGGAGGTGCCGGTGGTGCTGGCCGGCGAGCAGCCCACCGGAGAGGACCAGATGGGGCTCCCCCTGCGCGGACCCGAGGACGAGCTCCCGATCGCCGTGCTGGTGGTGCCGGCCTCGATACCGCCGCCGGCCGCCCGCCGCCTGCGCCGGATCGCTCCCGCCCTGGGAGCGCTGCTGGCCGAGGCGCGCAGGCGCGCCAGGACCGAGTCCGAGCGCATGGCCCACGAGTCGTTGCGCCGCGAGACGGCACTGAAGACCGCGATCCTGCGCTCGGTCTCGCACGACCTGCGCGCGCCCCTGGCGGGCCTGGCCGCGGCGTCCAGCGCGCTCGCGGCCGAGCAGGTGGGCGAGGAGGACCGGGTGGAGCTGGCCGATGTGGTCGGCGAGGAGACCACGCGGCTGAACTGGATGATGGAGGGCCTCATGGACGCGGCACGCCTGGACGCCGGGGCGGTGGAGCCGGTCACCGAGCCGGTGGACGTGGCCGAGGTCGTGGCCGCCGCCGCCGACGAGGTGCGGGGCCTGGAGCTGGTGGCCGAGGTCGAGGGCCTGCCGCCCGCCGACGCCGACCCACAGCTGCTCCAGCGGGCGCTCGTGAACCTGTTCGTGAACGCGCGGACGCACGGGCAGAACCGGGACGTGCGGGTCCGCGGCGAAGCGGTGCCAGGGGCGGTGCGGCTGGTGGTCTCGGACGCCGGGCCGGGGATACCGGCGGCGGTCCGCGAGCGGGTGACCGAGCCGTTCGTCCGGGCGGGCGACGGCAGCGGCTCCGGCCTCGGCCTGGCCATCGCCCGGGGGTTCACCGAGGCCAACGGCGGCCGGATGTCCGTGGACGAGGGGGCCGGCACCCGCGTGACAATCGAACTGCCCGCGAGCGAATGACGGCCCCGCAGCGGATCCTGGTGGTGGACGACGAGCTGCACCTCCGGAGGGCGCTCAAGGTGATCCTGCGCAACGCCGGATACGAGCCGGTCCTGGCCGCCGACGCCGAGGAGGCGCTGGCGCTGGCCGGCGCCCGCGTGCCCGACGCGGGACTGGTGGACCTGCGCCTGCCGGGGGTCGACGGGGTCCAGCTGTGCCGGCGGCTGCGGGAGTTCACGGAGATGCCCCTGATCCTCCTGTCGGTGGTGGGGGACGAGGCGGACAAGGTGCGTGCGCTGAACGCGGGGGCCGACGACTACGTGACCAAGCCCTTCGGCGCCGAGGAGCTGCTGGCGCGCTTGCGCGCGAACCTGCGGCGCAGCACCGCGGCGCAAGGGGACTCCGTGGTGACCGCCGGAGAACTGGAGATCGACCTGGCCAACCGCCTGGTGACGCTGGCCGGCCGGCCGGTTGCCCTGACCCCCACCGAGTGGGACGTGCTCGCGCTGCTGGTGCGAAACCGGCCCAAGCTCCTGACCCACGGCGCGATCCTGCGGGAGGTGTGGGGACCGGGCTACTCGGAGGGGGACAGCCAGGTTCTGCGCCAGCAGGTCGCCAACCTGCGGGCCAAGATCGAGCCCGGGGCGCCGCCGACCCGCACTGTGATCACGGTCCCCAGGGTCGGCTACCGGTTCGTCGGCTCTTGACGAGACCTATACGGCGGGAGGCCGGATCCTGACGGGTGCTTGACAGGCGCGGCCCTACCGTGCCCGGGTGCCGTCCACGACCGACCATCTGACCGGGCTGCCGAACCGCCGCGCGCTCGTGTGGGCCGTGGAGCACAGGCTCGCCGCCGGCGAGTCCTTCGCGTTGCTGCGAGCCACCGCCCGCGACCCGGAGGGGCTCCGGCGCACGCTCGGAGCGGCGGCCGGGGCCGCGTGGCTGCGACAGGTCGGCCATCGGCTGGCGGGTGCGGCCGGGTACGAGACGCTTGCTCGGCTGGAGGGCGCCGAGCTGGCCCTGCTCGCCCCGGCGCGCACCCCAGCCGAGGCGGCGACCGTCGCATCCCGGCTGGCGTACGACCTCGAGTGGCCGGTGCCGGCCAACGGGATGCACCTGCGCGTCAAGGCCAGGATCGGCATGGCCCTGGCGCCCGCCAACGGGGGCGACGCGGTGACGCTGCTGCGACAAGCGCGCGCGGCCAGACGGCGGGCCGAGGCCTTGGAGCTGACCTGGTCCGAGTGCCAGTGACCGCGGACGCCGGCATCCGGGAAGCGCTGGCCGGCGACGAGTTCGAGCTGGTGTTCCAGCCCAGGACGCGGCTGGCGGACTGTCGCCTCAGCCGCGTGGAGGCGCTGGTCCGGTGGCGGCACCCCGTGGACGGGCTCCTGCTGCCCGAGGCGTACCTCCCCGCCATCGAGCGCCTGGGGCTGATGCGCGAGCTGACGCTGAAGGTGCTCGAGCTGGCCCTGGCCCAGGCGGCGGAATGGGGCCGCCTGGGGATGCACACCCCGGTCGTCGTGAGCCTTCCGTTGACGTGCCTGCACGACGACGAGCTGGTGGTGGACCTCGTGCGCGCACTGTGCCGGCACGGCGTCGACGCCCGCCTTCTCACGCTCGAGGTCGCCGAGGCCGCGGTCATGGCCGACCCCCACCGGAGCTCGGAGCGGATCAGCGAGCTCAAGCGGACCGGGGTGGGCATCGCCCTGGCCGACTTCGGGGTCGGCCAGACCTCGCTGACCCACCTGAGGCACCTCGAGCTCGACGAGCTCAAGGTGGACGCCAGCTTCGTCGCCGGCATGGCCGTGGACGAACGCGACGCCGCGATCGTGCGGATGATCGTGCAGATGGGGCGGGAGATGCGCCTGCGCGTGGCGGCCGAGGGCGTCCGGGACCTGAGGGCCTGGGCGATGCTGGATCAGTTCGGCTGCGACGAGGCGCAGGGGTTCTGGCTCAGCCGGCCCGTGGACGCGGACATGCTGACCTCGATCCTGCGAGCTCAGGAGCGGTAGCGCTCGGACGCCGCCACGCGGGGCTCGGTGCCGCCGCTGAGTGGCTCCAGCCGGGCGGGCGACTCGACCTCGCCCTCGTACTCGGACACCAGCTTGTCGATGTCGGGGCGCTCCAGCACCTCGTTCTCCAGCAGGCGCCGCGCCAGGGCCTCCAGCAGTCCCATGTGCTCCGACACCATCGTCAGCGCGCGCCGGTGGGCCTGGTCGGCGATGAACTGCTGCTCCTCGTCCACCAACCGGCGGGTGGCGTCGGCCATCGAGTAGTCGGCCGCCGGTAGCTGCTTGGACTGGATCTTGCTGCCCATGCCGTAGTCGGTGACCATCGAGCGGCTGATCTCGTGGACCTTGCGCAGGTCGTCGGCGGCGCCGGTGGTGATCTGGCCGAAGATCACGTGCTCGGTGACCCGGCCGCCCAGCAGGACCACGAGGTAGTCCATGAGCTCTTCTTTGGTCTTGAGGTAGCGGTCCTCCTCGGGCAGGTTGAGCGTGTAGCCCAGCGCCTGGCCGCGGGGGACGATCGAGATCCGGTGCACCTTCTCGACGGAGGGCAGCAGCTCGGAGCACAGCGCGTGGCCGGCCTCGTGGTAGGCCACCACCCGCTTCTCGTGATCGGTGATCACCCGGCGCGACTGCATGCCGGCCACCACCCGCTCGAGGGCGGCCTGGAAGTCGCCCGTCTCGATCGTGGCCCGGCGGGCGCGGCCGGCGAAGATGGCCGCCTCGTTGCAGATGTTGGCCAGGTCGGCCCCGGTCAGGCCGCTGGTCTGCCGGGCGATCAGGTCGAGGTCCGTGCGATCGGCCAGCGGCTTGCCGCGGGTGTGCACGTCCAGGATGTGCTTGCGGCCCTTGAGGTCGGGGGGCGTGACGAAGATCTGGCGGTCGAAGCGGCCCGGGCGCAGCAGGGCGGGGTCGAGCTTGTCCAGCAGGTTGGAGGCGGCGATGACCACCACCTGCTCACGGCCGCCGAAGCCGTCGAGCTCCACCAGCAGCTGGTTCAGGGTCTGGTCCTTCTCACCGGACACGTCGTTGCCGCGCGTGGCCCCGACGGCGTCGAGCTCGTCGATGAAGACGATGGCCGGGCTGGCCTTGCGCGCCTCGCGGAACAGCCGCCGGATGCGGGAGGCGCCGAGGCCGGCGAACATCTCCACGAACGACGAGGCCGACTGCGCGAAGAACTGGGCGTTGGACTCGTGCGCCACGGCCTTCGCCAGCAGCGTCTTGCCGGTGCCGGGCGGGCCGTGCAGCAGGATCCCCTTGGGCACCTGGGCGCCGAGGTCCTTGAACCGCTTCGGGTCGCGCAGGAACTCCACGACCTCCTGCAGCTCGTCCTTGGCCTCCTCCACGCCGGCTACGTCGTCCCAGCCGATGGAGTCCGCGTCGCTGGGCTTGATCTCCTGCGGCTTCGTGCGCGGCATCATCCGCAGCAGGTAGACCAGCGTGAGCGCGATCAGGCCCATGAAGATGATGGGCAGCCAGATGACTGCCCAGTCCTGGAACTGCTGGAAGGTGAACGCGATCAGTTGCACGGCCGTTTGAGGGTAATCGGCCTCTCGCGGCGTTTACTGAAGGACCGGTGCACCGGGACCCGGCTGGGCCTCGACGTCGCGCGGGCCCAGGTCCTCCCCGCAGCGCTCGCAGCGAAGGTGCGGCCCCAGCAGGCCGCCGCAGTCGCGGTGCACGATCAGCCGCGGAGGCCCGTCCTCGGCGGCGTGCCGGTCGCCCCACGCCATCAGCGTCATCAGCACCGGCCACAGGTCCAGGCCCTTGCCGGTCAGGCGGTACTCGTGCCTCGGCGGTGAGTCCTGGTAGGGCCGGCGCTCCAGGATGCCGTCGTCTACCAGCCGGCCGAGCCGGTCGCTGAGCACGTTGCGGGCGATGCCGAGGCGGGACTGGAAGTCCTCGAACCGGCGCGTGCGCAGGAACGCCTCGCGGATGACGAGCATCGTCCAGCGGTCGCCGACGGCCTCCAGCGTGCGGGCCACCGAACAGTTCTGCGTCTGGTAGTCGCGGGGCAGCACGAGTGTGATCCTAGACACATGAGTTGCGTGATGCAACTGACGTGTGTACGGTGCGTTTCGTCATGCAACGGAGGTGGAAGGTACTGCTGGTCACCTCGGTCGCCGTGTTCATGGGCTTCCTGGACGTGTCGATCGTGAACGTGGCCTTTCCGGACATCCAGCGCTCGTTCCCGGGCACGTCCGAGGCGGGGTTGTCCTGGGTGCTGAACGCCTACAACGTGGTGTTCGCCGCGCTGCTGGTGCCCGCCGGCCGGGCCGCCGACCTGGTCGGCAGGCGCAAGTTCTTCTTCATCGGGATGGCGGTGTTCCTGCTGGCGTCCGCGCTGTGCGCCGCGGCGCCGAGCGTCGAACTGCTGGTGGCAGCGCGCGTGCTCCAGGCCGTGGGCGCGGCCATCCTGATTCCCACGTCGCTGGGCCTGCTGCTGCCGGAGTTTCCGCCCGAGCGGCGCGCCACCGCCACCTCGATCTGGGGCGCTACCGGCGCCGTGGCCGCGGCCACCGGGCCGTCGCTCGGGGGCGTGCTGGTCGACGCGGCCAACTGGCGCCTGGTGTTCCTGATCAACGTGCCGATCGGCCTGGCCGCCCTGCTGCCCGCGCGCCGGTTGCTGCGCGAGTACCGCGACGAGTCGCGCGGGGCGGTCCCCGACCTGCTGGGCGCCGCGCTGCTGATGGCCGGCGTCGGCCTGGTCGCGCTGGCCATCGTGCAGGGCGACTCCTGGGGCTACGGCGGCTTCCGCGTGCTGGGCGCCGGCGTGCTGGGCCTGGTCCTGCTGGGCGCGGTGGTGGCCCGCTCGCGGGTGCACCACGCGCCGGTGCTGGACCTGCACCTGTTCCGCGTGCGCTCGTTCGCCGTGGCGGTCACCGGCGTCATGGTGTTCTCGATCGGCTTCTACGCCCTGCTGCTGGGCAACATCCTGTTCCTGACCGAGGTGTGGGGCTACTCGATCGTGACCGCGGGCTTCGCCGTCACCCCCGGGCCGCTGATGGCCGCCGCCTCGTCGGTGCTCGGCGGGCGCCTGTCCGACCGCATCGGCCAGCGGCCGGTGGCGCTGGCCGGCGGGCTGTTCTTCGCCGCGGGCTGCGTCGTGTTCGCCCAGTCGCTGGGCGTGCAGCCTGCCTACGTGGACGAGTTCCTGCCCGCCACGATCCTGACCGGCATCGGCGTGGGGCTGTCCTTCGCGGCCTGGTCCAGCGCCTCGGTGGCCGAGCTGCCGCCCGAGCGGTTCGCCACCGGCAGCGCCGTGTCTACCTGCATGCGCCAGATCGGCGCGGTGCTGGGCATCGCCGTGCTGATCGCCGTGCTCGACCACGCCTCGCCGGCCGACCCGCTGGGCGCGTTCGCCGACACCTACCGTCTGGAGGCCGCGACCGCGCTGGTGGCAGCCGGCCTTGCGGTCGCGCTCGGGCGCGTGCGCGTCCGAGCCCCCATCCCCACCCCGACCACGGAGCCCGCATGACCACCGACACCACGATCCGCGAGCGCACGATCAGCTGGGAGGACCCGCTGGCCACCGCCGCCGCCGCGCGCGGCCGCACCGGCCTGGAGTTCATCCGCGCGCTGATGGCGGGCGAAGTTCCGCCGCCGCCGATCACGCTGCTCATGAACATGCTGCCGGTCGAGGCCGAGGAGGGCCGGGCGGTGTTCGCCGGCCTGCCCGGCGAGGAGTTCTACAACCCGATCGGCGTGGTGCACGCGGGCTTCGTGATGACGCTGGCCGACTCGGCGCTGGGCTGCGCCGTGCAGACCACCCTGCCGGCGGGCCGCGCCTACACCACGCTGGAGACGAAGGTGAACATGATCCGGCCCATCCACGCGACCACCGGCCGCGTGCTGGCCGACGCGACCGTGCTGCACAGCGGCCGCACCACGGCGACGGCCGAGGTCAAGGTCACCGCGGAGGAGACCGGCAAGCTGCTGGCGCACGGCACGACCACGTGCGCGGTGTTCGACTTCGACGGCTAGGCCGGCGACCTGCGTTGGGTTGCATTCTTACGCGGGCGTCCCCGGCGGGTCGAGGCGAACGGCCGGGCTGGGTAGGGGCGGCGTTCGCGTCCGTTTCGCGATCGTCTGGCGGGCTGTACGTGTCAGAGCCCGTACGACGCGACAAACGATTCCCTGGCGACGCGCCAGGACGACTTCGACGGCTAGGCCGCCGCGGCGGCTACCAGCAGTCCCGCCGCGGCGATGCCGGCCACCGTCCGGACGTGGTTCCACATCGTCCAGTCGGACAGGTAGTCCGCCCACAGCCGGACCGACGCCGGGTCGGTCGCGCTCGCCGCGGCCAGCCTGTCGTTCAGCGGCACGTTCAGGGCCGCGGTCACGCCGATCACCCCGGCCAGGTAGACGGCGCCGCCGGCCATGGCCAGCACGCGCGCGCTGCCGTCGGCGGCCACCGCGCTCCACACGAGCACCGCCAGCACGGCGACGGCGGTCCCGAACAGCGCCCCCATGAACAGCGGGGTCAGCGCGGTCACGTTGACCGACTGCATCGCCGCGATCCCCTGGGGCGCGGGCAACCGCTTGAGCCCCGCCATCACGAAGCTCGAGAAGGCGAAGAACACGCCGCCGTTGAGCGCGCAGCCCACCGCCACGGCCAGGGTCGTCCCGGTCAGAGAACCCGGCATCAGGCGGCCCGCCCCGCGGTCGCGTCCCACGCGCCGGCGGCGGCCGCGTCGCGGGCGTAGTCGGCGAAGTCGCGCGCCGGCCGGCCCAGCGCCCGCTGCACGCCGTCACCGATGGTCGCGTTGTGGCCGTAGACCTCCGTGAACAGGTACCGCAGCAGGGCCACGACCTCCTCCGGCTCGCCCGCCTCGGCCAGCCCGGCCTCGAAGTCGGCCATCGCGATCGGCTGGTAGCGGAGTTCGCGGCCGGTGGCCGCGGCGATCTCCGCCACCGCCTCGCCGAAGGTCAACAGCCGCGGACCGGTGACCTCGTAGACGCGACCCGAGTGGTCCCGCCCGGTCAGCGCGGCCACGGCCACGTCGGCGATGTCGTCGGCGTCCACGAACGGCTCACGCCCGGCATCCGCGGGTAGCGCCAGCTCGCCCGCCAGCAGCGGCTCCAGGAACTGCGCCTCGCTGAAGTTCTGCGCGAACCACGAGGCCCGGACCACCGTCCACTCGGCGCCGGAGGCGGCCAGCTCGGTCTCGGCCCGCTGGGCCTCGGCCTCACCGCGACCCGACAGCAGCACCAGCCGCCGCGTGCCCACCCGGAGTGCCTCGCGGCACAGGGCGGCCACGGCCTCGGGCGCGCCGGGCGCGGCCAGGTCGGGATAGAACGAGATGTACGCGGCGTGCGTGCCCTCCAGCGCCGGGCCCCACGTGGACCGGTCGTCCCAGTCGAACGCGGGCTGCGCGGACCGGGAGCCGATTCGCACCTCCTGCCCGCGCGCCTCAGGCGCGCCGCCGCGCGGGCGCCGGTCTTGCCGGTGCCGCCGATCACGAGGGTGGGTGTGTGTTCTGATGTCATGCGTCCATTCTCGGAGCGCCTGCGTGGCGTGTCTATGACCTCGAAGGTCGAGTTCATGCCCGATCGTCCACGGGCGTGGATGTCCGGTACGGTGGGTCCTGTGCCGGCCGCACCCACCCCGATCGTGCCCCGGGCCGACCCGCTGGGCGAGGCGCTGCACTTCCTGCGCATGGACGGCGCCTTCTACTGCCTGTCCGACCTGACCGCGCCGTGGGGCTTCGCGCTGGAGCCGATGCCGGGGCACATCTGGTTCCACGTGGTCACCGCCGGGGCCATGTGGCTGGACGCGGGCCACGGAGAGCCACACATGCTGCGCCCCGGTGAGCTGGCGCTGGTCCCGCACGGCCAGGGCCACCGGCTCTGCAGCGAGCCGGGCGTGCCCACCCCGGACATCCACGAGCTCGGGCTGGAGCGCGTGAGCGACCGCTACGAGCAGCTGAGCGCCGGCGGGGGCGGCGAGCCCACCCGGCTGATCTGCGGCGCGGTGCGCTTCGACCACCCGGTGGCCCGCAACCTGGTGGACATGCTGCCGTCGATGGTGCGGGTCCAGGCCGGCGGCTCACCGCAGGCGGACCGGATGCAGGGGACGCTCTCCCTGATGGCCGCGGAGACGCGGGAGCTGCGCCCGGGCGGCGAGGCGGTGATCACCCGCCTGGCCGACATCCTGGTGATCCAGGCCGTCCGCTCCTGGATCGAGACCGACCCGACGGCCCGGACCGGGTGGCTCGGTGCGCTGCAGGACCCGCAGATCGGGCACGCCCTCTCGCTGATCCACTCCGATCCCGCGCGGGCGTGGAGCGTGGCGGCCCTGGCCGACGAGCTGGCCATGTCCCGGTCGGCGTTCGCCGCCCGCTTCACCGAGCTGATGGGCGAGCCGGTCATGGGGTACCTGACCCGCTGGCGGATGCACGTGGCCAGCGACGAGCTGGAGCAGGGGGCGACGGTGGGCCAGCTGGCCGGGCGACTGGGGTACGCCTCCGAGGCCGCGTTCGCGCGTGCGTTCAAGCGCGTGACCGGCACACCGCCGGGCGCCGTCAGGCGCGCCGCCGCCTAGGCTCAGACCACGAGCTCCAACCGCGGGTTGGGCCTGAACTCGCGCCCCACCTTCGCCACCGGCTCGTCGTCCAGCAGCACCACGTCGGCGGTGAAGTCGTTCTGGCCGCGCAGCAACGACGAGCCCACGCCGTACGCGTCGACCGGGGCGTCCTCGGCCTCGAAGTCCCGGATCCGCTGCGCATCGAAGCCGCCCGAGGCCACGATGCGCACGTCCGGGTAGCCCGCGTCATCGAGCGCCGAGCGCACCGCGCGGGCCAGCGGGACGTTCACGCCCGGCGTCGCGTCGTCACCCAGCCGGCGCCGGAGCCCCTCGTCGACCAGCTGCTCCGAGGTGTCCAGGCGCACACCCCACAGCTCGCCGTCCAGCGCCTCGGCCACGGCGACCGCGGTGGCCACCGAGTCGTTCTCGAAGTCGACCAGCACCGTCACGTTCATCTGCCCCGCGTAGCGGCCCGCGAAGGCGCGGGCGGCAGCCACCGTGTCGCCTCCGTACGCGGCGATCAGCGCGTGCGGCACCGTGCCCACGCCGGTGCCGCCCCACCACGAGGCCTGCGCGTCGGTGGACACGCCGATGGCGCCGGCCACGTGCGCGGCCCAGCCGTCACCGGTCTGCACCAGCCAGTGGTCGTGGCGCGCCGGGAAGAACAGGATCTGCTTGCCCGCCGCGGCCTCGACCACCTCGCGCACGTTCTTCATGACCAGCGTGCGCCGGGCCATCGACCCCAGGTAGACCGTCTCGAGGTGGGCGAACACGGAGTAGTCGCCCTCGATGGTCATGACCGTCTCCCAGGGCTCGATCTCGTCGCCCTCGTACAGCGCGCGCACCTCGAGCTGGCCGAACCCCGGGACCCAGGCCCCCGACACGCTGCGGTGGCCCGCGCACTGCTTGAGCAGCGCTATGGCCTCGTCGACCCCGCCCAGGAGCGCGCGGTGGCGCTGGAACACCTGCATGGTCACGCGCGGGTGGCGCTGCTCGGCCTCCAGCAGCTCCTTGGTCAGGGTGAAGTAGGCGTCGGAGTAGTAGCCCTCGCGCAGGCGCTCGACCGGCAGGCGGAAGACCTCGGGCGCGAGACGGGAACGCTGCATCCCGCCGCATCCTTACGGTCAGCGGCGCTTCTTGCGGCGCCGACGCTTCGCTGCCGCGCCGACCTTGACCGTTCGGCTGGCCGTGCGCACGTTGCCGGCGCCGTCGCGCGCGCTGATCAGCACCCGGGCACGTACGCGCTTGCGCCGCCGGCCCAGCGCCCGGCGGGCGCGCCGGCTCAGCTTGAGCCGCACCGCGGCCTGGCCGCCCGGGCGTTCCACCACGACCTCGGCGGTGGCCAGCTTCACGCGCCTGGGCCGGCGGGTCGAGCCGCCTCGTCCCTTCACGCTGGCCAGGTCCAGGCTGTCGAGCGTGATCGACACGGTGGCCGCCTCGTCGGTGTCCACCCTCACGGACAGGCCCTTGCGCGTCAGCGCCGAGCGGCCCAC
>DASQLM010000324.1:0-5771 GCA_035630015.1 Thermoleophilaceae bacterium | reverse complement strand
GAAGACCAGCGACTGGCCGTCGGGGCCCGGGGAGACCAGCACCGCCACCGGCACGCCCAGCTCCACGGCGATCATCTCCACCGCGCTGCGGCCCAGCTCGCCCAGATCTGCCCCGGCCAGGGCCTCGCGCCCCAGCTCGGCCACCGCGGCCTGCTGGCGCAGGCGGCGTCGCAGCTCGTCGTCGGACCGGCGATTCGCCGGGTCGGCGACCGGGCTAGAGGGCTTCGGTGAGCGAGTCACCCTGGAGCCGGCTCTTGAGGCGCAGCACCGCTTTGGTGTGCAGCTGGGACACGCGGGACTCGGTGACCCCCAGGACCTCACCGATCTCCCTGAGCGTGAGGTTTTCGTAGTAGTAGAGCGCGACGACCAGCTTCTCGCGCTCGGGCAGCCGCGCGATCGAGTCGGCCAGCCGGTCCTTCATGTCGGTCAGGTCCATCTCCTGGGCCGGGTCGGCCGCGGACTCGTCCTGGATCGTGTCCAGCAGCGACACCTGGTCGCCCGACGAGTCGGAGACGGTCCACAGCTCGTCCAGCGCCACCACGGACGAGTTGGAGATGCGCATCAGCGACTCCTGGAAGTCCTCGACCTCCACCTCGAGCTCGGCGGCCATCTCCTGGTCGGTGGGCGCCCGGTGGAGCTTGTGCTCGAGCTTGGCGTTCGCGCGCTCAATCTCGCGGGCCTTGGCGCGCACCGAGCGCGGCACCCAGTCCAGCGACCGCAGCTCGTCGATGATCGAGCCCTTGATGCGCGTGATGGCGAAGGTCTCGAAGCGGATCTCGCGCGCCGGCTCGAAGCGCTCGATGGCCGAGATCAGGCCCAGCAGGCCGTACGAGATCAGGTCGGCCTCCTCCACGTGGGCGGGCAGGCCGCTGGACATGCGGCCGGCGACGTACTTGACCAGCGGCGAGTAGGCCAGGACCAGACGCTCGCGCGCTCGTGGGTCGCCGCTCTCCTTGTAGCGGCGCCACAGGTCCCGCAGCTCGATGGCCTTGACGTTTGTCTCCACTGCTCCTGCCTGCCTCTCAGGCCCGGGGATGAGACCGGGCGTACGCCTTCCTCAGGCGCAGCGACTCTACCCGAGTGTAGGTCTGGGTCGTGCTGATGGATGCGTGCCCGAGTAGCTCCTGGATGCTCCTCAGGTCGGCGCCGCCCTCGAGTAGGTGGGTGGCGAACGAGTGCCGCAGGGTGTGCGGAGAGACGCCGCCCTGCACCGCCGCGCGCCTCACGGCGCCGGCCAGCCGCCTCCGTACGTCCGAGGTGGACAGCCGCCGGCCGGTCTTGGACAGGAACAGCGCGGGGTCGCGCTCGCGCTCCAGCTGGGGCCGGCCACGCTCCAGCCAGGTCTCCAGCGCGCGCCACGCGGGCTCTCCCGCCGGCACCACGCGGGTGCGTCCGCCCTTGCCCTCCACGCGCAGCTCCTCGGCGTCGGGGTCCAGGCTGTCCAGGTCGAGGTCCACGACCTCCTCGGCCCGCAGCCCGGCCGAGTAGGTCAGCTCGAACATGGCGCGGTCGCGCATCTCCAGCGGCGTCGACCCGGGCATGCTCTCCAGCAGCACCGTCAGCTCGGCCGGCTTGAGCACGGTCGGCAGGTGCGAGTCGCGCTTGGGAGACGACACCAGGTCCGCCGGGCTGGCCTCGATCCGTCCCGCCCGCACCATCTGGGCGTAGAAGGAGCGCGTGGAGGCCAGCTTGCGCGCCACCGTGGAGCGCGACATGCCGCGCTCGGACAGCACGCCGGCGAACCGGCGCAGCGCGCGGAAGTCCAGCTGCTCGGGGTCCAGGCGCTGCGCGCTGGCCCATTCCGCAAGTTGCCCGAGGTCCACGCCATAGGCGCTGCGGGTCTTCTCGGCCAGGTTCCGACGCCGCATTCCCTCGTCGAATTCACGCAGGGCGGCGCCCCAACTAGGGTTGATCGCCGTGATTTCAGGCTTCTTCGTCAACACCGAGGACGGGCGCGTGGCCACCCAGGGTCAGCTGGCCGAGGCCGGGCTGATCGACGACATGGACAAGGCGGTCGCGCCGTGGCACCCGATCAAGGGCGACCGGGACGCTTCGACGCTGTGGTTCGCGGTGTTGGTGAAGCAGATGCGGGGCGTGTTCATCGGCATGCTCTGCATTCGGCATTCGGACCGCCAAGCCTCCATGGAGGCCGACGGCTGGGTCGAGGTGCCGGTCGCGTCGATCGGCGTCTGACCGCTCAGCCGATGTAGACCGGCGTCTGCACCTTGACCTGGTCGTACAACTCGATCACGTCCGGGATGGCCATGCGCACGCAGCCGTGCGAGGCGGCGGTGCCAAGCGACCCCACCTGGTCGGTGCCGTGGATCCCGGCACCGGCGAAGATGCCCATCCAGCGAGCCTTGAGCGGATTCTCGGGCGTCCCCCCCGGGACCACCTGACCCGCCATGTCGCCGGCCCAGGCGCTGTTGGGAACGGTCCAGGCGGCGTTCACGGCCTTGTTCTGGATGGCGTACAGGCCCGCGGGCGTCTCCAGGCCCACCTGGCCGACGGCTATCCGGTACGACTTCTTGAGCTGAAGGTTCTTGTAGAGCTTGAGCTGGAACGCGCCCCGCTCCACGACGATCAGCGTCGGGTACTTCTTGGCCAGCTGTTCGCGTGTGACCTTCGGCTTGGTCCGGTCGACCGGTGCGGGCACCACACGCCGGTCGGGGTCGGTCATCGCCGTGGCCACCGTGGCGCGCAGCTTCTCCGCGTTCACCCGCACGCCGTCCTGGGAGTCGACCTTGGCCAGCGAGGGGAACTCGAGCTTGGCGTCCTTGGCCGGCTGGTCCACGCTCTCGGCCACGCGCGCGACGAGCTTGTTGGCCGCCGCCTTGGAGTAGGTCACCTGGGGCGCGATCGCCGCCTTCTCCTCGCCCCCCGTGGCGTCGCGCCAGACCCGCGCGAAGATCGATCCCTCGCGGCTGACGGCCAGGGCCTCGTCCACGATCGCCTCGGCGTCGGCGTTGATGCCGGCGTCCTCGGCCGAGAGGGTGAAGCGGCGCTTGCCGCTGGTCACCACGACCGGCTTCTCCAGCGGTTCCGCCACCTGCTCCTGGATGCGCTCGCGCGCCTGGTCGGCGGTCAGGCCGCCCAGGTCCACGCCCGCGACGGTCACGCCGTCGGCGATCGTGTCCTCATTCGAGGAGTCGTACGCGCTCACGCCGACCGCCCCCACCAGGAGCAACACGACCGTCACGGCCACGGCGATGAATGACTTGTTGCGCATGAGAGAGGAACGGCGGCGTACGCGGCGACCCATAGTAGGGCCACAGCGCCCGCTTTCCCAATAACGGCCCGGTCTGCAACCGGGGTTGCGTGTACCTACGCTTCCCGGGTCAGAACAGATGTATCCGGATCAGGAGGCGGTGGCCGGACGTGCGAGGTGGGACTCGATCGCCCCCAGCACGCTGTCCCGGGCCCGGTGCCCGCGCTCGTACTCGCGCAGCGCCTCGAGGTCGGTGCGCTCCAGGGAGCCCAGCAGCGGCAGGACCTCCTCGGCCTCGAGGTCGTCGAAGTGGTCCACCGGCGGCGGAGGCGGCCCCGGTGACAATGTCGATGCGGTGCTCGCCGACCCGGGCTCGGCTGCGCTCCTCTCGCTGGCCATCGCGGCCGCCACCTCCTTCGGGCGCGAGTTGCGCACGTTGGGGCTCCAGCGCAGGAACTCCTCCACCTCACGCTCGTAGCGGTAGGGCTCACCGGCGCCCTCGCGCAGCAGCGGGTGCAGCCGCAGGTGCTCGGCCAGCCCGATCACCGCCTCGCGGCTGGTGGCGCCGTACTCGAAGCCCGCGGCCTTGAAGCGGCGGTTGTCCACGCCGCGGCCGAAACGCAGCTGGTTCAGCATCTCGGGCGGGATGCGCACGCCCAGGCGGCCCGCCACCGCGGTGGCCAGGCCGGTGCCCCACGGCGGCAGCACCGGCGCGTAGGGCTTGCCCAGCAGGCCTGCCACCTCCGACAGCGCCAGGACCCCGTCGGCGGCCACGTTGTAGACGCCCGGCAGGTCGTTCTTGACCACGTGCTCGAGCGCGTGCACCACGTCGTCCTCGTGCACGAACTGGTAGCGCGGGTCGAAGCCCAGGATCATCGGCAGGGCGGGCAGGCGCATCAGGTCGATATGAGAGGTGCGCACGTCGGGGCCCAGCACATTGGCGAACCGCAGCGTGCTGACGCTGACCGACGGGTTCCGGTCGGCGAACTCGGCCACCGACGCCTCGGCCTCCAGCACGTCGCGCTCGATCGGCGTGCGCGGCGGGTGCGGACGGCCCATCGTTTCGTCGAAGAAGGCGGGGTCGTCCTGGTTGGAGCCGTAGTAGTGGGTTGAGGACTTGAACACGAACTTGCGCACGGTGCTCTCGGGCCCGCCGCAGGCCGCCAGCAGGTTCATGGTCCCGATCACGTTGTTCTCGTGGGCCAGCCGCGGGCTGGTCACGATCGAGTCCACCACGAGGCGCGTGTCCACGACGGTGTCGATCTCGGCGGCCTCCACCACCCGCCGCAGCAGCGCGTGCTGGGCGCCGACCTTGACGTACTCGGTGCGCTCCAGCTCCACGCTGGGCTCCTCGTTGTCCACGCCGACGATGGCCTCCACCGAGGGCTCGGACTCCAGCGCCCGGGCCAGCAGGCCACCCCAGTAGGTGGACAGGCCGGTGATCAGGATCCGCTTCGAGCCGGTCATCCGAACCACACCGACCTGCGCTTGGAGAGCATGTCGAACAGGTTCTCCTGGATCCGGGCGCGCACCTCGTGGGCCACGGTCTGGACCTCCGAGCTGTCGTCCTCCCGGCCCGGCTCGTCGAAGTAGATGGGCTCCAGGAAGCGCAGCTTGAACTTGGCGGGCAGGTAGCCCAGCATGCCCAGCGGCCCCAGGTGCGGGAACGTGGGCGTCAGCGGCACGTACAACAGGCCGGTGAGCTTCTGCAGCAGGTTGAACTGGGCGAACACCGGCGCCGCCTCCTCGGCCCCCACCACACACACCGGCACGATCGGCACGCGCGCCCTCATCGCCGCCTGCACGAAGCCGCCGCGGCCGAAGCGGCGCAACCGGTAGCGGTCCTTGTAGAGCTTCTCGGTGCCCTTGCGGCCCTCGGGGAAGACCAGCACCAGCTGCTCCTCGTCGTAGAGCAGGCGGTGCACGTTCGCCGGGTGCGCCGCGACCGCGCCCACCTTTGGCAGCAGCATCGAGAAGCCCGGGTAGCCCTTGAAGAAGTGCTCGACCGTGATGTTCAGCGGCCGCGGGTGCGCGTGCTCCTCGCGGATGGCCTTGGCGATCATGGTCGCGTCCGGGGGCAGCGCCCCCGAATGGTTGGACACCAGCAGCGCGCCGCCGGCCGCGGGCACGTTCTCGATGCCCTCCACTTCCGCGCGGAACCAGTAGCGGTACAGGAAGTCCACCAGGGTCTTGTCCATCAGCCCCTCGATGCGCTCCGAACGACCCCAGTCGGTCAGCGTGCGGTCGGGCTCGACGCCCGGCAGGTGGCGGCGCAGGTCGTCGTCGCGGAGCGAGGGCAGGCCCGACCGGCCCCCATCTTCCTCCGCCGGGCGCTCCTGCAGGCTCAGCGGCGTGCGTGCGCGCTCAGGCATTCGCCGATGATGTCAGGAACCGCTCCAGCCTTCGCTCCAGCTCGGGCCAATCGTCCGCGCCGACCACGCCCTCGTCGCCGCCGTCCACCAGCTCCTGGTTCCACGGGTGCCTCAGGGTGGCGGCCACCATGCCGCGCTCGCGCGCGCCGGCGATGTTCACCGGGCTGTCGTCCACCAGCACGTCGATGTCC
>DASQLM010000323.1:0-2185 GCA_035630015.1 Thermoleophilaceae bacterium | reverse complement strand
ACCGACGTCCAGGAGGTCATCCGCATCATGCGGAAGAACGAGCTGCCCGGGATCCCGGTGATCAACGACGGCGGCCGCTGCGTGGGCATCGTGACCGAGACCGACATGGTCCTGCCCGACGACGACGGTGATCTGCACCTGCCCCACTACGTGAACATCTTCGGCGGCACGGTGTTCCTCGAGCCCCTGCGCCACTGGGAGGAGCGGCTGAAGAAGGCGTTCGCCTCCACGGCCGCGGACATGATGACCCCGAACCCGGTGACGGTGGAGCCCGGCACCTCGATCGACGAGGCGGCGGGGATCATCCACGACACCGGCCACAACCGGCTTCCCGTGGTCGATCACGGCCGCCTGGTCGGCGTGGTCACCCGCGTGGACGTCCTGGGCGGGCTCGTCTCGGACTGATGCCCGTGTCCCAGCGCCCTCCGCGCGCCGTGGCGCGGGTGCGCGCGGGCGCCATCCAGGCCAACTGCCGCACGCTGAACGAGCGCGTGGGCGGCGAGGTCACGCTGTGCGCGGTCGTGAAGGCCGACGGGTACGGCCACGGCGCCGGCAGCGCCGCGCGGGCCGCGCTGGCGGGCGGCGCCGAGTGGCTGGCCGTGGCCACCGCGGCCGAGGCGGCCGAGCTGCGCGCCCAGGGGATCGTGGTGCCGGTGCTGGTCATGGGCGCCCTGTCGCACGACGAGGCCGACCTGGCGATGGACAACGACGCCGACGTTGTGGTGTGGACCCAGGGCTTCCTTGAGGCCATCGCCCCCCGCCGTCCGCGTGTGCACGTGAAGCTGGACACCGGCATGGGCCGGCTGGGCACCGCCGACGTGGACGAGGCCCGCGCGCTGGTGCGGGCGGTGGACCTGGACCAGGACGCCAGCCTGGCCGGGGTCATGACCCACTTCGCCACCGCCGACGAGCCGGGCGACGACCACTTCCCGCGCCAGCTGGAGCGGTTCCGGGCCTTCGCCGACCAGGTGCGCGCCGATCACCCCGGCGCGATCGCCCACGCGGCCAACAGCGCCGCCACCCTGCGCGACCGCGCCTCGCACTTCGACATGGTGCGCTGCGGCATCGCCATCTACGGCATGGACCCGTTCCAGCAGGACGCCGCGGAGCAGGGTCTGGAGCCCGCGTTGGAGCTGCACAGCTACGTCGCGGCCGTGAAGCGGTTCGAGCCCGGGGACAGCGCGGGCTACGGGCGGCGCTGGGCGGCCGAGGGGCCCACGTGGGTGGCGACGCTGCCGATCGGCTACGGCGACGGCTGGCGGCGCGCGCTGACCAACGACTGCGACGTGCTGATCGGCGGCCGCCGGTACCCGCTGGTGGGCACGGTCAGCATGGACAACATCACGGTGGACCTAGGACCCGACACCGGGGTGGAGGTGGGCGAGCCCGCGGTGCTGATCGGCGCCCAGGGAGGGGAGGCGATCGCCGCCGAGGAGGTGGCGCGGCGCCTGGGCACCATCAACTACGAGGTCACCTGCGGCATCAGCGCCCGCGTGCCGCGCGTGGAGGTCTGATGTCCCTGGCCGCGCTGGACACGGCCGAGCCGGTCCTGGCGCTGCGCGAGGCGCTGGGGGGCCAGACGGACGCCTGGCTGGTGGGCGGCGTGGTGCGCGACGCCTGGCTGGGCCGCCCGCTGGGCGACGTCGACGTGGCGGTGTCCGGCGACCCCGAGCAGGTGGCCCGGCGGGTGGCGCGTGCCCTGGACGGCCCCGTGTTCGCGCTGTCGGAGGCGTTCGGCTCGTGGCGGGCGCTGGACGGCCGGCGGCGGTTCGAGGTCGACGTGTCGGCACTGCAGGGCCAGACGATCGACCAGGACCTGGCCCGGCGCGACTTCACGATCAACGCGATGGCCGTGCCGCTGGCCGGCGGGCCCGCGCTGGACCCGCACGGCGGCATGGAGGACCTCGAGCGGCGCACCCTCCGCGTGCTGGGCCCCCGGGCCTACGCCGAAGACCCGCTGCGGCCCCTGAGGCTGGTGCGCCTGGCGGCCGAGCTGGGCTTCGCCGCCGACGAGACGACAGAGCAGCTGACGCGGGAGGCTGCGCCGCGCCTGACCGAGCCGTCGGCCGAGCGCGTGTACGCCGAGCTGCGCCGCGCGGTGTCCGCGCCGCACGTGCTGGACGCCCTGGGGCTGGCCGAGCGCCTGGGCGTACTGGGCGCGGTGGTGCCCGAGCTGGTGGCGCTG
>DASQLM010000322.1:0-2778 GCA_035630015.1 Thermoleophilaceae bacterium | reverse complement strand
GGCGGGATCATCGTGCCCCTGGACGACGAGCCCTGGCGCTACGCCACCGCCCCGTTCGTGCACGACAGCCTGACCTACCAGTTCGCGACCCTGGTGGCCGTCGGGGTGTTCGGCACGCTGCTGGAGCGGCGCTTCGGCTGGTTCGCGCCGATCCTGGTGTTCGTGGCCGCCGGCGCGGCCGGCGCCGCGGTGGCGGTGCAACTGAACCTCGGCCCCGTCGGCGAGTCCAACGTCCTGTACGTGGTGCTGGGCGCCAACGGCGCGGCGCTCGGCATCCTCACGGCCTGGCTGGTCGACGATCTGCGCGCGGCGCGCCGCGGCGACCAGCGCGGCAACGACCTGGTGGGCGTGGCCGCCATCGCCGGGCTGCTGCTGTTGCTGCCGCTTGCCGTCACGGAGGCCAACCCGGTCGCCGGGCCCGTGGGCGCCCTGGTGGGCGCGGCCCTGGCGCCCGTGCTGGCGCTGCTGTCCCGGCGCACATGAGCGACCGCACGTTCACCGACCAGGAGCTGGACGCCGCCATTCAGCGCCTGACCGAGCCCGGCCGCCTGCGCGACGCCGAGGCCATCGTCATGGACCGGGCCCCCGAGCTCCAGCGGATCCTGGCCGAGGCCCTGCACGCCGCCGGCTGGTTCGGCGAGGCCCACGATGCCAACGTGCGCACCGCCGCGGCCCACCCCACCGAGGAGGAGCGGATCATCGCGCTGCGCACGCTGCTGGCGGAGGAGAACCGGATCGGCATGCTCGTCGGCGTCGCCGTGGGCTGGGAGCTGGCGCGCGAGTTGGAGCTGGATCGCGACCGCTAGGCTCGCCGCACGTTCCGTCGAGCAGAGGAGAGACAACGTGGACATCCGCTTCCTTGGCCAGTCCTGCTTCGAGTTCACAGCCGGTGACACCCGCCTGCTGGTGGACCCCTTCCTGACCGGCAACCCCAAGGCCGCCGCCTCGGCCGACGAGGTGGACCCCACGCACATCCTGCTGACCCACGGCCACGCCGATCACCTGGGCGACACCGTGGAGATCGCCAAGCGCACGGGCGCCACGGTGATCGCGATCGTGGAGCTCGCGAACGAGATCGGCAGCGCCGGCGTGGAGAACGTGGTCGACCCCAACCTGGGCGGCACGGTCGAGTTCGAGGGCGGCTGGGTGCGCCTGGTTCCGGCCTGGCACACCGCGGTGACCTCCGACGGCACCCCGCACACCCCCGCGGGCCTGGTCATCAACCTCGACGGCAAGACCGTCTACCACCTGGGCGACACGTGCCTGTTCTCCGACCTGGCGCTGCCGGGCAAGCGGGACAAGCTCGACCTGGCCATCGTCCCCATCGGCGGGCACTACACGATGGACCGCCACGACGCGGTGCAGGCGGTCAGCCTGGTCGGCGCGCCCGCGGTGATCCCCTGCCACTACGACACGTTCCCGCCCATCGAGGCCGACGCGGAGGCGTTCAAGGCCGACGTCGAGGATCAGACCAAGGCGACGGTCACGGTGCTCGAGCCGGGCGACACCAGCGCGCTGTGAGGCTCCGCGCGGTGGCGGCCGTGGCCGCGGCGGGCGCCCTCGCGCTCGCCGGCTGCGGCGGCGACGACGAGAAGGACAAGGCGGGCGCGGACACCAGCACCGCCACCGAGCAGACCGAGACCACCGACACCGCGACCACCGAGACGACGCCGCCGGCGACCGAGACCGAGCCGGCCGAGACCGGCGAGGACAGCGGCGGCACCAAGGCGCCGGGTGAGGACCAGCCCGGCGGCGCGGGCGACGAGATCCCGAACGCCACCCAGGCGCTGGTCACCGGGCGCGGCGGCAAGGTCGGCCCCGCCACCGTGAGCGTGCCGCCGTTCATCGCCATCACCGTGGAGCTGCGCTCGGCCGACGGGCGGGACTACGCGCTGCGCGGCGGCGGCAAGTCGCTGGCCGCGGGCGAGGGCGAGAACTCGGACACGGTCTCGTTCGAGGGCCTGCGGCCCGGGCGCAAGCTCGTCCTCAGCGGCCCCCAGGGCCGCGTCACGGTCACGGCCAACGCCGAGCCCGGCCCCTAGTTGGCCGGTCGGCCAGTTTCGGTTACGGTCGGCAGATGGAACGGACAGAGAGGGCGGACTTCCAGGCCACCACCGACCCGGGGCTGATGGAGTCGGCCGACCGCGGTCAGTCGCAGCTACTCGACTACGGCGAGCTCTACTCCCTGTGGGAGCGCCAGCACTGGGCCGTCCAGGACATCGACTTCAGCCAGGACCGGATCGACTGGCACGAGCGGATTCCCGCCGACGAGCGCTACCAGCGGATGGCCGGGCTCTCCTCGTTCTTCATCGGCGAGCAGCGGGTGGCCGCCGAGTTGGGGCCGATGATGCGCGCCGCGCCACAGGAGGACATGCGCATCTTCCTGTGCACCCAGATCGCCGACGAGGCGCGCCACGTGGCGTTCTTCGACCGCTTCTACTCCGAGGTGGGCGTGCTGGAGGCCGACGACCTGGGGGCACGCCTGGAGGAGACCAGCGTGCACGTGAACGAGAGCTTCGAACGGCTCTTCGACCAGATGCTCAAGGACCGCGTCGACCGGCTGGCCGTCGAGCCCGAGGACCTGGAGACGTTGGTCGAGGCGGTCACGCTCTACCACATGATCATCGAGGGAATGCTGGCCCTGACCGGCCAGCACTTCATCATCGAGTACAACGAGCAGCAGGGCACGCTGCCCGGCTTCGTCGAGGGCTTCAACAATGTGGCCCGCGACGAGCACCGCCACGTGGCCTTCGGCGCCCGCTTCCTGCGCGACATGGC
>DASQLM010000321.1:0-5833 GCA_035630015.1 Thermoleophilaceae bacterium | reverse complement strand
GGCCTGGATCGCCACCTCGAACTGCTGGCGCGGGATCTGCTTCTGCAGGCGCTCGGCGATGCCCCGGCCGGCGCTGTAGGCCTTGTCCTTGTGCACCACCTGTGACAGGGCGTCGACCTGGTCGCCCGCCAGCAGGATGTCCAGCTTGACCAGGTCGGACGGGCGCAGGCCGATCAGCTCGTAGTCCAGCGAGGCGTAGCCCTTGGTGCGCGACTTGAGGTGGTCGAAGAAGTCGAGCACGACCTCGGCCAGCGGAAGGTCGTAGCGGATCTGCACCCGCGCCTCGGACATGAACGTCATGTCGACGTGGGTGCCGCGCCGGTCCTGGCACAGGTCCATCACCGCGCCCACCGCGTCCTTGGGACACAGGATCGTCGCGCGGATGTAGGGCTCGCGGATCTCCTCGATGCGGTCGCGCTCGGGCATCTCGGACGGCGCGTGCACCGGCAGGACGGAGCCGTCGGTGAGCGTGACCTCGTACTCCACCGTGGGCGTGGTGGCCAGCAGGTCCACGTCGTACTCGCGCTCCAGGCGCTCACGCACGATGTCCATGTGCAGCAGGCCCAGGAAGCCGCAGCGGAAGCCGAAGCCCAGCGCGTGGCTGGTCTCGGGCTCGTAGGTCAGCGCGGCGTCGTTCAGCGACAGCTTCTCCAGCGCGTCGCGCAGGTCGTTGAAGCGGTCGGTGTCCACCGGGAACAGGCCGCAGAACACCATCGGCTTGACGTCCTGGTAGCCGGGCAGCGGCTCGGCGGCCGGCGCCCGGCGGGTGGTCAGCGTGTCGCCGACGCGCAGCAGCGAGACGTCCTTGATGCCGGTGATCACGTAGCCGACCTCGCCGGCCTCGAGCGCCTCGACCGGGGTCAGCGCCGGGCCGAAGAAGCCGATGTCGTCGATGTCCGCCTCGGTGCCCGCCTGCATGGCGGTGATCGCGTCGCCCTTGGCCAGGCGGCCGTCGACCACGCGCACGTACGCCACCACGCCGCGGTACTGGTCGAACTCGGAGTCGAAGATCAGCGCCCGGGCCGGCGCCTCGGTGTCGCCGGAGGGGGGCTCGACGCGGTTGACGATGGCCTCCAGCAGCTCGGTGACCCCCTCCCCCGTCTTCGCGGAGATCTTGATGACCTCGTCGGGCTCCTCGCCGATCAGCTCGGAGATCTCGCCGGCCACGCGCTCGGGCTCGGCGCCGGGCAGGTCGATCTTGTTCAGCGCCGGGATCAGCTCCAGCCCGGCGTCCACGGCCAGGTAGGTGTTGGCCACGGTCTGGGCCTCGACGCCCTGGGCCGCGTCCACGAGCAGCAGCGCGCCCTCACAGGCCGCCAGCGAGCGTGAGACCTCGTAGGTGAAGTCCACGTGCCCGGGCGTGTCGATCAGCTGCAGCCGGTAGTCCTGCCCGTCCTTGGCCGTGTACTGCACTCGCACGGCCTGGGCCTTGATGGTGATCCCCCGCTCGCGCTCGAGGTCCATCGAATCCAGCAGCTGGGGGCGGCTGTCGCGGGCCTCGACCGCACCGGTCTGCTCCAGGATGCGATCGGCCAGCGTCGACTTCCCATGGTCGATGTGGGCGATGATCGAGAAGTTGCGGATGTTCCGGGCGGGCGCGGCCATGGGGCCGCACAGGTTAGGCGCGTGCCCGGAGCAGCACGTCGACCTGTTCCTGCTTGCGCATGATCACGTGCTCGAGCCGGTGTTCGACGGCTTCCGATGCGGCCTCGCGACCGGTCGGCGCGATGGCGTCCTGGAGCGCCTCGAGCGTCTCGGCCTCCGCGTCGATCAGCGCCGCCACCGCCTGGTGGGGGTCGGGCTCGTAGGCGAGCGGGGCGACCTCCGCGGTGGGCGCACCGCCGAGGGCCCTGACCTTCTCCACCAGCCGCCGGGCGTCGTCGAGGTCGTCGCGCGCGAACTGCTCGAGCCGCGCCGCCAGACCCACCCCCTCCCAGCCGGTGAGGCTGCCGCCGGTCAGCGTCATCTGCAGCACCGATCGGTACTGCAGCCTCAGCGCCTTGTTCAGCGCGGCCACCTGGGCGTCCGCGTCCATCCGCTCTTCCTCTTCCATGGGCCACCGGTACCCGGTGGCGTCCGCGGTTATTGCCCGGGATGCGACGATGGCCCCATGGAGATCGCCATCCCCCTGTTCGACCGCTTCACCATGCTCGACGCCATCGGCCCCTACCAGGTGCTGGGCGCCCTCCCGGACAGCCGGGTGCGGTGGCTGGGTCCCGAGCCGGGGCCGGTGCGCGACGAGTCGCACACGGCGACCCTGATGGCCGACGAGGCGTGGGAGGACGCGCCGCGGCCGGACATCCTGGTGGTGCCGGGCGGCTACGGCACGCGCGCGCTGATGAAGGACGAGCGCGCCCTGGACTGGCTGCGCGAGGCGCACCGGCACAGCACCTACACCACGTCGGTCTGCACCGGCTCGCTGTGGCTGGCGGCGGCGGGGATCCTGAACGGGCTCGAGGCCACCAGCCACTGGCTCGAGCTGGACACGCTGGCGCAGTTCGGCGCCACCCCGACCTCCGAGCGGGTGGTGGAGCAGGGCAAGGTGATCACCGCGGCGGGCGTGTCGTCGGGGATCGACATGGCGCTGCGGCTGGTGGAGCTCCTTCACGGGCCCGAGGCGGCCCAGGCGGTGCAGCTGGGCATCGAGTACGACCCCCAGCCGCCGTTCGACGCGGGCTCGCCGGAGAAGGCACCGGCGCCGATCGTGGACGCGGTCCGGGCCGCGATGACGGCGCAGCAGGACGCCATCGGCACATAGCAACGCCGAAGACGGGGTAAGGAGATCGCCGTGCAGGCAGAGGCGGATGATCGGCTCCGGCACCGGTTCCCGGAGTTGCTCGGGCTCTACACCCTTGCCCTGGCGCAGCCGCTGTTCTCGGTGGTGACGCACTCGCCCGAGTTCTTCTCGGCGCGCAAGACGCCGACGGCGGCGGTCGTGATCTTCGCCCTGGCCGTCGCCTTCGGGCCGCCGCTGCTGGCGCTGCTGGCCGAGCGGGTGGCGGAGACCATCCGCTCCGGATGGGGCTCGCGCCTGCACGACGGGCTGCGCCTGCTCGCCCTCACGGCGATCGCGCTGGGCCTGCTGAACGAGCTGGCCGAGCTGCTGACCAAGGTCACGAGCCTGGGCCTGCCCGGCTGGCTGCTGGTGGCCGTGGCGTGCGGCTGCGGCGCGGGCGCCCTGGTGCTGCTGCGCCGCTCGCGGACCTCGCGCAGCTTCGCCCGCTTCCTGGCCCCCGCCGCCCCGGTGGTGCTGGTGCTGTTCCTGGCGTCGGTGCCCCTGGGCTCGCCGGTGGCCAGCCCGGCCACGGCGGCCAGCCGCCCGGCGCCGATCGTGATGGTGGTCATGGACGAGCTGCCCACCGCCTCGCTGCTGGGGCCCGATGGCCGGATCGACGCCGGCCGGGCGCCGAACTTCGCCCGGCTGGCCCGTGAGGGCACCTGGTACCCGAACGCGACCACGGTGGCCGACCAGACCACGGCGGCCGTCCCGGCCCTGCTGAGCGGACGGCGCGGGCCGCGGGAGATCCGGGCGCCCGACCTGGCCGCCTGGCCACGCAACCTGTTCACGCTGCTGGACCGCCAGTACCGGCTGGACGTGCGCGAGCCGATCACGCGCCTGTGCCCGGCCGAGGCGTGCCCGGGTGAGAAGCGGTCCACGACCGACGCCGTGAGCTCGCTGGCCTCCGAGACCTCCCACCTGGCGCTGCTGAGCGTGGCTCCGGGCGACATCGCGCCCCGGTCGCCGTTGATCGGAGCCGCCGACGAGCGCGACCCGGCCCACGACATCGCCGACTTCACCGCCGGCCTGCGGCCCGAGCCCCGGCCGGCCCTGCACTTCCTGCACGTGATGACCCCGCACCGCCCCTGGGGCCGGCTGCCCTCCGGTCGCCCGCGGCCCGTGGCCACCGACCACGAGGTGCCCGCGGCCGTGCGCGAGACCCTGCGCCTGCCCCGCGACCGGGCGCTGTCGCGGCGGCTGTGGCGCGCGCACCTGCTCCAGGTGGGCTACGCCGACCGGCTGCTGGGCCGTGTCCTGGACCGGCTGCGGCAAACGCGCATGTACGACCGGTCGCTGATCGTGGTCGCGGCCGACCACGGCGTGAGCTTCCGCCCCGGCGCGCCGCTGCGGGACGTGACGGCGGCCAACGTGGACCGGGTCGCCCCGGTGCCGTTGTTCGTCAAGCAGCCCCGCGGCGCCGGCCGCGGCACGAACCCGGCGCCGGCCCAGACCATCGACGTGCTGCCCACGATCCTGGACTCGATCGGGGCGGCGTCGCCCCCGGGGGTGCAGGGACACTCGCTGCTCGGCCCCGTGCCGGCGGGCCGCCGGACCAGCGTGCTGTCGACCGCGGGCGAGGACGTGGGCACCACCCTGCGGTCGCTGCGGCGCACGCGGCGCCAGTCGATCGCGATCCAGCAGCGCGAGGTGATCGGCTCGCCGGCGTGGCGCGCTGCCTGCGACGTGCCCGGCAGCGGCTGCTAGCGCCGGCCGCCGGGCAGCAGCGCCCGGATCTGCCGCGCCTCGGGCACGCGCAGCGCCCATACGCCCGCCGCGTACACGGCCAGCCCCGCGCCGATGCCCAGCCCCACCGACGCCAGCTGGGCGATCAGCGAGCGCCCCAGCACCTGGTCGAGGCCGTCCCATACGCCATAGGAGGCGGCGGCCAGCAGGGCGGCCGCGACCAGCATGCGGACGCCGCTGGCGAGCATCTTCCGGCCCTCGATGCCGCCCAGCTCGCCCCGCAGCAGCCAGCCCTGGGCGACGGTCATGACCAGCGTGCCCACCACGGTCCCGATGACGATGCCGGCGATGCCGAACGGCTTGTACAGCGCCAGCGACACCAGGCCGTTGACCACCATGTTCACGAACGCCAGCGCGGTTGTGGCCCAGGGCTGCTGGAGGCTGAAGAAGGTGCGCGAGAACAGCAGGCTGATGCCCTGGAAGGGCAGCGAGATCGACCACCACACCATGGCCGTCTTCACCAGCTCGGTGGCCTCGGCGTCGAACTCGCCGCGCTGGTAGACCAGGCGCGTGATCGGCTCGGCCAGCACGGCCATGAGCACCGCGCTGGGGATCAGCAGCAGCGCCACCTGGCGGATGCCGTTGGACATGGTCGCGCGCAGCTCGCCGGTGGCGCCACGGGCGGCCAGCTTCGACATCGTCGGGAACAGGATCGTGGCGATCGAGATCGAGAACAGCCCCTGCGGCAGCTGGTAGATACGGAACGCCTTGTCGATGGCCGCGGGCGCCTGGTCGGACACCAGCGTGCCCAGCAACGAGTTGATCACCAGGCTGAGGTTGATCATGCCCAGGGCGATGGTCACCGGGAACATCAGCTTCAGCACCCTGAGCACGTGCGGGTTGCGCCAGTCCAGCGCCACGGAGAAGTGCCCGCCCCGCCCGCGCAGCCAGGGCAGAGGCAGCACGAACTGGACCACCGTGCCCACCAGCACCCCGACCGCGTAGGCGTAGATGCGGTCCTGGCCCTCGAACAGGGGCGTCAGCCCCACCAGCGCGGCGATGATGACCAGGTTCCACGCGGTCGGCGCGAGTGCCGGCACGCTGAAGTGCTCGAAGCTGTTGAGCATCCCCACCACCACGCCCGACAGCGCAAGCAGCAGCACGATCGGGAACATCAGCTGCGTCAGCCCGACGGTCAGGTCCTTGAGCGCCGGGTTGTCGTCGAAGCCGGGGGCGAACACGCTCATCAGCGGCTCGGCGAAGATGATGAACAGGGCCGTGATGGCGCCCAGGACCAGCGTGATCAGGAAGAACAGGCTGGAGGCCACGTGGAAGGCCTCCTTCTTCTTGCCCTTCTCCAGCAGCTCGGTG
>DASQLM010000320.1:0-10210 GCA_035630015.1 Thermoleophilaceae bacterium | reverse complement strand
CGCTCTGACCAACTGAGCTACGGGGGCCCGGCCATGCTAGACCGGGCCCGGCTTAGACTGACCTGCGCGCCCCCATGGTCTAGCGGTCAGGACGCCGCCCTTTCAAGGCGGAGATCGCGGGTTCGAATCCCGCTGGGGGTACTGGATCCAGCCGCCGGTCGCGCTCATGCGGCCGGGCCGAGCGCATGCTCGCGCCAGCCCGGCCGCACGATGCGTGAGAGACCTAGCGGCGGTCGTCGTCGCTGTCGCTGCTGTAGGGCTCGCGCACGCCCGACTTGGCGATACCGCGGCTCAGCATGTAGCCCAGCGTGAGGATGGTGATGTACAGCCACGCCTTGTCGGCGCCGAAGTAGTCGTTGCCGCCCTCGCCCTCGATGGTGTTCGCGGCGATGAGGATGCCGATGAACACGAGCACGTAGGCGCCGAACTCACTCGTCTTGAAGAACTGCTTGGTCTCGGTGGTCAGGCGGCGGGCGTTGTGCCCGATCCGCTGGCCACCGGTAGTCACGTCTCGTGCTGCCATGGGGATATCTCCTTATCCGTAGGGAAATGGCTTGTGCGAGCCCGAGGTCACGCTCAGCCTGTCTTCCAAGTGCCGAGCGGCCCCACGGGGGTCCTTAAGGGCAAGGGGGCAGCGTGAGGCTGCCCTCCGAGCTTCCCCCGACTGACCTGATCCGCGCTTCCTAAACCTCTCAGCAGGCCGACATCGCGAGGCGAGCGTTTGTATCGACCGTGCGGGGACCGTAGGATCGCGTGGAGTGGAGCAACCCCCCGAGCACCCGACCCAGGCCGCCAGTGAGGAACTGACCGATCCCGACTGGCTCCAAGGCGTCGATTCCGAGTCGGGCACGAGTATCACCGCTGAGATATCGAACGCCATGGTGGGGCTGAAGAAGAAGTTCTATGGGCGAGGTCCGGGAAAGGCGAAGACCTTCCTCTGCGACAACTACGTCTTCTGTGTGCTGGACGGGGGGCTGACGGCGAACGAGTTGACCCTGCTGGACGCCGGAGAGGATCGGCTGGTGCGCGACTACCGCCTGCGCTTCCAGGAGGTCATGACCGGCCCGACCACCGAAGCGGTCGAGCGGATCACCGGCCGCAAGGTGCTCACCTACCACAGCCAGATCATGTTCAACCCCGCGGTCGGGGTCGAGATGTTCGTCCTCGATGGCGAACCACAGCGCCGGTAGGCGCTCCGGTCCTTCGACACACTCAGGCCGTGGTCCGGGAGGTGTCGGTGTCGCGCTCGGGGTCGTAGCCCCCGCACGAGGCCGCGAACACCAGCAGGCTGACCACCAGGCCGGCGGCATGGCTGGCCGCCAGGCTGACCAGGAAGCCGGCCACGCCCCCGGCCAGCGCGGAGAACAGCACGAACCCGGCGGGCAGCGCCAGGATGCGGGCGGTCAGGATCGAGCAGCCGATCCAGGCCACCGGGCCGGTCACCCAGCCGTAGTCCTCGAAGAAGCTCTTCGGCAGGGCCAGCGCGAGCCCCGCGAACAGCACCCCAACCAGCAGCGCCTGCACCCCCAGGGAGCGGAAGAAGAGACCGCGGTCCACGACTCCGGCAGTCTAGATGGCGTGTGCCGACCGGCCGTCGGAGGCGACCACCACGCGTTCGGCCACCGCCTCGGCCGCCACCCTGCCCGCCAGCGGCTCCAGCAACGCGCGCGCGATGTCGGGCAGCTCGGCCGCCAGCGACTCCAGCTCGTGCGCCGCGAGTCGCGCCCGGATCACGGTCAGCAGCCCGCCCAGGCCCATCTCGAACGCCATGTCGCTGGCCGGCTCGGCGCCCGGCCGGGCCGCGGCCCCGGTGCGCAGCGCGTCGATGCACATGCCTCGCACCGCGGCCGTCTGGTCCGCGGCCGCACTGCCCAGCGCGCGCACCTCCAGGAAGCAGGTGCACGCCACGTGGGGGTACTCGATCAGGACCCGCACCAGCTCGGACAGGCCGGCAGCGATCGCCGCGTCCCACTCCTCCTCGCCCCTGTAGGCCGTCTGCACCGCAGAGGCGATGCACTCGGTGGCCGCCCCGAAGGTGGCCAGCACACAGTGCTCCTTGCTCTCGAAATGGTCGTAGAAGGTCCGCCGTGACACGTGGGCGCGGGCGACGATGTCGCCGATGGTGGCGGCGGAGTAGCCGCGCTCGGCCAGCACATGCGTGGTGGCGTCCTGGATCCGCTTGCGCTGGTGGTCGGCCACGTACTCCGGCGGCAGGTCGTGCTGCCCGCGAGGGAGGGTGCCCGGCTCGGTCACCTGCATGTGCAGGAACGTCAGCGTCCCGCTGTCCGCGGCGGCCTCCTTGCCGGTGTCACGCGCATCGTTCGAGTCCATTCGCCGGTGCATCCTACGGAAGGTCCTCCGTCCGGCGATGGGCGGTGCAGGGATCGAACCTGCGACCTCATGCTTGTAAGGCACGTGCTCTACCAGCTGAGCTAACCGCCCGGGTCGGCCATCTTAGGGCCGTCGCACCAGTGCCAGTGCCTCCTCGGCGCTGAGGCTGCCCAGCGCCGGGGGCCCGGCCCCGTATCGGGGCGGAGTGCCCGACATGCCGATCGGGTTGGCCGGCAGCGTCACGTCCGCGCCGCCCGGGCCGGGCAGCGTGACCGTGGGCGCCAGGCCCAGCTGCTCCGCCAGCTCCAGCGCCGCGGCGATGTCGTTCACCTCGCCGGCCGGCACGCCGGCTTCCAGCAGCCGGGGCGCCCACTCGGCCGCCGGGGCGGTCACCAGGCGCGCGGCCAGCGCCTCGCGCAGCTCCACCCGGTTGGCCACCCGGTCGGTGTTGGTGGCAAAGCGCGGGTCGGCGGCCAGCCCGGCGGCGCCGACCAGCTCGCACAGCAGCGTGAACTGGTGGTCGGTGCCCACGGCCACCACCAGCGTGCCCTCGGCGGTGGCGAAGGTCTCGTAGGGCGCGATGCTGGGGTGGGCGTTGCCCATCCGCCCGGGCGTGACGCCCGCCGCGGTCTGGGCGGTGGACTGGTTCACCAGCGCCGCCAGCAGGCAGGTCAGCAGGTTCAGCTCCATCGCCTGCCCCTGGCCGGTGCGGTCGCGGTGGCGCAGGGCGGTCAGGATCCCGGCCGTCGCGAACAGGCCGGTGATCACGTCCACCAGCGCAACGCCGACCTTCTGCGGCTCGCCGTCGGGCGAGCCGGTCACGCTCATCAGTCCGCCCACGGCCTGCAGCAGCAGGTCGTAGCCGGGCATCTTCGCGCCGGCGCCCGAGCCGAACCCGGTGACCGTGCAGTACACGAGCCCCGGGTTCGCGCCGGCCAGGCTGTCGTAGTCCATTCCCAGTCGCTCCATCACGCCGGGACGGAAGTTCTCGACCAGCACGTCCGCGCCCGCGGCCAGCTCGCGGGCCACGGCCAGGTCGGCCTCGTCGCCCAGGTCCAGCGCGACGCTGTGCTTGCCGCGGTTCACCGACAGGAAGTAGGTGGCGCTGCCGTCGGCCGCGTGCGGCGGTCCCCAGCCACGGGTGTCGTCGCCCCGCCCGGGCCGTTCGACCTTGAGCACGGTGGCGCCGTGGTCGGCCAGCAGCATCGTGGCCAGTGGCGCGGCCAGTACGCGCGAGAAGTCCAGGACCAGCAGGTCGCCGAGCGGAGCGTCGCTCATCGGTGCGGTCAGGCGGACCGGGCCCAGGCGACCGCCGGGGCGGGGGTGGCGACCAGGGTCTGCAGCACCACGCAGTAGCGCTCGGTCAGCTCGATGAGCTTGTCCACCTGCTCGTCGGAGGCCTCGGTGTCGAGGTCGAAGGTCAGCCTGATCGACCGGAAGCCGACCGCGGCGCCGCGGTCGACTCCGAGCGTGCCACGGAAGTCCAGGTCGCCCTCGGCCCGGACCTGGCCCTCGACGGCGATCCCGATCGAGGTCGCGACGGCGCGCATGGTGACCCCCGCGCACGCCGCCAGCGCCTCCAGCAGCATGTCGCCCGAGCACAGGGAGGTGCCGTCGCCGCCGCTGGCCGGGTGCAGGCCCGCGTCGGCCAGCGCCTTCCCGGTCCTGACCTTGCAGGTCACGCCCGCGCCCAGCGTGGCCGCGGCGTCCAGCGTCACCACCGCGGCGTCGGGGTCGTCCCGGTAGCGCTCCTTCAGGGGCGCTTGGATGGCACGTAGTTCCTCCGTCTTCATCGAGACAACGTACCGCGCCCTCCCAGCCGGGTTTCGATATCGCCGCTGCGAGTACCAAGGGGGAGATGAGTCTTTCCGACACCACAGTGCCCGAGGTCCAGCTGATCGGCGAGGAGACGATCCCCCAGCTGGGGTTCGGCGTCTTCCAGATCCCGCCCGAGGAGACCGTCGAGGCCACCCTGCGCGCGTTCCAGACCGGCTACCGCCACATCGATACCGCGGCGGCCTACCGCAACGAGGCCGAGGTGGGGCAGGCCTTCCGGGCGTCGGGCCTGGATCGCGAGGACGTGTTCATCACCACCAAGTGCTTCAACGACGACCATGGCCTCGAGCGGGCCCGGCGCGCCTTCGACGCCAGCCTGAACCGGCTGGAGCTGGAGTACGTGGACCTGTACCTGATCCACTGGCCCGTGCCCTCCAGCGACCTGTACGTGGAGACCTGGAAGGCGTTCATCGACCTCCAGCAGCAGGGCCTGATCCGGTCGATCGGGGTGTCGAACTTCCAGCCCGCGCACCTGCGCCGGATCATCGACGAGACCGGCGTGACCCCGTCGGTGAACCAGGTCGAGCTGCACCCGCGCTTCCAGCAGGCCGGGCTGCGGCGCGAGCACGAGGACCTCGGCATCGTGACCGAGGCGTGGAGCCCGCTGGCCCAGGGCGCCGTGCTGGACGATCTCGTCCTGACCGAGATCGCCGGGTCCCACGGCAAGACCACCGGCCAGGTGGTGCTGCGCTGGCACGTCCAGCTGGGCAACGTGGTGTTCCCCAAGTCGGTCACGCCCGAGCGCGTGGAGGAGAACTTCGACATCTTCGACTTCCACCTGACCGAGGACGAGATGGGGCAGATCGAGGCGCTGGACGCGGGCGAGCGCCAGGGCCCCGATCCGGACACCTTCGTCCGGCCCTAGCGGAGGATCTCGACCAGCACGACCCAGGCGTTGGACACCGCGCCGGCGATCGCTCCCACGGTGCCGATCAGGACCCAGTAGAGCCCGCCGCCGCTGCCCTCGGCCAGGCTGAGGCCGCCGACCAGGAACGGCAAGGTGCCCCAGAGGCTGATCACGGCGACGCTGACCATGTGGGAGCGCTGGTCGGTCTGGATGCGCATGGCCAGACGCCCCACCACCGCCACCGCAAAGGCGCCGGTCCCCGCGATCTCCAGCCCCACCGCCAGGTCGGACTGACCGGGAGCCAGCGCGAAGATCGCCACCAGCAGCGCTCCCAGCAGGAGCACCAGCGTGCCCAGCGCGCGATCGGCCACGCCGGGCAGCAACAGGATCCGCTCGAGGTTGATGGAGACGGCCACGAACAACAGCCCGGCCAGGGCCGCGGTGGCCCCGGCCGTGGCGACGAAGAAGTTGCTCCAGGCCTCGACCTCGTAGGCCATCAACCGCGGCCGGCTTCCTCCGCGGCCTTCTCGGCCAGGTCCAGCTGACGCTCGATCAGGTCCAGCCCCGAGCTCCAGAAGCCGGGGTCGGCCAGGTCAACGCCCACGATCTGCCCCAGCTCCTCGGGCGGCATCGAGCCACCGGCGCGCAGCAGATCCAGGTACGCGGGCGTGAAGCCCGGGCCCTCCTCCTCGAACCGGCGGTAGACCGACAGCGCCAGCAGGTGGCCGTAGGCGTACGCGTACACGTACCCGGGCGTGTTCACGAAGTGGGGCACGTAGGACCACCAGGACGCGTAGTCCTCGGACGGCTCGACCGAGTCGCCCAGCAGGTCGGCCTGGGTGTCCGACCAGGCGGCGGCGAAGGCGTCGGTGGACAGCTCGCCCGACTCGCGCCGCTCGGTGTGGATGCGGTGCTCGAAGCGGTTCATGGCGATCTGGCGGAACACGGCGGCTACCGCGCCGTCCAGCGACTCGGCCAGCAGCGACAGCCGCGCCGAGGCGTCGGGCGCCTCGGCCAGCAGCCGCTCCAGGACGATCGTCTCGCCGAAGATCGACGCCGTCTCGGCCACCGTCAGCGGCGTGGTGAACTCGAACATGCCCTTGGGCCGGGCCAGCGCGGCGTGCACGCCGTGGCCGAGCTCGTGGGCCATGGTCAGCACGTCGCCGGGACGCGAGGTGTAGTTCAGGAGCACGTAGGGGTGGGCCGACGGCACCGTGTAGGCGCAGAAGGCGCCGCCCTGCTTGCCCGGCAGCGGCGGGGCGTCGATGTACGAGCCCTCGAAGAACGACGCGGCGACGTCGCCCAGCTCGTCGGAGAAGGTCCGGTAGCAGTCCAGCACCGTCGTCTTCGCCTCGTCGTAGGGCACGTGCTGCTCGGCCTCGGCCACCGGCGCCATCCGGTCGTAGTAGGCCAGCGTGTCCAGGCCCAGCAGGCGCGCCTTCAGCTTGTACCAGCGGCGGGCCAGCTCGTAGCGGCCCACCACGGCCTCGATCAGGGCGGAGACGGACTCGTCGCTGGCCTCGTTGGCCAGGTTGCGCGAGGACAGCCAGTGCGGGTAGGCGCGCAGCCGGTCCTTGGTGGACTTGTCCTGGAGCAGCGTGTTGAAGATGTAGGCGCGGGTGCGCAGGCCGGGCTGAAGCGCCGCGGTCACGCCCTCGGCGGCCGTGCGGCGCTGGTCGCGGTCGGGGCTCTGCAGCAGGCTCAGCGCCTCCATCAGCGGGGCGGGCTCGTCACGACCCGGCAGTTCGACCTCCACGGATGAGGTCAGCTCGGTGAACAGCCGCGCGAACGCGGAGCCGCCCGTGACCTGCGTCTCGGTGAGAATGCGCTCCTCGGGCTCGCTGAGCTGGTGGTCGCGGTAGCGGCGCAGGGTGCGCAGGTGGTGGCGCACCCTGGACAGCTCCTCGGCCTCCAGCAGCTTCTCGGCCTGGGCGTCGTCCAGCTCGTTCCACTCCAGGTCGAAGAACAGGAGCGACGTCTCGATCGAGGCGCTGCGCTCCGAGACCTGTTGCATCAGGGCACCGGTGGGCGCGTCCTGGGTGTCCACCGAGAAGGCCAGCGAGGCGTAGGAGCCGGCGCGGCCGACGCGGTCGAAGATGTCCTCGAGCTCGGCCATCGCGGCGGCCAGCCCGGCGGCGTCCAGGTTGGCCACCCCGCCCCGGTAGCGCGCCGAGAAGTCCTCGCTCAGCCGCGCGGCCTCCTCCAGCAGCTCCGCGGCCCCCTCGCGACCTCCGCCCTCCACCAGCGGCTCGAGGTCCCAGCGGGCATCGGAGAGCGCCTGATCGTCAGGCGGCGAGAGCGTGTCGGCCATAGCGATGACCTTAGTCAGGGCTCAGGCCGAGAGCCGGCCGGCCTCTTCGGCACGGGCCGCGCCCTCACGGATGACGGCCGCCACCTGCTCGGGCGAGTCCCAGGTGGGCACGTGGCCGCAGTCGCGCAGCCGGCGCACCTCGACCCCGGCGGGCACGCGGTCGGGCGGGTAGACCGAGCGGTCACGGTCGGCCCAGGCCATCGTGATCGGCGCGCGGATGTCCTCGAAGCCGCGGAACAGGTCGCTGCGCATCTCGTGGTTGGCGCGGGAGAAGCCGGTGGCACGGGCGTAGGCGCGCACCAGCGCGTAGGCGTCCTCGGCCGGCACGCGCTCCGGGTGGGCGGTGATCCCGCTGAGCAGCGCGCGCCTGCCCCGGGTGGTGGCCACGAGCGGACGCAGCACCGGCAGCAGCCTGCGCGCCGTGGTGCGCGCGATCTCCGGCCGCGGGCCCAGCACCCTGCGCCAGAAGCCGGCGGCGCACAGGGTGGTCACGCTGAGCGCGGTGTCGGTCTTGCCGAACTCGAGCGCGGCCCAGCCGCCCAGCGAGATGCCGGCCACGTGCGCGTGCCCGAGGCCCAGCGACTCGAGCGTGGCGCGCACCGCCGCGGCGATGTTGGCCGCGGTGACGGGCACGTCCTCGGGGAGGTCGTCCGAGTCGCCGAAGCCGGGCATGTCCACGGCCACCACGTCGAACTCCTCGCGGAGCAGCGGCAGCGCCGGCCGCCACACGCCCCGGTGCGCCCCCAACGGGTGGATCAGCGCCAGCGCGGGGCCGGATCCGGTGCGGTCGTGGGCCAGGACGGTCATCGGGAGAACCTACGCGACCCGTGGGCCGCCCGATCACCGCGCCCGTACGCTCAGGACATGGACCTGACTGGACGCACAGCCCTCGTGACCGGCGCCAACCGCGGCATCGGCAGGGCCATCGTGGACGCCCTGGCCGAGCATCCCCTGGACCTGCTGCTGTGCGGCATGCGCGACCCCTCCAAGTTCGAGGCCCCGGCCGCGGGCCGGGTGAAGGAGGTGCGTCCGGTGGCACTGGACCTGTCCTCGCGCGAGTCGATCGACCAGGGCGTCGCCGGCCTGGACGCCGACGTCGACCTGCTGGTCAACAACGCCGGCCTGGTCACGGGCGGTCTGCTCGAGGAGCAGGACCTTGACGACGTGTACGCGATGTTCCAGGTCAACCTGCTGGCGGTGGTGCAGCTCACCCGCGCGCTGCTGCCGGGCATGCTCGAGCGCAAGCGGGGCAAGATCGTGAACAACGCCAGCATCTCGGGCTACGCCTACTTCCCGGCCGCCAGCACCTACGCGGCGTCCAAGGCGGGCGTGGTGGCGTTCACGGAGTCGCTGCGGCGCGAGACCCACGACACCGGCGTGACCTGCCTGCACCTGGTGACCGGCGGGGTCGAGACCGACATGCTCGGCGAGACCGAGGACACGTACGGCCGCCATCTCGACACCTCGAACTGGGACAGCGTCCCCGCCGGAGAGTGGGCGGGCAAGGTGGTCAAGGCCATCCAGGACGACGACACGGTCCTCGGACCGGGCGGCAAGACGTCGATCGCCAAGCTGGCCAGCCGCGGCCCGGGCTTCCTGCTGGACCGGATCGCCGGGCGCAGCTTCAGCCGCGAGCCGCGCTACTAGGGGTGGATCGCCAGGAACAGGAAGGCGGCCAGCAGCACCAGGTGCACGCCGCCCTCCTGGACCGTGGCCCGGCCCGGTAGCACCGTCAGCGCGCCCACCAGGCCGGTGATCGCCAGCAGCACCGTCTGGGTGCCGCCCAGGCCCAGCTCGAGCGGCCCCTCCAGCCAGATCGAGGCGACCGCGATGGCGGGGATCGTCAGCCCGATGCTGGCCATGGCCGAGCCGAAGGCCAGGTTGAGGCTCGTCTGCACGCGCCCGCGGCGGGCGTTGCGGGTGGCGGCCAGCGTCTCGGGCGAGAGCACCATCACGGCGATCACCACGCCGACGGCGGAGGGTGGCGCCCCGATGGCGGCCACGGCGTCCTCGATGCCCGGCGACTCGATCTTGGCCAGCCCCACCACGGAGACCAGCGCCACGAGCAGCAGGCCGAGACTCTGCCAGGCCTGCCGGTCCGACGGCGGGTCGGCGTGGTCGTCGTCGCCGGCGTCTTCCTCCACGGGCAGGAAGTAGTCGCGGTGGCGCACCGTCTGCACCCACACGAACAAGCCGTACAGCGCCAGCGAGGCCACGGCGGCGAAGGCGAGCTGGGTGGCCGTGAACTCCCGTCCCTCGGCGCTCTGCGTGAAGGTGGGCAGCACCAAGCACACGGTGGCCAGCGTCAGCACGGTGGCGAACGCCGTCGCGGAGCCCTCGGAGTTGAAGTGGGCCGCGCCGCGGCGGAGCGCGCCGGCGAGCACGGACAGGCCCAGGATGCCGTTGGTGGTGATCATGAACGCGGCGAACACCGTGTCGCGTGCCAGCGTCGCGGTGTCGTCGCCGTCGCCCGAGACCATCAACATCACGATCAGGCCGACCTCGATCACGGTGACGGCCACGGCCAGGACCAGCGAGCCGAACGGCTCACCGACCCGGTGTGCCACCACCTCGGCGTGGTGCACGGCGGCAAGGATCGAGCCGGCGAGCAGCGGTGCCAGGGCCACCAGCACCGCGGTGCCCGGCTTGACCGTCCACAGCGACGCCAGGACGACCAGCGACACCAGCGGGACGAAAGTGGTCCACTGCCTCAGCGCTGCCAGGCCGCCTCCCCGGCGACCGGCTCCGGCAGCGCCTGGCGCCACTCGGGCTTGCTCAGCAGCACGTGCACGTCCATGATGCGGCGCTCGCGGAAGCCGGCCTCGACATACGCGAGGTATAGCTGCCACATGCGCCTGAAGGTCTCGTCGTAGCCCAGCTCGGCG
>DASQLM010000319.1:0-5411 GCA_035630015.1 Thermoleophilaceae bacterium | reverse complement strand
TGTCGCTGAGGTGGTAGCGGAAGGAGGCCTGCCGGTTGGTGGCGATGTCGCCCGGCGCCGCCTTGCGTTTTCCCTTACCGGCCATGCCTTCCATTGTGGCGATATACGATGGTCGCGTGAGGCGGGGTGCCCTGGGACTGGTCGTGCTGATGGCGCTGGTGTGCGCGCCGTCGGCGTCCGCGGCCACGAAGTGCCCCGAGCCCGGCCCGACCTCCTGGCAGAAGGTGTCCCCCGCCGCGGCCGGGATGGACGCCGCGAAGCTGAAGAACGCGCTGGACGAGGGGCCCCAGAACCTGAGCCTGGCGGTGCGCGTGTACCGCCACGGCTGCCTGGTGGCCGCCGATCCGCTGGAGCCGACGAACCGCGACACGAGGTTCGAGAGCTGGTCGATGGCCAAGTCGGTGACCTCGCTGATGTTCGGCAGGGCCATCGAGCTGGGCCTGATCTCGCCCGACGACCCGGTCGGGTCGCTGCTGCCCAAGGCGGACCGCGAGCACGGCGCCATCACCATGCGCCACCTGCTGACCATGACGTCCGGCCTGCACTGGAACGGGCTGCGCGACTACAACGTGTTCACCGGCTTCGACCGCGTGCGCGACGCGCTGACGCTGGGCACCGACCACAAGCCCGGCACCTACTTCGAGTACGCCCAGAGCCCGGTGTCGCTGCTGGCCGAGGCCATCGGCCGCTCGGCGGGCGGGGACGCGGGCGCCTTCGCCCAGCGCGAGCTGTTCACGCCGCTGGGCATCGAGCCCGGCAGCTGGGGCTGGACCCGGGACCGCTCGGGCCACATCGGCGGCTTCTACGGCGTCCAGATGCGCACCGAGGACTACGCGCGCCTTGGCGAGCTGATGCGGCGCGGCGGTGTCTGGAAGGGCAAGCGGCTGCTCTCGAAGACCTACATGCGGGACTCGATCACTCCCACCCGCACCAACGGCTGTTACGGCTACCTGATCTGGCTGAACCGCGACGCGCCCTGCGTGGGCCCCACCATCACCGAGCGGCCGGTTGACAAGACGCGCGAGTTCCCCGACCTGCCCGCCGACATGTACCGCTTCTCCGGGCTGTTCGGCCAGCTGGTCACCGTGTTCCCGTCACAGGGCATCGTGGTGGCGCGCAACGGCCAGGACGCCGGCCTGCTGCCCACCGGCGGCTCGTCCTGGGAGCACACGCTCTACCGCAAGGTGCTGAGCTCGGTGACCGACCAGCGGATCCCGCCGCCGGCGCCCCAGGCCAACGGCGGCCCTCAGGACAAGCCCAACGCCGACTACGGCTTCCAGACCGCGCTGGCCAGCCCCGACCAGTACTCCAAGGGCGTGGTCCAGGCGCCGCTGCCGCCGGCCGGCCCGGCGCGCGCCCGCGCCATGCGCCTGGGACCGCTCAACGTGCGCGCCACCCCCCGCGGGTTCCTGCGCGTGCGCGTGGGCTGCCCGCCGCGCTGGCCGTCCAAGCTCCCCGGTTGCGTCGGGGTGCTGCGCATGGAGGGCACCCGCAAGGGCGTGCGCTACGCGGTCCTGCCCGGCCGTCAGAAGGTGGTCCGGTTCCGGCTGACCCGCAAGCGACTGGCGCGGCTCAAGCGGGCCAAGCGCCTGGCCCTGAACTACTCGGGTCGCAACCCCGACCCCAGCGGCGGCACCTACACCAAGTCGTCGCTGACCCTGCTGGCCGCCAAGCCGAAGCCCAAGAACAAGCGCGGGCGCTAGACCGGGACGGCGTCGGCGTCGGCGCGCAGCGCCACGGCCGGGCCGGTGGCCACGCGCACGCTGTTGCGGCCCGACTGCTTGGCCTCGTACAGCGCCTCGTCGGCCGCGCGGTAGAGGCAGTCGAAGTCGGCGCACTCGCCACCGGTCGCGGTGACCACGCCGAAGCTGATCGACACGGGGAGCCCGGCCGGCCGGGCCGCCTCGACCGCGGCGCGCAGGCGCTCGGCGGCCTCTTCGGCATCCTCGAGGTCGGCCCCGGGGAGCACGGCCACGAACTCCTCGCCGCCCACGCGGTACACGTGGTCCAGCGCGCGCAGGTGCTTGCGCAGGTGGTAGGCCACCTCCTTGAGCACGGCGTCGCCGACGGCGTGCCCGTGCTCGTCGTTGATGGCCTTGAAGTGGTCCAGGTCGCCGATCAGCACGCCGATGCGGCGCTCGTCGGCGGTGTCGGCGTCCGAGGGGCGCGGCTCGGCGAACCGCTGTGCCAGGGCGGAGCGGTTGAACAGGCCGGTCAGCGGGTCCAGCACCGCCTCACGGCGGTGGTCGCGGTCGGACTGCACGATCGCGCCCCCCAGCAGCGTGACGGCCAGCATCAGCGCGAACACGTGGATCACGCGCACCGGGTCGTCCAGGAACGCCGCGTGGTCGAAGGGGATGGTGGAGCCCAGCAGCAGGACGGTGGAGTAGACGATGCCCGCGACCGTGCCCTTGAACTCGAACCTCGAGGCCAGCGTGACCAGCGGCAGGGCGAACCAGGGCATGGCGGGCGAGTCGATGGCGCCGGTGAGCGTCACGCTGATGGCGATCATCAGTGGCGAGACGGCCCAGCTGGCAGCCACCCAGCGTTCGGGGTGCGCGCTGCGCGCCTCCATGCGGTCGCCGATCTGGAACGCCAGCAGCGCGCCCGCCAGCGGAATCAGCCACCACCATCCCGCCCAGGGACCACAGGCCACCAGCGCCAGGCCCAGCACGGCGAAGGCGGCAAGGCGGTACGGGCGGATACGGGCGTCGATGTCCAGGAGCCGCTCACGGCGCAGCTGGACCTCCCCGAAGACCTGCTCTTCCCCCTTGGGCATGGGGACCCATCGGCAGGAGTACCCGGTACTTGAGGGTTCCAGGGCCCAGCTGGCCGGTTCTCAGGCGGCCGGGGCCAGCTCGACGCGGCCGCGGGGCGCGTCCACGCGCTCCACCATCACCCGCACCGGGTCGCCCATCCGGACGCTGCGCGCATCGGACTCCAGCGCGGTCCCGAGCTCGTTCAGCTCATACCAGCCGCGCAGGCTGCGCACGCCCAGGAAGCCCTCGAACCCCTCCTCGGCGAAGCGCACGAACGCGCCCTTGGCCACCAGGCCGACCACCTCGCCGTCGAAGACCGGCGGGTCGCCGCCGCCGGCGCGGCCCAGCTCGTCCTCCAGCAGGAACGCCAGGCACACGTCGTCGGCCTCGCGCTCGATCTTCATGGCCTCGCGCTCGCGCGCGCTCGACTCGATGCCCGCCTCCTCCATGTCGGAGGCGCGCGGCGCGGCGCCGTCCAAGCCCAGCCCGGCCAGCAGCGCGCGGTGTGCCACCAGGTCGGGGTAGCGCCGGATCGGGGAGGTGAAGTGGCAGTAGCGGGAGCTGGCCAGCCCGGCGTGGCCCAGGTTGCGCGGCGAGTAGTAAGCCTGTTTGAGCGAACGCAGCACCAGCGACCCGAAGGCGGTAGCGCCGCGGTCGCCGCGGCGCGCCTCGGCCGCCGCCAGCCGTGAGGCCTCGGCCGCAACGTCGGCGGCCTGCTGGGGGCTCATCGGGTCGGGCACGGCCGGCGTGGGTACGTCCAGCGAGGCCAGCTGGTCGACCATGTGCTCGACCTTGACCGGGTCGGGCTTCTCGTGCACGCGGAACAGCGTGGGCAGCTTGCGGTCGGACAGGTAGCCCGCCACCTGCTCGTTGGCCAGGATCATCAGGTGCTCGATCAGCTCGTGGGACTCGGTCTGCTCCTCGTGGTGGACCGCGGTCACCCGGCCGTCGTCGGCGAACACGAACGACGGCTCCTTGCTATTCACCTCCAGCGCCCCGGCGTCGCGGCGCTTGGCCGCCAGCGCCGCGGCCACCTCGCGCGCGGCCGCCAGCGGCCGGCCCCACGGCTCCTCGGCCCGCATCGTGCCGGCCAGGATCTGGTCCACCTCGCCGTAGGTCAGCCGCCGGTCGCTGCGGATGAGCGTCCGCAGGAACCGCACCCGGCGCACGTCGGTACCGGCCATGTCCATCTCCACGGTCACCGCCAGCTTGTCCTCACCGGGGCGCAGCGAGCAGGCGCCGTTGGACAGCGCCTCGGGGAGCATCGGCTCGACGGCGCCGGGCACGTAGGTGCTGGTGCCGCGGCGCACGGCCTCGGCCTCGATGGCGCCGCCGGGCCGCACGTGCGCGCACACGTCGGCGATGTGCACCCACACGCGGATGATCCCGTCGTCTTGGTGCTGCGCCGAGATGGCGTCGTCGAAGTCGCGTGCGTCGTCGGGGTCGATGGTGAACGTGGACAGCTCGCGCAGGTCGACCCGCTCGTCGTCCGCCGCGGGCTCCAGCGCGGCCGCCTCCTCCTCGACCCGGCGCGGGAACGAGCGCCTCAGGCCGCGGTCCAGCATCAGCGCCTCGACCACGTCCCGCGCCACCGTGGGCCGGCCCAGCCGGCGCACGACCCGTGCGCCCTTCTTGCCCGCGCCCACCAGCACCAGGTCGCCATCGGAGCCGCCGCCGCGGGCCACCTCCACGACCGTGCCCCCCGGGCCGCCTGTGCCCTGCCGGCCTTGGCCGGCCCGGGTAAACAGCGGCTCGACCACCGGGAACCGCCCCCTGCGCCCCAGCACCCCCACCATCGGGAACTCGACGCGGGCGGGGCGCCCACGCGCCCGCCCCGTCACGGGTTCTTGCCGTCCAGGGTCTCCAGCGCCTTGGGCAGGGCCTCGTCGCGCTTGGTGTCCGGGTCGTCGGCCGCCTTCACGGAGGGCTGGATGCCCTTGCCGTTGATGTTCGAGCCCTTCGGCAGGAAGTACTCGCCGACGGTGATGTCCAGGACGCCGCCGTTGGACAGCGGCAGCACCTGCTGGAAGACGCCCTTGCCGAACGTGCGCGCGCCCACCACGGTCGCGCGCTTGCGGTCCTTCAGGGCGCCGGTCACGATCTCCGAGGCCGACGCGCTGCCGCGGTCCACCAGCACCACGACCGGGATGTCCTTGGGGATCGCGCCGCCGGTGGCGTCGAAGTCCCGGCGCGGCGACGTGCGCCCCTCGGTGTAGGTGATCAGGCCCTTGTCGATGAAGATCGAGGCCACGCGGACGCCCTCGTCCAGCAGGCCGCCGCCGTTGCCGCGCAGGTCCAGCACCAGCCCTTCGGCGCCCTGCTTGCGGACCTTGTCGATCTGGCGCCGCAGCAGTCCGTGCGCGCCCTCGCTGAAGCTCTGCAGCTTGACCACGCCGTACTTCTTGCCCCCGCGCTCCTCGATCTTGCCCTCGGCCACGGGCACCTCGATCCGCCTGCGCTGGAGCCGGTAGTCCTTGGTGGTCCCCTTTTCCGGGTCCACGATCTGCAGCTTGACCTTCGTCCCGGCCGGGCCCTTGATCTTGGCCGTGGCCACCGAGCTGGACTGGCCGGCGATCGACTTGCCGTCGACCTCGGTCACGAAGTCGCCCTTCTTGATGCCGGCCCGCTTGGCCGGCGACCCGTCGAACACGT
>DASQLM010000318.1:0-2848 GCA_035630015.1 Thermoleophilaceae bacterium | reverse complement strand
GTCTCGGCCAGCTCGGCCACCCGGCCCTCGAAGCTGTGCTGGCGATGGTCGAGCAGGACGCTGGAGTAGCGTTCGCCCAGCTGCGCGCTGACGGCCTCCCAGGCACTGGCGGGCTGCATGAATCCGGGTGTGAAGACGATCCGCATGGGCCAATGATCCCTATCAACAGCACCTACGCACCCGTCCAGGCCATGGTCGACGAGCTCGTGCGCTGCGGGCTGACCCATGCGGTGACCTGCCCGGGGTCGCGCAACGCACCGATCGTGCTGACCCTGGCCGGCGACGAGCGGCTGACGCCGGTGTCCGTGATCGACGAGCGCGCGGCCGGGTTCATGGCGCTGGGAATGGCGAAGGCCAGCGGCCGCCCGGTGGCCGTGACCTGCACGTCGGGCACCGCGGCCGCGAACCTGGCCCCGGCGGTGCACGAGGCCTGGCAGGCGCGCGTGCCCCTGATCGTGCTGACGGCCGACCGCCCGCCCGAGCTGCGCGACGTGGGGGCCGGCCAGGCCATCGACCAGATCGGCCTGTACGGCTCCGCCGCCAAGTGGTTCGTGGAGCTGGGCAACTCCGACCCCGGGCCGGCCTGGAACGCGCACGTGCGCGCCATCGCCTGCCGGGCGTGGTTCACGGCCGCGGGCGGGCGGCCGGGCCCGGTGCACGTGAACCTGCCGTTGCGCGAGCCGCTGGCCCCCGTGCCCGGGGACGTGGCCGAGGCCGACTGGCAGGGACGAGCCGGCGGCGCGCCGTGGACGGTGGTGCGAGAGCACCCCCAGGCGCCCGACGGTGACGACGTGCAGCGCCTGGCCGACCGGATGGCCGCGGCGCCCCGGGGAGCGGTGGTCTGCGGGGCGATGGCCGGTGACGTGGCCGAGGCGGTCGCGCGGCTGGCCGCCCGGTCCGGATGGCCGGTGCTGGCGGATGCGCTGTCGGGGGTGCGCTGTGGCCAGCACGACCTCAGCCACGTGGTGGCCCACTACGACGTGCTGCTGCGCGACCAGGGCTTCGCGGCCGGCCACCGGCCGGACCTGGTGCTGCGCGTGGGCGACACGCCGACCTCGAAGCCGCTGCGCGCCTGGCTGGGAGACGCCAAGCAGGTGGTGTGCGACCCGTTCGGGGCCTGGCACGACCCGACCCGCAGCGCGGACACGGTGCTGGCCGCAGACCCGGCGGCGGCCTGCGACGCCCTGGCCGCGGCCCTGGAGATGCGCGGCGCCGGCGCCGACGCCGGATGGCTGGCCTCCTGGCGCGCGGCCGACGCGCTGGTCCCCCCCGCCCTGGCCGAGGCCCCGGACCCGTTCGAGCCGAAGGTGTACGCGGCGCTCGCCGAGACGCTGCCCGAGGGCGCCCAGGTGTGGGTCAGCTCCTCGATGCCCGTGCGCGAGGTGGAGTCCTTCTTCCCGGTCACCGACACCCCCATCCGGTTCCTGTCCAACCGCGGCGCCAACGGCATCGACGGTGTGGTGGCCTCCGCGGCCGGCGCCGCGCTGGCCACGGGCGCGCCAACCTGGGTGCTCATCGGCGAAGTGGCCCTGGTGCACGACGCGGGCGGGCTGCTGGCCGCCGGGCGTGCGGGGGCGGACCTGAGGGTGATCTGCGTGAACAACGGCGGCGGCGGCATCTTCGACTTCCTGCCGCTGCCGGGCCACGCCGAGGCAGCCGTCTACGAGGAACACGTGGCCACCCCCACCGGCGTCGAGCCCGCCGCCCTGGCCGCGCTGGCGGGCATGAAGCACCTGTTCTCCGAGGTCCGGACCGACCGAGCCGACAGCGTGCGCCTGCACCGCGAGCTCTACCAGCGGGTTGGGGAGCGGCTGGCAACACAGGGGTAGGGATTAGGGGTTCCCCTGATGCCGGGGACCCCCGGCGCAGGCAGTTTGGGGGCATGAAGACGACCACCTCCCTCCCCCTCCTGGCGGCTCTCGGGCTGCTGACCGTCGCTTCCCCGGCCGTGGCGGCTCCCGCCAAGGTGGCCGGCGGCGCGGTCAGCCCCTCCGGCGCCGCGACCGTGAAGATCAAGAACCCCAACCGCTACACGCTCAAGGGCAGCGTCACGCTGGCCAGCGGCAAGACCAAGCTGGCCTCGCGCAAGGTCAAGGTCAAGGGCAAGCGCACCAGGAAGTACTCGCTGAAGCTGTCGGCCGCGGCGCTGAAGTCGCTCAAGGCCAGAGGCAGCCTGGCCACGACCCTGACCGCCAGGCTGGCGAAGGGCAAGGGCAAGCCCCGGACCTACCGCAAGGCGCTCGTGCTCAAGGCCCCGGGGACGTCGGGCGGCGGTGCTCCGGGCGCGGGCTCACCGGGCGCGGGCCAGGGCGGCGGCGGTGCCGGCGGCGGCACCACCAGCAACACCTGGAAGGCCACCACCAGCATGGGCGGCACGTTCGACCTGACGGTCGTCGGCAGCCAGGTGACCCTGGCCAAGCCCACCTTCCAGCCCGTTTCCTGCCTCAAGACCGGCGGCTACAGCTCGGCCAGGACCTCGCTGTCCTCGGAACTGTTCGACAAGCTCGGCCCGTGGGCGCTGGGCAACCAGGACGCCACCCAGACGCAGACGGTGCCGCGGGTGAACACGCTGGTCACGTCCGGTGCCCGGACGGTGACCTACCGGCTGAAGACCACCCGCACCGGCGACCAGATCAGCGGCACCATGGTCCAGTCCTTCAGCGACTCGACGCTGGAGTTCTGGTACCCCAACCCCCCCAAGATCGCCTTCATCTCCTGCGCCGGGACGCTGAACTTCACCGCCGTGCCCGCCGCGTAGCCGCTAGGCCAGCAGGGGCAGCAGCGCCTGCAGCTTGAACTCCGTCTCGGCCAGCTCATCGGCCGGGACGGAGTCGGCCACGATCCCGCA
>DASQLM010000317.1:0-3990 GCA_035630015.1 Thermoleophilaceae bacterium | reverse complement strand
ACGATGTGGTGATGGTGCTCGCCGCTGGGTGACGCCGCCTCGTAGCGCGCGGCGGTGTCGCCGAGGTCGATCCGCTTGACCAGCCCCAGGCGCTCCAGCAGCTCAAGCGCGCGGTAGATCGACGCCAGCCCGACCGTGCTGTCGCGCTCGCGCAGCAGGTCCTCGATCTCCCTGGCGCTGACCGAGCAGCCCAGCTCGGCGATCGCGTCGACCACCTCGGCCCGCGGAGCGCTGGCTCGGTGGCCGGCGGCAGCGAGGGTCTGGCGGGTGTGGTCGGTCCAGGCGGTGGCGGAGGCGGTGCTCACGCCGGAGAACGATAGACGGGCCGGGCGTCGCGCCCGGCCCGTCGATGCGTTCTAGGACGCGGCGTTGAACCGCTCGGCGACCTTGCCCCAGTCGACGACGTTCCAGATCGCGTCGATGTAGTCGGGGCGCTTGTTCTGGTACTTCAGGTAGTAGGCGTGCTCCCACACGTCGATCCCCAGCAGCGGCGTCTTGCCGTCGGTGATCGGGTTGTCCTGGTTGGGGGTGCCGACCACGGCCAGGCCGCTTCCGTCGTGCACCAGCCACGCCCAGCCCGAGCCGAACTGGCCCACGCCGGTCTCCTTGACCTTGTCCTTGAAGTCGTCGAAGGAGCCGAAGGCCGAGTCGATGGCCGAGGCCAGGTCGCCGTCGGGCTCGCCGCCGCCGTCCGGCGACAGGGACTCCCAGAACAGGGAGTGGTTGTAGTGGCCGCCGCCGTTGTTGCGCACGGGGCCGCGCTTGTCGTCGGGCAGCTGCGAGAGGTTGGCCACGACCTCCTCGATGGGCTTGTCGGCCCACTCGGTGCCCTCCAGGGCGCCGTTGGCCTTGTCGACGTAGGCCTGGTGGTGCTTGTCGTGGTGCACCTTCATGGTCTCTTCGTCGATGTGGGGCTCGAGCGCGTCGTACGCGTAGGGCAGATCAGGGACTTCGTATGCCATTTGCTTCCTTTCGGTGGTCTCGGATCGAGTCTATGGCTCAGATGGCGGGCGGCCCGGGCTGCCCCGGATCCGGCGCGGGGATCGGGTCGGGAGTGGGCGAGGGGGGCTCGGGGTCAGGCCCGGGCCCGGGCGGCACCGGCTCGGGGCCCGGTCCGGGACCGGGGACCGGCGGTGATGGCGTTTCGAGTCGCATTCCTGGCCCGTACCCGGCATGCGTCAGAGGATGCACCTTCGACCCTGGTTGAAGTCAAGGCACCAGCAGCAGCTTCTGGTGGGGGAACGCGGCCTGGCGCTCCCACGCATGCGCCACGTCTGAGAGCGGCATCCGCTCCACGTCCACCTCGATCCGGCCGGCGGCGGCGTGGGCGGTCAGGGCGGAGTAGGCCTCGGCCTGGTCGGCGGTCGGCACCCGGAAGCTCGTGTAGCCCAGCACCTCGCTCATGTTGTTGCGGAACGTGGGGGCCATCAGCTTCAACTCGGGATCAGCGGAGTTGCCGATCTGCACGTGACGCCCGAACGGAGCCAGCGAGCGCATCGCGGCCGCGCCCGGCTCGCCCCAGACCGGGTCGATGATCACGTCCGGGCCCTCGCCGCCCGCGGCCGCCAGGTGCGCCGCGGTGGGGTCGTCGGTGGCGGTCAGGTCCACGGTGGCGTCCGCGCCCAGCCTGGTGGCCCGCTCCAGCCCGTCGGCGTCGCGGCCCGCGGCCACCACGCGGCCGGCGCCCAGCAGCTTGGCGGCCTGCACGGCGATCGAGCCCAGCACGCCCGTCGCGCCCATGACCAGCACCGTCTCGCCCTCCTTGACCTTGGCCCGCCAGGCCAGCGGCAGCCACGCGGCCAGGCCGGCGATGCCCAGCGCCACGGCCACGCCGTCGTCCAGGCCGTCGGGCACGTCGAACAGGTTGGCCACCTCGGCCAGCGAGCGCCGGGCCATCGAGCCGAACGGCTTCGTGGCGGTGAAGTACACCCGGCGCCCGTCCACGGTGCCGATGCCCTCCCGGCCCGGCACGCTGGGCAGCTCGGGGGGCGGCCCGGGGAAGCGGCCGGAGGCCATCGTCAGGTCGACGGGGTTCAGGCCCGCGAGGGCGACGTCCACGACCACCTGGCCGTCGCCGGCGGTGGGCTCGTCGTAGGTCCCGTAGGCGGGCGTCCCGAGCTCGGAGAGAACAGCGGCGTCCATGGGGGCGAGGCTACCCGGCGCCCGTCATGCGGATGAGAGGAGTCGAACCTCCACGTCCCAAAGGACACAGGCACCTGAAGCCTGCGCGTCTACCAGTTCCGCCACATCCGCGTGGGGACCGGACACTTTACGCGAGCTCGGCCGTCCGGGCACCGCGGAAGGGGGCGACGCGCTCGGCCTCGTCCGCGACAGCCGCCCTGACGGCCTTGCCCATGCGCCCGAGCGGCTCCAGCTTGACCACCAGCCGGGTGCCCTTCTTGGCCGGCCGCCAGAGCCCGGCGACCTTGCCGTCGGCCAGCACCAGGCCCGGGCCGCCCAGGGAGCCCCAGATCCGCTTGCGCAGCTCAGGGTCGCCCACCAGCAGCTCGCGGTCGCGGCTCGCGGTCAGCGGATCGAGGTTGGGCAGCAGCCGGACCCCCTCAGCCACCGGCGGATCGGCCAGGGCGTCCCGGTCCTCCGCCAACACCCACGCCTGACTGCCGTTCACGTCGACCTGGCTCAGGCCGCCGGCCCTCTCCCACAGCACCTCGGCGTGCGAGGTGGCGATCCCGGCCCACTGCGCCAGCAGCTTCGGCCGCGCCGGCGCGTAGGCGTGCAGGAAGCGCCGCGCAAGCTCCGCCCCAGGATCCTCTACCGGCGCGATCTCCGGCGGCGCGCCGAACACAGCGCTGCGCCCCTCGCGGCCGACGATGGCCAGCACGCCACGGATGCCGGTCGCCCGCCACAGCGACGGATGCACGTGGTGGCTCTGGCAGCCCTTGCACCACCACAGCAGCTCCTTCGGCAGCCGTTCGCGCAGCGCCTGGTGGAAGTCGTCGCGGGGGAGGGGCCCGTCCGCCAGGCTCTCCCGCACCGCCTCGCTGACACGGTCGAGCGCCTCTAGGGCGCTCACCCCGTCGAGCGACTTCCACGCGTTGCCGATCACCGCCTTGGCCGCCTCCCCGTCGGGTGGATCGAGGCCCGCGGTGAACACGGCCAGGTCGTGCGGCGCGACCGCCAGCGGTGCGCCGCGGACGCTGGGCACGATCACCAGCCCGTCGAGCGCCTCGGGCGCGACCCCGGCACGCGCGGCCAGAGCCAGCGCGGCCGTTCCGGGCGGCGTGTCCTGCAGGCCCACCACCGCAGCGGTTTCCGCGTCGCCCACCCGCTCGTGGAGCCGGTGCCGGGCGACCCGGAAGCCCAGGACGTCCACTAGGCCGCGGCGTCCACCAGCTCGGCCACGGCGGCCTCGAGGCCGGTGGCGGCGTCGCCGATGTCACCCATCGCGTCGCGGTCGCCCAGCAGGCCGAAGCCCACGCCGCCGTCATAGCTGACGATCCCGATCGACAGCGCCTGGTTGCGCGGGTTCAGCGGCACGGCGGGGTAGACCTCGCGGAGCGGGATGCCGTCCAGGTAGAAGGTCTGCTGCGGGCCGGGCACGTTGGACACGACCAGGTTGAACATGCGCGGTCCGCTCATGGCGCGCACGGCCAGCGACGACACCACGGGGGGCGCGAGGCCGGTGGCGCCCACGATCAGGGCGCCGGCGCGGACCTGGGCCGAGCCCTTGACCTCGTCCATCGCGGCGCTGATCTGTTCGAGCCGCTCCAGCGGGGCGCCGGACAGGGGTAGGTCCACGAACACCGTGGAGATCCGGTTGCCGAGCTCGCCCTGCTCGTCGTCGGCGCGGATCGAGACCGGCACCAACGCAACCGCGTGGCCAGGCGCGGCGGCCCCGAGGAAGCGTGAGAGCATCAGCGCGACCACGGTGAGCAGCACGTCATTGACGGTGGCGCCGGTGGCGCGGCGCACGGACTTGACCTGCTCGAGCGTGCAGCGAGCAAGGGCGAACACGCGGTCTCGGCCTAT
>DASQLM010000316.1:0-2254 GCA_035630015.1 Thermoleophilaceae bacterium | reverse complement strand
ACGATGACATCGACCACGCCCAGATCACCCCGGGCGATGCCACGTTTCATCTCGGCGCGGGCCAGCCGGACTCTGTTGGCGTGCTCCAATGCCCTCAGGTGCTGCTGGCCAGCGTCAATCGTGGCGACTTCGCCCATACGTGTTCCCTCCCGCACTTCGTGCAGATCCCAGGTTGTGCCAGTGAAAAGTGAGGCCTGGCGGTCTTGGTCTCCCGGCTCCCTCAGCCCGGAAGCGCCATAGCCGCGACCGGGTCCAAATAAAACGGAGGCTTGCCCGACCGTCAACGGGGTGCCGGGCCGACCAGTCGCTAAGAGCGGGCTTTTCCCCGATCCTGTGCGAAGACGGCGCAGGCCCGCGGGTCAATCATCCGTCCGGGCGCGCTCGCGATACGCGCGGGCCTTCTGCTGGTTGCCGCACGTGGCCATCGAGCACCAGCGGCCCGAGCGGTTGCGTGAGTGGTCGTAGAACGCCCACCGGCAGCCGTCGTCGGCGCAGGCCTTCAGCCGCTGCCACGTGCCCTCGGCCGCCGCGGTGGTCACGGCGGCAAGGAGCCGGGCCAGCCCGGCGTCGATGCCGGCGCACACCGGCGTCAGCTCCGGCCGCTCCCCCGTGAAGCTGGCCCGCAGCGAGGCATGGTCGGCGGCCTCCTCGAGCGCCGCCACGGCCTTGGGATCGGGTTGGCCGCCGTTGTGGGTGTCCAGGACCGCGCGCAGGCCCTCGCGCACCACGAGGGCGCGCTCGAGCTCCGCCTGGGTGCCCTTCGCGCCCGGCTCGCAGAGGCCGCGCTCGGCCAGCCACGCCACCAGCGCGGCGGGGTCGGTCAGCTCGTCGTCCTCGGGTCCCTCGTCCAGCTCCACCGTGTTGATGAAGCGCTGGACGAGCGCCAGATCGTCGGGTGCCCGTTTCGCGGTTTCTGATTCGTGGCTCATGGGTCAGCAGCGCAGCTTATGGAGCGTATCAGTGTTCGTAACTGGCTATCTAGCTTAGCCGGTGATAGTGTACTAACCAGTGTCCAGGTAAAGACGGTTACGCAAGGAGACCACCGATGCACAGCGAGATCACAATCCGCCACGCCACCGACAATGACGTGACCGCTGTCCGCCACCTCGCCGCGCTCGACGAGGCCGATGCCCCCGAAGGCGACGCGCTGCTGGCGTTCGTGGACGGCGAGCTGGTCGCCGCCCGGGCGGTCCGGGGAGCCACCGCGGTGGCCGATCCCTTCCGTCGCACGCGGCACGTGCTGGAGCTGCTGGACCTGCAGCGCCGGCAGGAGCAGGCCGCGTGAACCCCATGCTCACATGGGAGGTCGCCTGCTGGCACCGCCACGAGGTGCAGCACGTCACCTCGCTGCGCCGCGGCCTGCACCGTCGCTTCTTCCCCCGCTTCTGACGCCCCACGGCGCCCGCTACCTCCCTCCTAGGATCCAGCGGGCGCCGGGGCGCCGGAGGACTGCTCGACCGCCTCGCGCGCCTTCTCGAACGCCGCCAGGGCCTCGTCCAGCTGGGAGCGCTCGTGGGTGGCCATCACGCTGGTGCGCAGCAGCGCGCCACCGCGGGGGACGGCCGGGTACAGCGCCACGTTGGCGTAGACGCCCTCGTCGTAGAGGGCCTTCCAGAACAGCACGGCCTGCCAGTCGTCACCGATCGTGACCGGCACGATCGGCGTCAGCAGGTCGGAGCCGTCCGGCATCGGGGTGGGCTGTACGACGTCGAAGCCGCGCTCGTCGAGCCCGCGCTGCAGGTAGCGGGCGTTCTCGAGCACCCGGGCCAGCAGCTCGCGGCCCTCGTCCGAGCGGATCACGCGCAGCGCCGCCAGCGTGGCGCCCACTGCCGCGGGCACGGCGGAGGCGGTGAACATGAAGGCGCGTGACTGCACGCGCAGGAAGTCGATGACCTCCGACGGCCCGGAGATGAAGCCGCCGCAGGAGGCCAGCGACTTGGAGAAGGTGCCCATCCGCAGGTCCACCTGCTCGGCCACGCCGAAGACCTCACAGGCGCCGGTGCCGTCGGCGCCCAGGACGCCGACCCCGTGGGCCTCGTCCACCATCAGCCGGGCCTCGTAGCGGGCGCACAGCTCCACGATCTGCGGCAGCGGCGCCAGGTCGCCCTCCATAGAGAACACGCCGTCGACCACCACCAGCACGCCGCCGCCGTCGGAGCCGGCGCGGTCCAGCATCTTCTCCAGCTTGTCGAGCCGGTTGTGGCGGAAGGGGCGGATTCGGGCGCGGGACATCATCACCGCGTCCAGGATCGAG
>DASQLM010000315.1:0-4941 GCA_035630015.1 Thermoleophilaceae bacterium | reverse complement strand
CATGTTGTAGCCCTTGGACAGCGAGAAGATCTCGACGCCCACCTCCTTGGCGCCCGGCGTCTCCAGGAAGCTGGGGGCCACGTAACCGTCGAAGGTGGTCTCGGTGTACGAGGCGTCGTGCACCACCAGGATGTCGTTGGCGCGCGCGTACTCAACAACCTGCTCGAAGAACCCGTCGGGCACCACGGCGCCGGTGGGGTTGTTCGGGTAGTTCAGGAACATCAGCCGGGCGCGCTCGGCGTCCTCGGCCGAGATGGCCTCCAGGTCGGGCACGAAGCCCAGCTCGGGCACCAGCGGCATCAGCACGGCATCGGCGCCGGTCAGCAGCGGGCCGCCCGTGTAGACCGGGTAGCCGGGGTCGGCGGCCAGCGCGCACGTGCCCGGGTCCAGGAAGGCCAGGTTCACGTTGAACACGCACTCCTTGGCGCCCAGCGCGGGGATGATCTCGGTTGCGGTGTCCAGCTCGACCCCGAAGCGGCGCTGGTAGAAGCGCGCGAACGCGTCGCGCAGCTCGGCGCGGCCGCGGTTGGAGGGGTACTGGTGGGTGCCCGGATCGTGCGCGGCCGCCGCGAGGGCGTCCGGCACCAGCTCGGGGGTGGGCATGTCGGGATCGCCGATCCCGAGGCTGATCACGTCCACGCCCTCGGCCTTCTTGGCGTCGATCTTGCGCGACAGCTCGGCGAACAGGTACGGGGGCAGGCGGTCCAGGCGCTCACTCGTCTTCATGCGCGGCACTCTATGGATGATTGGTGGCCGCCGATCGTGGGGATAACGCCGCGCATGCGTTCCCTGGCAGGGGTCCTGGCCCTCCTCACCCTCATCTGCGCGCTCGCGGCCGGTCCGGCCGGCGCGGCGCCCCTCAAGTCCGACAACGTGCGCCTGCTGGGCAAGCACCCCGAGGCCGCCGGCGCCATCGGCGCGCGCTTCTCGCCCGACGGGGACACGATGTACGTGACCGCCGCCACCGGCCTGTTCATCTACGACGTCAGCGAGCCGGCCGTGCCCGAGCTGCTGAGCCACCTGACCCTGCCCCACTTCGAGAACGAGGACGTGGACGTGGGCGACGGCGTCGTGGTCATCAGCAACGACCCGAGCTTCTCCACCGTCGGCGCGCTGTACGTGATCGACGTCAAGGACCCGCGCAAGCCGGCGCTGCGGTCGGTGACCCCGACCCAGCTGCCCGCCACCCCGCTGAACGAGCTGCTGGGCGTGAAGGGCACGGGCAACGGCCACATCGCCAACTGCATCCAGGGCTGCCGCTACCTATGGACCACCGGGACCGAGGAAGGCATCGCGGTCTACGACCTGGCCGACAAGAGCGCCCCCAAGTTCCTGGGCACCTTCACCATGCCCGTGCCCAAGGAGCGGGCGGGCGAGCCCACCGACGAGCCCGGCTTCACGCACGACGTGTTCGTGGACAAGGCCGGGATCGCCTGGATCACGGGCGAGGACGGCACCTTCGGCTACCGCACCACCGGCAACCCGCTCAAGCCCCAGCTGGTGTTCCGGTCCGACGAGAACGTGACCAACACCGGCAACTCCGGTCCCGGTGTGCCCGGGAATGCCAACGAGAGCCCGCTGGACTTCCTGCACCACAACTCCATGCGCACCTCGCTGACCGCGCGCCGCAAGGGCAAGGCCAGGATCGCCTCCTCGCGCCCCGGGGTGGGCGGCAGCGGCGACGTCATGGCCGTCACCGAGGAGGACTACACCCGCCCCGGCTGCGACGGCCAGGGCTCGCTGCAGACGTGGCAGATCACCAAGGGCCGCAACTCCGACGGCACCCGCAAGCTCGAGCTCCTGGACCTGTGGACCACCGAGCTGAACGAGCTCCTGAGCCTGCGCGGGCGCTCGCCCGCGACGGCCAACTGCTCGGCCCACTGGTTCGACGTGGACCGCGGCCTGGTCGCCCAGGGCTGGTACGACCAGGGCGTGCGCTTCCTGGACATCTCCAACCCGCGCAAGATCCGCCAGGTGGGCTACTACGCCACCGCCGGCAGCTTCTGGGCCGCCTACTTCGCGCCGTCCGACCCCAAGCGGCAGGTGGTGTACGGCATCGACACCGCCGGCGGGATCGACGTGCTGCGCATCAACCGGTCCAAGAAGGCCCTGCGCACCGTCCGGGCGCCCACCAAGGGGCTGGCGAAGGCCCCCGCGGCGCGCTACCAGGCCAGCAAGAAGTACGGCATGGTCTGCTCGCTTCCCGGCCAGCAGCTGCTGCGCCGGGCCGGAATCAAGAACTAGCGCTCGCGCAGAGCGGCAACGAACTCGTCGCTGAGCTCGCCGGCGTAGACCGGCACCGCCCAGCCGGTGAGGTCCACGTGCAGGTCCTCGCCAACGTCGACCTCGAGATCGCCGCCGTCCAGCTTCACGGTGACCGGGCTGTCGGCGCCGCGCAGGACCGCGGCCACGGCGGCGCCGGTGGCTCCGGTGCCCGACGACATCGTCTCCCCCACCCCGCGCTCGAAGATCCGCGCCCGGATCTCGGCGTCTCCGGTCTGGCGCCAGAACGAGACGTTGGTGCGGTTGGGGAACAGCTCGTGGCGCTCGATCGGCGCGCCCAGCGCCGGCAGCTCCAGCTCGTCGAGATCCTGGCCCCACTCGATCGCGCACTGGGGGTTGCCGATGGACACGAACTGGAAGCCCAGCTCGCGGCCCCCTGCCTCCACGGTCCCGGTGCCGTCCGGCCCGCCCGAGGGGTAGGAGTCCGAGGACAGCGCCGCCCGGCCCATGTCGACCGTGCACGTTGTCGGCCCGGTGATCCGCGGGCGCACCTCTCCGGCTGCCGTCTGGAGCGAGAACGAGTCGGAGTCCGTCCACCCCGACCGGCGCAGGTACATGACCGCCTCGCGCACGCCGTTGCCCGACAGCTCGGCCTCCGAGCCGTCCGGGTTGAAGATGCGCAGCGAGGCCACCATGCCCCGCTCCTCGGTCTCGGACAGCAGCAGGATGCCGTCGGCGCCGACGCCGGTGTGGAAGGCGCAGAAGGCCTCTATCCGCGCGGGCGTCAGCTCGAAGGGCAGGGCAGCGCCCTCGATGACCGCGTAGTCGTTGCCCAGCGCCTGCCACTTCTCGAATCGCACGGCAGGGAACCTAGAGATCGGTGGCTGCCGCTGCCGCCACGGATGCGGCCAGCGCGTCCACCGGCCTGCCGGTCACGTCCGTCAGGCGCACCCCCTCGAGCTTGCGCATCCAGGTGAGCTGGCGGCGGGCGTAGTTGCGCGTGCGCTTCTTCATCGCCTCCACGTCGCCGGCCAGCAGCTCGTCGAAGCCCAGCGCGTAGCGGGCGGTGCGCGAGATGCCCGCGGCCTCCGCGCGGCGCACCTCCTCGGCGGCGCCCGCGGCGACCATGGCGTCCACGCGCGCGTCGATGGCGGCGTACAGCGCCTCGCGCTCCATGGTCAGCCCGACCAGCAGCGTCGGGTGGCGGGTGTCGGCCGTCCACAGCTGGGAGTCGTCGCCGGGCCGCGGTGGCGTCTGGCCCATCTCCAGCAGCTCGAGCGTGCGCACCAGGCGCTTGCCGTCGCCGGGATCGATCTCGGCCGCCAGGCCGGGCGCTCGGCCGGCCAGCTCGGCGTGCAGCTCCGCCGGCGCTTGCGCCTCCAGCCGGGAGCGCAGCTCCGGCGGGGGTGGCGGGGCCAGGTCCAGCTGGGCCAGCGCGGCCCGCAGGTAGAGGCCGGTGCCGCCGACCACGATGGGCGTCCGCCCGGCCTCGAGCGCCGCGTCCACCTCGGCGTGCGCGGCCTCCATGTAGCGACCCGCCGAGTACTCCTCGTCCAGCGGCACGAACCCCACGAGCCGGTGCTCGAGCCGCTCGCGCTCGGCCGCGGTGGGCGCGCCGGTCAGCACCTCGAGGCCGCGGTAGACCTGGAGCGCGTCGGCGGAAATGGCCACGGGGTCCGCACCCTGCTCGCGCATGCGGTCGGCCAGCGCCAGCGCCAGCGCGGTCTTGCCGACCCCCGTTGGGCCGAACACCGCGATCACGGGCACCGCCACGTCAGGCGATGCGGGAGAGCAGCCGCTCGGACCCGGCCAGCGTCTGGCTGGTGGCCGACTCGATCTCCACGTCCACCATGTCGCCCGGCCGGCCCAGGCCGGTGAAGTTCACGGCCTTGTTGTGGCGGGTGCGCCCGCGCAGGCGTTCCTCGTCGGTGCGCGAGGTGCCCTCCACCAGCACCTCCATCGTGCGCCCCACGAACCGCTGCGAGCGCTCGTGCGCCCGCCGCTGGATCACCTCGACCAGACGCTCCATGCGCTCGCGCTTGACCTCGTGCGGGAGCTGGCCGGGCAGCTCGGCCGCGGTGGTCTCGCGCCGGGGCGAGTAGATGAAGGTGAACGCCGAGTCGTAGCCCACCTCCTCGGCCACCTCCAGCGTCTCGGTGAACTCGGCCTCGGTCTCGCCCGGGAAGCCCACGATGATGTCCGTGGTCAGCGCGACGTCGGGCACGGCGGCCCGGATCATGGCTACGCGGTCCATGTAGCGCTCGCGGTCGTAGGTGCGGCGCATGGCCTTCAGCACCCGGGACGACCCGGCCTGGAGCGGCAGGTGGATGTGCTCGCACAGCGACTCCAGCTCGGCGTGGGCGGCCACCACGTCCTCGCGCATGTCCTTGGGGTGCGGGCTGGTGTAGCGGATGCGGTCGATGCCCTCGACGGCGTCGACCATGGCCAGCAGCTCGGCGAACGTGGTCTTGGCGCCCTTCGGCAGGTCGCGGCCGTAGGAGTTCACGTTCTGGCCCAGCAGCGTGACCTCGCGCACGCCGTCGGCGGCCAGCCGCTCGGCCTCCGCCAGCAGCTCGCGGGCGGGCCGGGACACCTCGCGCCCGCGGGTGGACGGCACGATGCAGTAGGCGCACTTGCAGTTGCAGCCCACGGAGATCTGCATCCAGCCCTGGAAGTCGCGGGCGCGCCGCATCGGCAGGTGGCCGGTGAAGCCGTCGA
>DASQLM010000314.1:0-3760 GCA_035630015.1 Thermoleophilaceae bacterium | reverse complement strand
CAGCGTGAACGTGACCCTGACCGCCATCGCCGGGTTCGCGGGCGTGGTGGCGGTCGGCATGGCCATCGCCGGCCCGTTCGCCATGGACCTGGTGTTCGGCGGCGAGTTCCCCTACGACCGGCTCGGGCTGGTCCTGATCTCGGTGGGCATGGGCCTGTACCTGGCGGCGGCGACCCTGAACCAGGCCCTCCTGGCGCGCAACCAGGCGCTGCGGGCGTGCTTCTGCTGGGTGGTGTCGGCAACGGCGTTCGTGGCCTTCCTGCTGGTGCCGGCGTTCGACGACCGCGTGCTCCAGGTGGAGGTCGGGTACATATCTGGCGCGCTGGCACTGTGCGGGCTGCTCTATGCGCTGTACCGCGCCGAGTAGTGTCGCGCGCATGGCCAAGCACCCCGCAGTAGGAGACGTTGCGCCGGACTTCGAGCTGGAGGGCACGGACGGCACGTTCCGCCTGTCCGACCACCGTGGCGAGCGGGTGCTGCTGCTGTTCTACCCCGGCGACGAGACCACCGTCTGCACCAAGCAGTTCTGCTCCTACCGCGACAACGCCGAGGCGTTCGGGGCCCTGGGCGTGACGGCCGTGGGCATCTCCGGCAAGGACGTCGACTCCAAGAAGTCCTTCCAGGACAACCACCGGCTCAACGTGCCGCTGCTGGCCGACCCCGACGGGTCGGTGGCCCAGCAGTACGACGCCTATGCGAAGCGGCTGAAGGCGACCAAGCGCGCCGCGATCATCGTCGACGAGGACGGCAAGGTGGCCCACCGCCACGACCACGCCCTCGGGCTGGACTTCCAGACGGTCGCGGACCTCAAGGAGACGCTGGACTCGCTGCCCGCGCGCGCGTAGGCTCGCTCCCCGTCGGAGCCACCACCACACATATCCGGACCTGTCCCTTCTGCGAGGCCACCTGCGGCCTCAGCGTCGAACTGGACGGCCGTGACGTCGTCAAGGTGCGCGGCGACGCCGAGGACGTGTTCAGCAAGGGCTTCCTGTGCCCCAAGGCCACCGGCCTGGAGCACCTGAGCGCCGACCCCGACCGGCTCCGCGCGCCGCTGGTGCGCGGCCCCGACGGCGAGCTGGCGGAGGCCACGTGGGACGAGGCGTTCCGCGTGATCGACCAGCGCCTGTCCCCCATCCTGGCCGAGCACGGCCGCGACGCGGTGGCGGCGTACGTGGGCAACCCCAACGCCCACAACCTGTCGGCGCTGACCTACGGCCCGGTGTTCCTGAAGGCGCTGGCCAGCCGCAACGTGTTCACCGCCAGCAGCGTCGACCAGATGCCCAAGCACGTGTCCTCGGGCCTGATGTTCGGCACGCCTCTGAGCATCCCGGTGCCCGACGTGGACCGCACCGACCACCTGCTGATCCTTGGCGCCAACCCGCTGGTCTCGAACGGCAGCCTGCTGACCGCGCCTGACATGCGCGGGCGGCTGCGGCGCATCCGCGAACGCGGCGGCCGCGTGGTGGTGGTCGACCCGCGCCGCACCCGCACCGCCGAGGTGGCCGACGAGCACCACTTCATCCGGCCCGGTCACGACGCCCACCTGCTGATGGCCATGGCCCAGGTCCTGTTCGAGGAGGGCCTGGCCGACGTGGGCGCGCTTGCCGGCCACCTCGAGGGCCTGGACGAGGTACAGGCGCTGGTCGCGGGCTTCACCCCCGAGGCGGTGGCGCCGGCGTGCGGCATCGGCGCCGAGCAGATCCGGCGGCTGGCGCGCGAGCTGGCGGGCGCCGAGCGGGCCGCGGTGTACGGCCGGATCGGCACCACCACGCAGACGTTCGGCACGCTGACCAGCTGGCTGGTGGACGTGCTGAACGTGCTGACCGGCAACCTCGACCGCGAGGGCGGTGCCATGTTCACGCGGGCGGCCGCCGGCCAGCGCAACTCGGTCGGTCGCCCCGGCCAAGGGCGTGGCTTCGCCATCGACCGCTGGCAGACGCGCGTGCGCGGGTTGCCCGAGGCGCTGGGCGAGCTGCCCGTGTCGGCCCTGGCCGAGGAGATCGACACGCCCGGCGAGGGCCGCATCCGCGCGCTGGTGACCATGGCCGGCAACCCGCTGGTGTCCACGCCGAACTCCGACCGGCTGCAGCGGGCGGTCGAGGGCCTGGACTTCATGCTCTCGATCGACATCTACGTGAACGAGACCACGCGCCACGCCGACGTGGTCCTGCCCGCGCCCGGCCCACTGGAGAAGTCCCAGTACGACCTGGCCCTCTACCAGCTGGCCGCGCGCAACGTGGCCAACTTCTCGCCCGCGATCCTGGAATCCGAGCTGCCGGCGGAGTGGAGGACGCTGGCGCGGCTGACGGGGGTCGTCTCCGGCCAGGGCCCGGAGGTGGACGTGGACAGCGTCGACGCCATGGTCATCGGCGCGATGATCCAGCGCGAGGTCGGCGACCAGCACTCGCGGATCGCCGGCCGGGACCCCGCCGAGATCCTGGCCGAGCTCGAGCCCCGCCGGGGGCCCGAGCGGATGCTGGACCTGCTGCTGCGCGTGGGCGCCTACGGCGACGCCTTCGGCGATGACCCCGAGGGCCTGACCCTGGCGGTGCTGGAGGAGAACCCGCACGGCGTGGACCTGGGTCCGCTGGAGCCCCGGATCCCCGACGTGCTGCGCACGGCCTCCGGCAAGGTCGAGCTGGCGCCCCAGGCGATCGTCGCGGACGTGCCGCGGCTGCGCGAGTCGCTGGCGGCCGCCGCCCCCGAGATGGTGCTGGTGGGGCGGCGCCAGCTGCGGTCGAACAACTCGTGGATGCACAACCTGGAGCCGCTGGTGAAGGGCAAGGAGCGCTGCACCGCGCAGCTGCACCCCGACGACGCCGAGCGGCTGGGCCTGGCCGAGGGCGCGGCCGCGGTGCTGCGGTCGGCCGCCGGGCGCGTCGAGGCGCCGGTGGAGATCACGGACTCGGTCATGCCCGGCGTGGTCAGTCTGCCCCACGGCTGGGGCCACGACCAGCCCGGCATGCGGATGGCGGTGGCGGGCGCCCACCACGGCGTGAACAGCAACGTGCTCAGCGACGAGTCGGCCGTGGAGCCGGTGTCCGGCAACGCGGTGCTCAACGGCATCCCGGTTGAGGTGTCGGCGGCCGGGTAGGCCCGGGCCCATGGAGATCGAGCACATCGAGGAGTGGCTCGGCCAGGACGTGGTCGACCCGGACGGCGAGAAGATCGGCAAGCTGGAGGACCTGTACTACGAGGCCGGGTCCACCGTTCCCGTGGCCGCGGCGGTCAAGCACGGCACCCTCGGCAAGTCGCTGACCCTGGTGCCGCTGGAACGCTCCAGCATCACCCGCTCCTACCTGCGCGTGAGCTACGAGAAGGGCGCGCTGAAGAAGGCGCCCGATGTGCAGCCGGCGACCGATGCTCCCGCCAGCACGGTGACCGAGACCGGCGAGCACTTCGGCGCGGTCCTGCCCGCGGGTGAGCTGGAGAGCGGCGTGCGGCGCAAGCAGCAGGCCGAGGCCAACGCGGCCGCGACGCCCAGCGCTTAGGCGAGGTCTAGATCGGCCGCAGCATCGAGTTGCCGCAGTTGCGGCAGATCACGTTCGCCGTGTCGGACATGCGGGCGATCGTGCTGTGGGCGCCGCAGTGGTCGCACTCCGAGCGCAGCTCGAAGCGGTGCAGGCAGTTGACGCACCGGTAGCGCCCGGCCAGGTTCGTGGCGCGCAGCCACGGCTCGCCACAGGCGGGACAGCCCGGCCCGAGATCCACGGCGTCCTCAGCCACGACCACGGAGGAAGTCGGCGGCGGGCATGGCGCG
>DASQLM010000313.1:0-3826 GCA_035630015.1 Thermoleophilaceae bacterium | reverse complement strand
CTTCCTGCCGGGCATCGAGAAGGACTACACCGACAGCGGCCGCGACGACCGGCTGGTCATGGAGACGCGCCACGGCAAGCTGGGCTTCACCACCTGTTACGACTACCTGTTCAGCGAGCTGCTGCGCGAGTACGCGATGGTGGAGGAGGTGGACGCCGTCGTGCAGATGGCGTCGTGGCGCGCCGCCGGGGGCCGCGACTACCCCGGCATGAACCTGCGCACCGACCACTACTACGGCGACCTGTGGGACTACGTGATGCCGGCGTCGTCCGCGACCAACCAGTTCTGGACCATCGCCTGCAACGCGGTGGGCGCGCACGGCGTGAACGGCGCCACGTTCTGGGGCGGCTCGGGCATCTGGGCGCCGTCGGGCATATGCCTGGTCCAGGCCTCGCGCACCAGCGAGGAGCTGGTGATCGTGCACAACGTGGACATCGAGGGCGCGCAGGCCTACGAGAAGGACGACTTCGACTACGCGTTCGACTTCAAGCAGATCTACCGGCCCATGAGCGACGACAGCCGCTCGTTCACCCGCGGCGCCTAGCCGTGGAGATCCGGGACGCCTCCGAGAACGACGGCGCCGCCTGTGCGGCCATCTACGAGCCCTACGTGCGCGACACCGCGATCACGTTCGAGACCGTCCCGCCCACGGCCGCGGAGATGTCCGGCCGGATCGCGCGCAGCCTGCGCGACCACGCCTGGGTGGTGGCCCAGGAGGGCTCGGCCGTGGTGGGCTACGCCTACGGCGGGCTGTACAAGGAGCGCGCCGCGTACGCGTGGGCCTGCGAGGTCAGCGTGTACCTGCAGCTGGATCTGCGCCGCACCGGCCTGGGCCGCGCGCTGTACCGGGAGCTGTTCGCCCGCCTGGCCGGCCGCGGCTACCTGACCGCGGTGGCCGGCACCACGCTGCCCAACCCGGCCAGCGAGGGCCTGCACCGCGCCATGGGCTTCCAGCCCGCGGGGACCTACCGCAGGATCGGCTTCAAGCACGGGGCCTGGCACGACGTGATGTGGACCCAGCGCGACCTGGTCGATCCTCGCCCGGACGAGCCGGGCCCGCTGCGCTAGCCCAGCGCCGCCACCACGGCGTCCACGTCGGAGGCCGTGTTGTAGAGGTGGAAGCCCACCCGGGCGCGGCCGTCGCGCACCGCCGCGACGATGCCCGCCTCGGCCAGCCGCTCGGCGGCGCCGGGGCGGTCCACGGACACGATCGCCGACCCCGCGGGCGGCATGTGCAAGCGTTCGCGCAGCGCGTCCGCCAGGCCCACGTCGTGGGCGTGCACGGCCTCGATGCCCGTGTGCTCGAGGTACTCCAGGGCGGGCGCGGTACCCACCCACGACAGCCACGACGGCGACAGGTCGAAGCGCCGCGCGCCGGCCGCCAGGCGCATCTCCGGCCCGTACACCGACTCCCACGGCAGCTCGCCCGCGTACCAGCCGGCGGCGGCCGGGACCAGCTCGTCCATCCGCTCTGGCCGCACCGTCATGAACGCCGTGCCGCGTGGCGACAGCAGCCACTTGTAAGCGGCGCAGACCGTGTAGTCGAAGCGCGAGGCGTCCAGCGCCAGCCAGCCCGCGGCCTGGGTGGTGTCCACGAGCGTGCGCGCTCCGGTGGCCGCGATGTCGTCAAGGGCAGCCAGCCGCCCGTCGGAGGACTGCGCCGCGCTGACCACGGCCAGCGCGGTCCGGGCGTCCACCGCGCCGGCCAGCTCCTCCAGCTCCACCAGGTGCACGTCCAGGTCGCCGCGGGCCATGAACGGGAACAGCAGCGAGGAGAACTCGCCGCGGTAGCCCACCACTCGCGCGCCGCGCGGCAGCGAGCCGGCCACCAGGCCGACGAACGAGGACACGTTGGCGCCGATGGCCACCGTGGCCGGGTCGACGCCGTTGATGCGGGCGAACGACGATCGCGCCCGCTCCACCCACTGGTCGAACTCCGGCGGCTGGATCCGGCCCTTATGCCACCGCTCGGTGGCGCCGGCCAGCTCCTCGCGCGCGCTGCGCGGCGGCAGGCCCACGCTGGCCGAGTTCAGGTATCCCGGCCCACCGAGGAAGTCGGACGCGTGCACCTGGACCGCCACGCCTACCGCGCCAGCAGCTCGTCAGTGTCCACCACGGTGGCGAACTCGCCGTGCAGGCTGGCGGCGGTGGCGCGCGAGAGATCCGCGGCGGGGATGACCACGCCGTCCGGGCCCGCACGGTCGAACGTGCAGGTGGCGTCCAGGCAGAACCAGACCTCGTAGCCCAGGTTGCCGGCCATCCGGGCGGTCGTCTCGCAGCAGTGGTTGGTGGTGATGCCGCAGACGACGATGTCGCTCAGGTTGTGGGCGCTCAGCCAGGCGTGCAGGTCCGGGTCGCCGTAGAAGGCCGAGTTCACCTGCTTGGTCACCAGCAGGTCGGGCTCGCCGGTGATCTCATCCTTGAACGCGTTGCCCGGATGGTCCGGCGCCAGCGGCGAGCCCTCCTCCTCCGAGTCGTGGCGCACGAACACGACCGGCCAGCCGCGCTTGCGCCAGGCGGCCAGCAGGCGGGCCACGTTGGCCTCACAGTCCGGGTTGTCGCGCGGGCCCCAGACCGGGTCGTCAAACGCGCGCTGCACGTCGACCACGATCAGTGCGGCTCGGTCCATGTCCCCGAGTATGGCCGGGGGGCCTAGCGCAGCGGCTGCTGGCTGACGCTGAACACGTTCACGCCCCGGCCCTCGACGCCGCGCACCTGCAGGCGCAGGTCGGCCGCGCCCAGGTTGACCGAGTAGATCGAGCGGTTGCCCGAGACGTTGCGGTGGAACAGCACGCGCGTGCCGTCGGTCTGCCAGACGGGCTCGTAGCCGGTCTTGCCCGTCAGCTTCTTCAGGTCCTTGGCGTCCTGGTTCACGCGGTAGACGTTGCCGCGGCGCACGAACACCAGCCGCTGCGAGTCCGGCGACCAGTCGGCCTGCACGCCGCCCTTGCCTGTGATGCGGCGCTTGCCGGTGCCGTCGGCGTTGATCACGTAGATGTTGCCCGCGCGCGTGAAGGCGATCCGGCCGTCGCTGCCCCAGGCGGGCTCGGCACCGCCGGCGAACGTCAGGCGGCGGGTCACGCGCGTGTCGATGTTGCGGATGTAGATGTCGCGGCGGCCGTCGGTGCCCACCCCCTGGAACGCCAGCTGGGTGCCGGTGGGGTCGAACGCGGGCCGCGCCAGGCCGATCAGGCTCGGTCCGCCGAAGCCCTCGCGGTCACTGCCGTCGGCGTCCATGATCCGGATCTGGCCCGCCCGGTCGAACGCGATCCGCCGCCCGTCGCTGGACCAGCTGGCGTTCGCGGGGCACGGCGCCGTCGCGCCCTCCCGGCAGGTGGGGCCGACCAGCATCTGCAGCGTGCCGTCCGGGTTCGCGGTCGCCAGCCCGTACGGCTGGGTGGAGCCCACGTCGCCCTGCATGAAGGCGAGCTTGCCCGGCGCGCCGCCGAACGACGCCTGGGCCGGAGCGGCCACGATCAGGGTCAGGGCCACGGCGAGGATGGGGGTGCGCATGCGCATGCCCCTTCAACCGGTGGGCCGTGCCCGAGTTGCGGCCGGCGCGGCCTAGCCGACCGCCCCCGGGGCTACGTTGCCGGGGTGCTGCGCCTGGCCAAGCGCGAACCCTCTGCCGTGCTCCTGGCAGCCCAGCTGCTTGGCGTCCTGGTCTACCCGTTCATGGAGGGCAGCGTGGGCCGCTCGCTGTTCAGCGTGTTCGGCGTGGCGGTGCTGGGCCTGGTGCTGCTGGCGGTGCGCGGCTCGCCGGCGTGGACGGGTTTCGGCCTGGTGCTGGCCATCCCGGCCACGCTGCTGCTTCTGATCCAGGCGG
>DASQLM010000312.1:0-2340 GCA_035630015.1 Thermoleophilaceae bacterium | reverse complement strand
GAGATCAGGACCAGCCCGAGCCGGTCGTAGGGGAACTCGCCGCCGAACACCAGGTCCATGGCGAACGGGCCGGCGATGGCCATGCCGACCGCCACCACGCCCGCGAACCCGGCGATGGCGGTCAGGGTCACGTTCACGCTGCGCTTGAACGGGTCGGTCTCGCCGCGGGCGCCCAGCCGGGTCAGGTGGGGCAGGATCGACGTCTGCACCGCCTGGAACAGCTGCAGCGGCGCACGCGCGATCAGCAGCACGTTGAACGTGAAGCCCGCCAGCGCCGCCCCCTCGGCGCCGCCCTCGGTGGCCTTGACCAGCAGCGGGCCGGCGTTCAGGAACGTCTGCTCGGCCAGCATGATCACCAGCACCGCGACCGCGAAGCCGGTGCCGTTGGCCAGCGAGAACTCGGGCTCGCCGCCGGGCTCGATGGCCGAGACCTCGTCCAGGTGGCGCGCCTCGGCGCCCGCCTCCTCCTCGGTCATGGCGGGTGCGGGCGCCCGCGTGCGCGCGAGCGCGAGCGGCACCACCGCCAGCGACACGATCGGCGCGGCGGCCATGCCCAGCGCCACCACCGACTGGCCCTCGGCGATGCCCACCGCCACGGCCACGGCGAAGAGCACCCGGGAGCAGGCCTCCATCAGCACCAGCGCGCCGTAGAGGCCGAAGCGGCGCCGGCCGGCCAGGAAGCCGCGCGCGAAGTAGCTGACCGCGTAGGCCAGCACCGACACGATCAGCACGCGGTAGAGCGTGGACGAGCCGTTGAACAGGTCGTCCTGGATCGGCCCCTTGAGGGCCAGCGCGGCGATCACGAACGCGATGCCCAGGACCAGCTGGATCGTGGCCGCCACGCGCAGGTGCTCGTTGCCGGTGGTGCCGTGGGCGTCGCGCTCGGCGATGGTGCGCGACAGCAGCTGCTCCACCGGCCGGTAGAGCACGGACACCGTGATGAAGACCGCCGACCACAGCAGCGTGATGCCGCCGTACTGGGCCTCGGTCAGGTTGTGTGAGGCCAGCGCGAAGTAGCCGTAGGTGACCAGCCCGGTGGTGCCGATGCCCAGCGACAGCAGCGCGGCCCCGCGCTGATAGCCGCCTTCCTCGGGTTCGGTCATGGGACCTACAGGCGAACGAGCAGCATGGACCAGGGGAAGGGCGAACGCGCCTCCACCACTTCACCGTGCCGGCCCAGCAGCTTCACGAACGAGCGCTTGGACCAGTGGTTCACATGGCCGGGCGTGTTGCCCAGCTGCTTGATGTACGCCCCGCGGGCCATGTTCAGCCCGCGCCACATCGGCTCGCGCGGAACGGACACCAGCAGGTGCCGGCTGGCAACGCGGGCCATCTCGGCCACCGTGGCCTCGGGCTCGGGCACGTGCTCCAGCACCTCGATGGCGGTGGCCAGCTCGAACTCGCCGTCGGCGAACGGCAGCGCCGTGGCCTCCTCGATCCGGTACTGCAGGTTCGGGCGCTGGCGGGTGGCCCACTCGGCCTGCAGCTCGGGGTCGTCCAGGTCGATGCCCACGATCCGCTTGTCGCCCAGCCGCTCGGCCCACTCGTGGGTGAGCACGCCCTCGCCGCAGCCCACGTCGAGCACCGACGCGGGGGCGGCCTGGTGCCAGAGCTCGTCAAGCGTGCCGTGGAAGCGGGCCATCAGCCGGCGCACGACCGGGTTGGTGGACCCGTACTTGTCGAAGGTGTTGCCCGTCGGGGCTGTGCCCGGATCGGTCGATCCCGGTGTGGCGACCCCGGAGCTCATAGCCGGACCTCCTCGCGCTTGCCGGTCGCGCCGTGCGAATCGGCGCCGGTGGTGCCCGTGTCGGGCGCCTCGGCGGGCTCGTAGTGCGAGGGCGCGACGCCCAGGCTCAGCTCCACGCGCCGCACGCGCTCCAGCGTGCGCTGCTGCATCGACCGGGACGCGGCCAGCAGGTCGCCGATCACACCCAGCGCCACGAAGATCACAGCGATGATCAGCAGGGTCGAGCCCAGGATCAGCGACTGGACGTGGCCCTCTCCCTCGCCGATCAGGAAGAAGTAGATGAAGCGCGCCCAGATCACGGCGGCCGGGACGGCGACGAGGCCCGCGGCGATCATGAACACGCGCAGCGGCTCGTACAGCGCGTACACGCGGAAGATGGCCACGGCGTTGCGGCGCACGTAGGCCGACATCGACGGGAACAGGCGCGACTCGCGCGTCTTCTCGTTGGTCCGGATCGGCACGTGGTCGACGGCCACGAGCGTCTTGCCGGCCTGGATGATGGTCTCGAGCGTGTAGGTGAAGCGCGAGACCACGACCATCTGCAGGGCGGCCTCGCGGTTGTAGGCGCGGAAGCCCGAGGTGGTGTCGGGGAC
>DASQLM010000311.1:0-2795 GCA_035630015.1 Thermoleophilaceae bacterium | reverse complement strand
AAGGGCCACGTCGTGGTCGTGGCGTCCGTCTACGCGTTCGTCAACGGCGTGGGCACCGCGCCCTACGCCATGGCCAAGGCCGGCGTGGAGCAGCTGGGCCGCGCGCTGAGGGTGGAGCTGGCCCAGCACGGCGCCGGGGCCAGCGTGGCCTACTTCGGCTTCATCGACACCGAGATGGTGCACATCGGCATCGACCAGGACCCCGCGGCGGGCAAGGTCCAGGAGCTCACACCGAAGCTGCTCCAGAAGCGGCTGCAGCCCTCCGAGGCCGGCAAGGGCGTCGTGGACGGGATCGAGAAGCGCGCGCCACGGATCATCCGCCCCCGCCGGTGGGCGGCGTTCTCGGTCCTGCGCGGAATCGTCAACCCGCTGCTGGACTCGGCAATGGTGCGCGACGACAAGACGCAGGAGTTCGCCGTCGAGCTGGACTCGCGCGGCGACCAGGAACAGATCACGACCGCCTAGAACGGCTAAACCGGCCTCCCGACCCCCATGGCCGCGCGCACGTCGACCATGGTCTCCGCCGCCATCTCCCGCGCCTGTTCGGCCCCGCGCCCCAGCGCCGCCTCCAGCGCCGCCTCGTCGGGACGCAGCTCGGCGTAGCGCTCGCGCACGGGCCGCAGGTAGTCCACCAGCGCCTCGGCCACCGCCCCCTTGAAGGCGCCGTACTGCTGGCCCTCGAACTCGGCTTCGACGGCCTCCGGCCCGACGCCGCGGACCACGGCCAGGATGTCGATCAGGTTGGTGATGCCGGCCTTGTCGGGGCCGCGGCGCACGTCGCCGCCGGAGTCGGTGACCGCGCTCTTGACCTTCTTGAGGATGGCCTTCTCCTCGTCGTCGATGTAGATCCGGCCTTTCTCCTCCGAGCTGGTGGTGCTCATCTTCATCGTGGGGTCCTGCAGGTCCATGATCCGGGCGCCGACCTCGGGGATGCGGTGCTCGGGCACCACCAGGGTGTCCCCATAGGTGGCGTTGAAGCGGATGGCCACGTCGCGCATCAGCTCGATGTGCTGGCGCTGATCGTCACCCACGGGCACCTCGTGCGCGCGGTAGACCAGCACGTCGGCCGCCTGGAGCATCGGGTACAGGAACAGTCCCGCCGACACCAGCTCGCGCTGCTGGGCGGACTTCTCCTTGAACTGGGTCATCCGGTTCAGGTCGCCGTGGGCCGTCACCGACGACAGCAGCCAGGTCAGCTCGGTGTGCTCGTGCACGTCCGATTGGCGGAAGAGCACGCACCGGTCGGGGTCCAGGCCGGCCGCCATCAGCAGCGCCGTGGTGTCGTACACGTAGCGGCGCAGCTCGGCGGGGTCGTACGGGACCGTGACGGCGTGCAGGTCGACCATGCAGTGGATGGACGGATCGCCGCGGTCCTGACCCTCGACCCAGCCGCGCACGGCACCGATGTAGTTGCCCAGGTGCTTGCGCCCCGTGGGCTGGATGCCGCTGAAGATCCGCACGGCCGAGCAGTCTAGGCCGCGCGCCGGGGCCCGGCTCAGCGGTGGCGGTGGTGCTTGTGGCCGTGCCCGTGGTGGCGGTGGCGCCGGTGGCTGCGCCGCTTGCCGTTGATCTTCGCGCGCTTGCCGCGCAGCACCTTGACCCTGACCTTGCGGGGACGGGCGACACGCCTGGCGGCCCGGCGGCGTCCGCGCTTGGCGGTGACGCGCTGCTTGGCCCGCCGCTGGGCCATCCGGGGCGCCGTGGCGCTGGAGCCCGAGGCCACGGTCACGGGCGCGGCCGACCGCCGCGCGACGGGCGCGGTGGCGGCGGTGCGGTCCTTGTCGGCCATCAACTGGGCGCCGGACAGGGCGCGGTCGAACACCCGGACCTCGTCGATGGCGCCCTCGAACCACTCGCCCCAGAGGCCGTTGCCGCCGATGGAGAGCGGCGCGGACGCGAACGCCGGCGTTGAGGCCCCACGGCGGGTGGCCACCAGCACGCCGTTCACGTACAGGCGCTCGTCCGAGCCGTCGTAGGTCATGGCCAGGTGGGTCCAGGCGCCCGTGGGCAGCCGGGCGGGGCCGCGCACGCCGTCGCCGGACACGAACCCGGCCGGATCGCCCGGCGCGCCGCCCTCGTAGGGGTCGGCGGCCGAGTAGAGCGCGTAGGACTGGAACGTGTTGGTCTCCTTGAGCAGCACGGTGCGCCAGCCTTCGCTGGAGTCCGGGCGCACCCAGGCGGAGAGCGTCATGGCGCCGTTGAGCCGCAGCTGGGGCGCGTCGGGCGCGTTGACGCGGTCGTTTACGCCGTCGAAGTCCAGCGCGCGCCCGTTGAGGCCAGCGATGCGGGTGGCTCCCGAGACCTGGGCCGTGGCGTGCGACGGCGAGTCGTCGGCCGTGGTGGATCCCGAAGCCTCGTCGAAGCCGTAGGCGGCCACCGGTGTGGGCGTCGGCGGGGGCGGTTCCGGCGTGGTGGAGCCCACGGGCGTGTCGCGGTCGGAGGCCACCTGGCCGGCGCTGAGCGCCCGGCTGTACACGCGCACGTCGTCCACCAGCCCGTCGAAGGGCTCGCCCCAGACGTCGTTGCGACCGATGGTCAGCCCGCCCGCGCCGGTGGTCACCGGCCCAGTGCGGGGCGCGGAGGCCACCTCCACGCCGTCCACGTACAGGCGCTGGCGGGCGCCGTCGTAGGTCATGGCCAGGTGGCTCCACTGATTCAGCGGCAGGGCGCCCGGGCCGCGGACGCCGTCGCCGTCCACGAAGCCGATCGGCTCGCCGCCCAGGCCGCCGTTGTACGGCTCTGCCGCGGCGTACAGCACGTAGGACTGCCATCCGGGCAGCGACTTGAAGATGACC
>DASQLM010000310.1:0-14897 GCA_035630015.1 Thermoleophilaceae bacterium | reverse complement strand
GAACCCCACGAGCTCCCCGGCGCGCTCGGCCAGCACGAAGCTGCCCTCCTGCGCTGAGACGAACTCCACGAGCGGGCGCCGGCGCTCCCATTCGCGCGCCATGGTCTGTGCGTCGGTGGCCGGCCCGGCGTCCACGCCCAGCGACTGGGCCATGGCGTCCAGCGCCCGGCGTGAGAGCTCGAAGGCCGGCCTCAGGTCGGCCGCCCTGCCCGCCCGCAGCTGGACGCCCTCCGGTGCGGCGGCGGGGGTCAATCCACGCCTTGCGGTTCGCCAGGCCGCTCGCCCCCGCGCGGGTTCTCCTCGCTGTACTCGGCCAGCGAGGTGGGATGTCCGAGGTTGCCCAGCTGCGCCGAGGCGCGACCGAACAGCAGCCCCACGGTCCAGTCGATGACGATCCGGGTCCGCCGAGCCGAACCCGGCATCGCGGCCACGTGGTAGGTCCGCGCGGCGAACCACGCCGGGAACCCACGCAGGCGGATGCCCAGCATCGTGGCCACGGCCTTGTGCTGGCCCATGTCCACGAACACGCCGAGCGTGCGGTAGCGGAACTTGCGCAGCTTGCCCCCGGACAGGGTGGCCGTCACGTTGTCGGCCACCACGCGTCCTTGGCGGATCACGTGCTGCGCGGTCGGCGGCGAGGGCTTGCCCTTGTTGGCGGGGTCGGGCACCGCGGCGCCGTCGCCGATGGCCCACACGTTGGCGTACCCGGGCACGCGCGTGGTGTCCTCGGCCTGGATGCGGCCGTGCTGGTCCAGCGGCAGCCCGAGCTCGCGCATCATGGCCGGGGGCTTGACGCCCGCGGTCCAGCACACGAACCGGGTGGGCACCACCTCGCCGGTGGACAGCGTGGCCGTGCTCTCCTCGATCCGCTCCAGCCGCGTGTTGGTCAGGATCTCCAGCCCCCGGCCGCGCAGCTCGCGCTCGGCGAACCGGGCCAGGCTGGCGGGGATCTCGGGCATGACCCGGTCCGTGGCCTCGACCAGGATCCAGCGTGTGCCGTCCAGCCGGCAGCGGGGGTAGTAGTCGAGCAGGTCGGCCACGTAGTCCTGGAGCTCGGCGATGCCCTCCAGGCCGGCGTAGCCGGCGCCCACGAAGATGAAGGTCAGGAACTCCCTGCGCTTGTCCGGGTCCTCGATGGCCTCGGCCGTCTCCAGATGCAGGATCACCCGGTTTCGCAGGTCGATGGCGTCGGCCAGGCTCTTGAACCCCAGCCCGTACCGGGCCAGGCCCGGGATCGGCAGCACGCGCGAGACCGAGCCCAGCGACACGATCAGCTGGTCGTACGGCAGCGTCTCGTGCTCGCCGTTCAGCGCCGTCACGTGCAGCTCGTTCGCGGCCGGATCGGCACCGGTGACGCGGGCCAGCCGCAGGTCGGCCCAGTCCAGCTCCTCGCGCAGCGCCACCACCACGTGGCGCGGCTCCAGCGAGCCGGCGGCCGCGCCGGGGAGCAGCGGCGTGTAGAGCAGGAAGTTCTGGTCGGTGACCAGCGTGATCCGGGCGCTGTGGCGTGGCAGCTTGCGCTCCAGCCGGCGGGCGGCGTACAGGCCTCCGAAGCCTCCGCCGGCGATAACCACGTTCCAGGCCATGGCGGCCGAGGCTAGCGTGGCTCGCGGGCCAGGGACCGGGCGGCGTCCAGGGCGGGCCGCATGGGCTTGGGCAGCCGCCGCCGGACTCGCCACGGCGCCCCGCAGAACGCGTGGTTGGCCACGGTGGCGAAGCCCTGCTCGTCGGTGCGCAGCGCCAGCAGCAGGTGGGCGACGCGATCCGAGGGCGGCAGGCCGGGGTCGGTCACCCGGACGCAGAAGCAGTGCGCGCGGCGACCGCCGGGGGCGAGCAGGATCGCCCCGGCCTCCCCCACCATCCACACGCCCATCGCGCCCCGCTGCAGTGCTATGCCGGTCTGGCGCTGCAGGTCACGCTCCTCGTGGCCCAGCAGATCGCCAAGCAGGCCCTGGGCCACCGGCTCGCTCTGCTCGTGCCGGGCACCCTTGGGGCGCAACACGCTGGCGCCGCGGAACGCGTACAGCTCGGGGTTGATCCAGGCCTGCACGAAGGCGATCGCCGCAACGGGGATCGTCAGCCAGGTCACGGCCAGCAGGCCTAGGCCGGTGACCACGAACGGCACCGTCAGGGCGATCGTCCAGATCAGCCATACCCGCCCGTAGCGGTCCAGGTAGGCCTGGTCCGCGGGCTTGCGCCAGGGGACCTGGCCGACCTCGGCGAGCGCCGCCTGGGCCAACGCGCTAGCCGCCGGCGATCGGGCGGCGCAGGATCACCAGGTCGGCGTCGCGTGGCAGCTCGCGGATCTGCTCGGCCTGGCCGTTGCCGTGGTCCAGCACCCCGATGAAGCCCTGGTCGAGCTGCTCGCGGAACTGCGTCACGGCGGCCTCGAAACCGGCGTCGTCGGCGGTGGTCCACTCGGCCATGGTCGAGTGTCCGGAGGCGTCCATTCTGATCAATCGAGACATGGGCTCATGGTACGCCCGCCGCCAGTTCGGCCACAAGGTCGGCGGCGGGGATGGCGCGGGCCAGCTCATGGGCCTGGCCGGCCCACAGGTTCAGCACCTCGGCGTCGCCGCGCTCGCGGCCCGCGGCGCGGATGGGCGCGGTCAGGTGATGTAGCTCGGGATAGGCCTCGGGCGCGTCGGCGTGCTCGCGCTGGAAGCGGTTCTCGATGCCGCGGGCCCGGCGGCCGCTGAAGGCCCGGGTCAGGCTCGTGAGGCCGGGCTCGGCCAGCGCCTCGCGGTGGGGCTCGGAAGTCCCGGCCTCGGGGCAGCGCATGAACGCCGTGCCCACCTGCGCGGCCTTCGCCCCGGCGGCCAGCACGGCGGCCACCGTCGGCGCGGTGGCGATGCCGCCGGCCGCCACCAGGGGCAGCGGGGCGCCGGGGCCGCCCAGCAGCGCCAGCAGGGCCAGCAGGCCGAGGTCGCCGCGGTCCGCGAACGATCCCCGGTGCCCGCCGGCCTCGACACCCTGGGCCACCAGTGCCGTGGCCCCGGCCCACTGGGCCAGCCTGGCCTCTTCGGCGCCGGTCACGGTGACCCAGACCTCGCTGCCCGCCTCGCGCACGGCGGTGACCACCGATTCGTCCGGGCACCCGAAGGTGAACGAGACCACGGCGGGCGGGCGCTCGAGCAGCAGCGCCAGCTTGTCCTGCCAGTGGTCGTCGTCGTGGCGCGCCTCCCCCGGCTCGTGGCCCTCGGCGCGCAGCCGCTCGGCGTAGCGGTCAACGTCCTCGGGATCGACGGGGCCGGCGCCGGGCACGAACACGTTCACCCCGTAGACGGCGTCGCCCAGCGCGTCCATCTCGCCGGCCACGGCGTCGGCCGTCTTGTAGCCGGCGGCCAGGAAGCCCAGGCCCCCGGCGCCGCTGACCGCGGCGGCCAGCGCGGGCGTGGAGGCGCCACCGGCCAGGGGAGCCTGCACGATCGGCACGGTCAGCCGATCGAGCAAATGAGTCACCTCCGCGAGGCCTCCGGCCTCGCGTTCTGAGTCGATCGTTCGGCCTCCGGCCTCTCTTGAGCGTTCGGTTCCCTCACTCCTAGAGCCCCAGCTTCTCCCGGACGAGGCGCTGGACCTCGCCGCCGTCGGCGGTGCCCTTGGTGGCCTTCATCACCGGCCCGATGAGGGCGCCGATGGCCTTCGGGTTGCCGCCCTTGATCTTCTCCACGACGTCCGGATTGTCGGCCATGGCCTGGTCGACGATGGCGCTCAGCTCGTCGCCACCCGCCTTGCCCAGCCCGCGCTCCTGGACCACGGCGGCGGGATCGCCGCCCTCCTCGACCAGCACGCCCAGGACCTCCTTGGCCGCCGAGGCCGAGATGTCGCCGCCCTCGATGAGCCTCAGCAGCTGTACGAGTGCAGCGGGCTCGACGTTGGTCTGCGCCGGGTCGCGGTCACCGATCTGCGCCACCAGCTCGCCGGTGACCCAGTTGGCCAGCGCGACCGGTTCCGCCCCCTCCAGCGCGGCCTCGTAGAAGTCGCCGAGCTCGGCACGGAACGCCAGCTGCCGGGCCTGGGCAGCCGGGACGCCAAGTGCTTCGAAGCGCTCAGCCCGGGCGGCGGGCAGCTCGGGCAGCGCGGCGCGGGCGCGCTCGAGCATCTCGTCCGTGGGCGCGATCGGCACCAGGTCGGGCTCGGGGAAGTAGCGGTAGTCGTGCGCCTCCTCCTTCGAGCGCAGGGAGCTCAGGGCGCCGCTGCGGGGGTCGAAGTGCAGGGTCTCCTGGGTCACCGCGCCACCGTCCTCGACGATGGCGATCTGGCGCGCGATCTCGGCGTCGACCCCGCGCTCCAGGTAGCGGAAGCTGTTCATGTTCTTGAGCTCGGTCTTGGTGCCGAGCTCGTCCGAGCCCACCGGGCGGATCGACACGTTGGCGTCGCAGCGCAGCGAGCCCTCCTCCATGTTCACGTCCGAGACGCCCAGCTGGCGCAGCGTCACGCGCAGCAGGCGCAGCCACTCGGAGGCCTGCTGGGCGGAGCGCACGTCGGGCTCGGTCACGATCTCCACCAGCGGGGTGCCGCAGCGGTTGAAGTCCACCACGCTGGACTCCGCCGAATGGATCCGGCCCGACGCGCCGGCGTGCACGAGCTTGGCCGCGTCCTCCTCCAGGTGGGCGCGGTGGATGCGGATGTCGCCCAGCCGCCCCGGGCCGCAGATCGGGATGTCGTACTGGGAGATCTGGTACGCCTTCGGCGAGTCCGGATAGAAGTAGTTCTTGCGGTGGAAGATCGACCGCGGGGCGATCTCGCAGTCCAGCGCCATGCCGATCATCAGCGCGTAGTGCACCGCCTCGGCGTTGGCCACCGGCAGCGCGCCGGGTAGGCCCAGGCAGACCGGGCAGGTGCGCGTGTTGGGCTCCTCGCCGAACGACAGCTCGCAGCTGCAGAACATCTTCGTCCTGGTCTGCAGCTGGACGTGGATCTCCAGCCCGATGACAGGCTCCCAGTCAGCCACGGGCCGCACTCCCGTCGAAGCCGATCGCCCGCTCCAGCGCGTGCGCGGCATCCAGGATCCGGTTCTCGCTGAACGCCGGGCCGGCCAGCTGGATGCCCACCGGCAGGCCGCCGGCCAGGCCGCCGGGGATCGAGATGCCGGGCAGGCCGGCCAGCGAGAACGGCACGGTGCAGAAGTCCTGCTGGTACATGGTCAGTGGGTCGTCGGTGAGCTCGCCGATCCCGAACGCCACCGAGGGAGCGGCGGGGGTCACGATCAGATCCACCTGCTCGTAGGCGGCGCGGAAGTCGTCCAGGATCTTGGTGCGCACCTTCTGGGCGCTGCCGTAGTAGGCGTCGTAGTAGCCCGAGGACAGCGCGTACGTGCCGATCATGATCCGGCGCTTGACCTCGTCGCCGAAGCCCTGCTCGCGCGTCTGCTCGTACAGCGACACCAGGTCGGCCACGTCGCCGGCGCGGCGGCCGTAGCGGACGCCGTCGAAGCGGGCCAGGTTGGCGCTGGCCTCGGCCGGGGCGATCACGTAGTACGCGGCGATCGCGTGCTCGGCGTGCGGCAGGTCGACCTCGGCCAGCGTCCCGCCCAGCCCCTCGATCCGCTTCAGCACGGCATCGAACACCTCGCGCACGCCGGCGTCGATGCCGCCGCCGGTCAGCTGCGGCGGGACCCCGAAGCGCAGGCCCTCGAGGCTCTCCGCGGAGGGCAGCTCGACGGGGTCCGGGAGACCGATGGAGGTCGAGTCGCAGTGGTCGGCACCGACCATGTGGCGCAGCAGCAGGGCGGCGTCGGTCACGTCCCGGGTGAGCGGCCCGGCCTGGTCCAGCGACGAGGCGAAGGCGATCATGCCGTAGCGCGACACGGCGCCGTAGGTGGGCTTGAGGCCCACGATGCCGCACAGCGAGGCGGGCTGGCGGATGGAGCCGCCCGTGTCGGTGCCGATGGCCCACGGGGCCAGGCCGGCGGCCACCGCCGCGGCGCTGCCGCCGGACGAGCCGCCCGGCACGCGTGCGGTGTCCCACGGGTTCCTGACCGGCCCGAAGCCGGAGTTCTCGTTCGACGAGCCCATGGCGAACTCGTCCATGTTCGTCTTGCCCAGCAGCGAGATACCGGCCTCGGCCAGGTTGCGCACCGCGGTGGCCGTGTAGGGCGGCCGGTAGCCCTCCAGCAGGCGCGAGGCGGCCTGGCTGGGCACCCCCTCGGTGCAGAACAGGTCCTTGACGGCCAGCGGCACCCCGGCCAGCGGGCCGTCGGCCACGTTCGGGGCGCCCTCGGCCACCCACAGAAAGGCGTTCAGCTCGTCAGCGGCGGCGCGGTCGCGGTAGGCGTCGAACAGCTCGGACGCGGACAGCCCGCCCGCGGCGATCTGCTCCGCGGCCTGGGCGCCGGTCAGGTCCAGCAGGTCGCTCATGCGCCCGGGCTGGGCACGCGGAAGCCCTCGCCGTCGGTGTCCGGGGCCTGCTCCAGGACCGTCTCGCGGGGCAGGCTGGGCCGCGGCTCGTCGGCGCGCAGCACGTTCTCGCGCTCAACCACCCGCGACGTGGGCTCCACACCCTCCAGGTCCAGCGCGGAGATGGTGTCGATGTGGCCCAGGATCGTGGACAGCTCGCCGGTCATGCGCTCGACCTCCTCCTCGGAGAGGCGCAGCCGGGCCAGGCGCGCGACGTACAGGACCTGTTCGCGGTCGATCATCGGCGCGCGATTCTAGGCGTCGCGCTCAGCCGCCGAAGCCCGCGGCGTCCACCACGCGGCGTTCGTGGGTGCCCACGCCGATCATGCGGCCGTCGCAGCTGACCTCCACGTCGAAGCGCAGCTTGCGCCCGTCGGCCACCTCGCGCAGGCGGGCGTGAGAGGTGCAGGTGGAGCCGCCCATGGCCGCCCCCACGTGCTTGATGCAGACCTCGAACCCCACGGTGGCCTTGCCCTCGGGCAGGTTCTCGAAGGCCAGGATCGAGGCGTTGCGCTCCATCATCCCGATCATGCCCGGCGTGGAGAGCACGGTGGCCTCGATGGTGCCGCCGACGTTCGTGGTCAGGGATCCCTCCACGGTGAACTCCTCGGTGCGCTCCAGGCCGGCCTCGATCACGCAGGAACCTCCTCCTTCCATGCGGTGCCCGCGTTCTCGCGCCGCATCGACTCGCGCGAGGCCAGGGCGATCACGCCCAGTACGACCAGTGCCAGGGGCGCGCCCGCCTTGACCGTGGTGGTCTCGTCGAACCCGGGCTCCTGGATGATCCGGTAGGCCACCAGCAGGCCGGTCATCGTGGCCACGACCGCGGTGGCCGTGCTTGGCGTGGAGGGGGGCTCGAAGCGGCGCCCGGCGGCTCGCAGCCAGGCCCCGGCCACGGCCAGGACGATGGTGCCCAGCAGGCCGACCAGAATCAGCTTGTCGATCAGCCCGGGGGCCTGCCACGCGGTCTTCTCTTCCGCCTGCGCGGCCTCGCGGGCGCTCTCCTGGTTCTCGCGCTGGGTCTGGTCGGCCACGGAGCCGCCGGTGGGCTCGGAGAGCTTCTCGACCTCGCGCGCCCGCTCGCCGACCGTCGACGAGTACCAGTCCATGGCCATCACGAACAGCAGCACCAGCGCGGCGATCATCGCCACGGCGTCAGAGCGCAGTAGTCGGCTGAAGGTCACGCGCGCGGCGCCGGGAGTTCCTCGGGGGCGGGCGCGACCTCGACCGGCTTCCCGGTGGAGTCCGTCAGGCGGTCGCCCCGGCTGAGGCGCTCGTCACGCATGGCCACCAGGCAGGCCGCGCAGAGCGCGAGCACGGCGACCAGCGGCGCCCACAGGGTGCCGGCCAGGCAGAACACGATTCCGATCAGGCCGCCCAGCAGCACCAGGGCCTCGTAGGCCACGCCGGGCGCCGCGGTCCGCGCGGCGGCAACCACCGGAACAGCCGCCACTCCGGCAACGGCCAGCGCCGCCAGCACGACGCGCGTGACGGAAACGTCCCCGTCGGCGACCAGCACGGCCAGCAGCGCCACGCCGGCGACCGCCATCAGCCACTCCCCGATCCTCAGCCTGCGTACGTCCATCTGCGCGGGAGCCTACTGCGCCCGGCGCGCCGCTCTCAGGGTGTTCTCCAGCAGCATCGCGCGCGTCATCGGGCCCACCCCGCCCGGGACCGGGGTGATCGCTGCGGCCACCTGGCTGACCCCTTCGTAGTCCACGTCGCCGGTCAACGTGCCCTCCTCGGTGCGGTTGGTGCCCACGTCGACCACCACGGCGCCCTCCCCCACCATGTCGGCGGTGATCAGGTCGCGCTGCCCGGCGGCGGCCACGATCACGTCGGCCCGGCGGCACTCCCCGCCCAGGTCGCGCGTGCGCGAGTGGCAGTGGGTGACGGTGGCGTTGGCCGCCAGCAGGAGCTGCGCCAGCGGCTTGCCCACCAGCTGGGAGCGCCCGACCACGACGGCGTTGGCGCCCGAGAGCTCGACCCCGGCGTGGGCCAGCAGCTCCATGACGCCCACGGGCGTGCACGCCACAAGCGCCTCACGGCCGTGCATCAGCAGCCCGGCGTTGGTGGGCGTCAGCCCGTCCACGTCCTTGGCCGGGTCGATCAGCGCGGTCAGCTCGGCGTCGTCCAGGTGGCCGGGCAGCGGCAGCTGGAGCAGGATGCCGTGCACGCGCGGATCGGCGTTCAGCTCGGCGATCAGCGCCGCCAGATCCTGGCGGGACACGTCGCCGCCCGGCTCGTGGTGGAAGGACTCGATGCCCACCTGGGCGCAGTCCTCGCGCTTCATGCGCACGTAGACCGCCGACGCCGGGTCGTCGCCCACCAGCACGGTGGCCAGCCCGGGTGTCAGGCCCTCGGCCTCGATGGCCGCCTTGACGCGCTCGCGGACGGCCGCCGCGACGGCCTTGCCATCGATGACCGTGGCGCTCACTGCTTCTTCTTCAGGGGTGCGAAGTCCGCCATCAGCTTGCGCTCGGAATGATCGGCGGCGAAGCGGACGACCACCAGGCCGCCGCGCTCGAGGCCGGTGACCACCCCGTCACCGAAGCGCACGTGCTCCACGTCGTCGCCCACCGCGAACGCCGCCTTCGAGCCCGGCTCGGGCGCGGAGGCGGCGCCGGGCCGGGGAGCGTTCCAGGAGCCGGCCAGCGTGCGCGCGGGCGTCTGCTCCTCGGCGTCGGTCAGCTCCGGCGGCACCTCACCGAGGAAGCGGCTGGGCACGTTCCAGTCGCGGCCGCCGTACAGGGCACGGGTGCGGGCGTGGGTCAGGAACAGCTCGTTGCGCGCCCGCGTGACGCCGACGTAGAACAGCCGCCGCTCCTCCTCGATGTCGCCGGCCTCGATCGAGCGCGAGTGCGGGAAGACGCCGTCCTCCATGCCGATCAGGAACACGACGTCGTACTCCAGCCCCTTCGCGTTGTGGAGGGTCATCAGCGTGACCACGCCCTCGTCGTCCTCGATGGCGTCCTGGGCCGAGAACAGCGAGACCTGCTGCAGGAACTCCTCGACGCTGGGCTCGTCGGCCGAGGCGTCGTACTCGCGCGCCACGCTGACCAGCTCCTCCAGGTTCTCCAGCCGCCCCTGGCTCTCGATCGTGCGCTCGTTCTCCAGCGCCTCGATGTAGCCCACGTCGGACAGCGTCTCGTGCAGCAGGTCGCCGACCGACGACTCGTCGGCCCCGTCGCGCAGCTTCTCCATGGTCGCCATGAACCGGCCGACGGCCTTGACGGCCGCGGTGCCCAGGCCGGGCACAGCCTGCGGGTCCAGCGCGACGTCGAACACGGCCTCGCCGATGGTGTTGGCGTGGCCCACGATCCGGGCCTGCGACGTGTCGCCGATGCCGCGCTTGGGAGAGTTGACCACCCGCTGGAAGGACACCACGTCCTGGGGGTTGGTCAGCAGCGTCAGGTAGGCCAGGGCGTCCTTGACCTCGGCGCGCTCGTAGAAGCGGGTGCCGCCGATGACCTGGTAGCTGACGCCGTAGCGCACCAGCGTGTCCTCCAGGACGCGGCTCTGGGCGTTGGCGCGGTAGAAGACGGCCACGTCGTTGCGCGACCCCCCGCCCTCCACGTGCTTCTCGATCTGGCCGGCCACGTAGCGGGCCTCGGAGTGCTCGTCCTCCATCTCGCGCATGTGGATCGGCTCGCCCTTGCCGTTCTCGGTCCACAGGTGCTTCTCGATCTGGGCGCGGTTGTTGTTGATGACCGCGTTGGCGGCGTCCAGGATCGTCTGGGAGGAGCGGTAGTTCTGCTCGAGCTTGACCACCTCGGCGTCGGGGTAGTCGTGCTCGAACTCGAGGATGTTGCGGATGTCGGCGTGGCGGAAGGCGTAGATCGACTGGCTGTCGTCGCCGACCACGGCCAGGTTGCGGTGCTCCTCGGCCAGCAGCCGCAGCCACTGGTACTGGGCGTGGTTGGTGTCCTGGTACTCGTCCACGAGCACATGCTTGAAGCTGCGCCGGTAGCGCTCCAGCACCTCGGGGAAGAGCTGGAACAGGTTCACCGACTGGAACAGCAGGTCGTCGAAGTCCATGGCGTTCATCGCGTGGATGCGCTGCTCGTAGAGCTCGTAGACCTCGGCGGCGGTCTGCTCGAAGTAGCCGCTGATCTTCAGCCGGTAGGCGTCGGCGTCCAGCAGCTGGTTCTTCGCGTCGGAGACCTGGCGCTTGATCGCCCGGGGCGGGAACCGCTTGTGGTCGGTGCCCAGCTCGTCCATGCACTGCTTGATCAGCCGCACCGAGTCGGACTCGTCGTAGATGGTGAAGCCGCGCGTGTAGCCCAGCCGCTCGGCGTCCGAGCGCAGGATGCGCGCGCAGGCCGCGTGGAAGGTCATGACCCACATGGCGCGCGTGCGCGCCCCCACCAGCGCCTCGACCCGCTCGCGCATCTCGGCCGCCGCCTTGTTAGTGAAGGTGATGGCCAGGATCTCAGACGGATGGGCCTGCCCGGTCGAGACCAGGTAGGCGATCCGGCGGGTCAGCGCCCGGGTCTTGCCCGATCCGGCCCCGGCCAGGATCAGCAGCGGTCCGTCGCCGTGGGTGACCGCCTGGCGCTGGGGATCGTTCAGGCCTTCGAGCAGGCCCTCTTGCGCGGCGGCGGTGGTCACCGATCCAAGGTTAGGGGCGTCACCGGTCACCCCGGGACCACGATCCGCCAGCGGTCCTCCACCCGGCGCAGGCGGACGCGCTCGCCCCCCTCCAGCGCGGCCACGGCCGACGCACCGGTGACCCGCACGGCACGCACCCGCACCGGTCCCAGCGACTGGCCGGCCTGGAGGCGGCCGCCGCCCACCCGGTCGGCGCAGCGCTCCGGCGGGCGCCGCCCGCCGGCGGTGACCAGCAGATCGCACACACGCCCGGGGTCGTCGCCACCCACCGCCTTCACGTAGTCGCCGATGGCCGTGCGCACCTGATCCTGGTCACTGTCCGAGTCGGAGCCGCCGCAGGCACTGAGGGCCAGTGCCGCGAGCACCGTTGCGGCGGGCATGCGCATCACCGTTCAGGCTACGGGGCGATGGGCCTGACCGACGACGTCCGTGAGCACTGCGCCGAGGTCGCGGCCTCGGCGGAGCTGGTCACGATCGACGTGAGCCGCCTGGACTCCGTCGAGCCCGGCCCTCCCCCGGCCCTCGACCCCCGCAGCCACTACCTGGACGGCACGCCGGAGGAGGTGGCGCTGTTCACGCTGGAGCTGGACGCCATCAACTTCGGCTCGGGCTGGTTCCCGACCATCCGCAAACGCCCGGGCTGCTCGGGGTCGATCACCATCGCGCGGGCCCTGACCGAGCACGGCCCGTGGCCGATCGGGGAGCTCCCGCGCCTCGATGCCGCCGCCGTGGCCACGGTGCTGGGCCAGGACCCGGGCCACGAGCTGATGGACCTGTACGCGCGGGCGCTCCGCGAGCTCGGCGCGTTCCTGGCCGGCCGGTCCGCGCTCGGGGTGGTGGCTGAGGCGGGCGGGTCCGCCGAGGCCCTGGCCGCGCAGCTTGCGGCGGGCATGCCGATGTTCGCCGACGTCGGCTTCTACAAGCGCGCCCAGATCACGCCGGCCGACCTGGCCCTGGCCGGGGTCGCGTCGTTCGGCGACCTGGACCGCCTCACGATCTTCGCCGACAACCTCGTGCCGCACGTGCTGCGGGTCGACGGGGTACTGGTGTACGACCACGAGCTGGCCCGGTCCATCGACGCCGGCGAGCTGCTGCCGCCCGGCGCGGCCGAGCAGGAGATCCGCGCGTGCGCGGTGCACGCCTGTGAGCTGCTGGCGCCCCGCCTGGGCGTGCCGCCGCGGACGCTGGACAACTGGCTCTGGAACCGCGGCCGCGGGCCGCGCTTCAAGGCGGTGCCGCGGCACCGCACCCGCACGACGGCCTACTAGGCCACCGCGGTGGGCGCTTCGTCCACGCCCAGGGCGCTCAGCGGAGCCGGCCGGCCCAGGTGGAAGCCCTGGCCCCAGCGGACGCCGTACTCGCGCAGGAGCTCCATCGTGCGGTCGTCCTGCACGAACTCGGCGGTGGTGTCCTTCCCGAGCCCCCGGGCGAGCTCCGCCAGCGAGCGCACCAGCACCTGATGGGTCTCGTTGTCCGCCAGGGTGCGCACGTACTCGCCATCGATCTTGATCTCGTCGAAGTGCAGCCGGGTCAGGTGCTGGAAGGAGGCGAAGCCGGCGCCGAAGTCGTCCAGTGCCAGGCGCACGCCCATCGCGCTCAGGGCATAGGCGAAGGCCTGGGCCCGGTCCAGGTCGGAAATGGCCGCCGTCTCGGTGATCTCCACCGTCAGCCGGCGCGGATCGCCGTCGTGGGCCTCCAGCGTCGCCTGGAGGACCTCGACCATCTCCATGTCCAGCGAGCGCGGGGAGAGGTTCACCGACAGGTGGACGTCGGCGCGGCCGGCGCGATCCAGCTCGCCAAGCAGCCGGGCGGCGCGGGCCAGCACCCAGCGATCGATGTCGCGCATCAGGTCGAAGCGCTCGGCCACCGGCAGGAAGACACCCGGGGGCACCGCCTCGCCCGAGTCGGCGCGCATTCGCACCAGCAGCTCGTAGCGGTTGGCGGCCCCGCCCTCTCCCAGGGCGACGATGGGCTGGGCCTCCAGGAACAGGCCGTCGTGCACCAGGGCCGACCGGATTCGCTCGGCCCACGAGAGGCCGGCCTTGGCCTGGGCCTGGCGGTCCGCCCCCGGCTCGAACACCACCACGCCGTCCTTGCCCTGCTCCTTGGCCCGGTACATGGCCATGTCGGCGTGGGCCATGATCTCGTCGGCGGCGCGACCGGGCTCGATCATGGCGATGCCGGCTGAGGCGGTCGTGCGGCGCGGACCGTCGTCGGTGCTCACGACGGCCTCCTCGCGGACCACCTCCAGCAGCGACCGGGTCACGGTCTCCGCGGCGGCCTCGTCGGTCCGGGGCAGGATCACGGCGAACTCGTCGCCGCCCAGCCGGGCCAGGGTGTCCGTTTCGCGGAGGCGCGCCCGCAGCGCCTCCGCGGTGGCGACGATCATCTCGTCGCCCACCGCGTGGCCCAGGGAATCGTTCACGTACTTGAAGTTGTCCAGGTCCAGCACCACGACGGCTCCGGTGTCCTCGAAGCGGTCCGCCTCGGCCAGGAGGCGCGTCAGCTCCGCCTCCAGGCGGCGCCGGTTCAGCAGGCCGGTGAGCGGGTCGCGGTCGGCCAGGCGCTGAAGCTCGGCCTGGGCACGGCGGCGCTCAGTGATGTCGGTGACCGACGTGACCACGGACCAGCCGCCCTCCTCGCGCTGCAGCGGCTGGGTGGTCACGGAGATCCAGGTCACGTCCCCGATCGGTGAGCGGAGGCCCATGACCACGTCGCGCTGGCCCTCGCCGGTGCGGGCGGTGGCCTGCGCGGGCTGCTCGCCGTCGGGCCAGACGCTGCCGTCCTCGCGGATCACGTCGCGGTGGCCGCGAAGCGTGTTCTTGCCGACCATGCGCTCGTTCGTGCTGCCCAGGATGCGTGCCGCGGCCGCGTTGGCGGTCCGGATGGATCCGTCGGGGCCCTGGAGGGCCACGCCCTCGTTCAAGGTCTCGACCACCGACCGGTAGAGCTTGTCGGCCTGTCGCGAAGCGGCCAGGGCGCGCTCGCGTGCGTGTTCGTTGTGCTTCCAGGTCGACACCCCGGCGATGCCGGCCGCGGCCACGAAGCCGCCGTGGATGGCAGCGAACCGCAGCGGCTGCTCCCGGGCCTGGCTGCCGTGGCTGTAGAGCATGGCCGGGTCGATCAGGCTCCCCATGCCGTGGTGCACCAGCACGTACGCCAGCGAGACCAGGAACGGCGCCCAGTCCTCGTACAGCGTCAGCACCACGATCATCACGAAGAAGTGGAAGTGCGCCTCGGTCTCGCCTGACGACAGGTGCACGGTCATCGCCGACGCGGTCATCAGGGAGACCGACGCAGCGGAGGAGGCCAGCCTTGTCCGGTCCTGGCGGCCGGCGACCCACGCCACGAGCACCAGCAGGGCGATGCCGGATCCCTCGAGCAAGCAGTGGCCGACGGGGAAGCCCTGGACGATGCCGTAGAGCGGCACGGCCACGGCGTGGCAGCCCGCCAGGATCAGGATCGCGCGGTGGCGTGCCTTCCAGGACTCCCTGGGCAGGGTGCGGCCTTGGGGCAATTGCGCGCGCAGGCGCTCGATCCAAGGCAGGCCGGGCTGAGCCACCATACGGGTCTCATCGGCCCCTCGGACGGTTACTTGAGCGTCACCCGCCCGCCGGGTCGTTGCCCCGGCGCCGCTGCAGAGGGGTCACGTCGGCCTGTTCGGGCCGCTTGCCGGTCAGGTCGGCCACCAGGCCCTCCAGCTCGTTCACGCGCGCGGCCAGCCCCTTGAGCGCATCGGCCACCGGATCGGGCAGGTGAGCCCAGTCGGCGTCGGGCCCCTCCGGCCTACGGCCGTTGACCCGCACCGGGTGCCCCGGGTTGCCCACCACCGTCGAGTCGGCGGGCACGTCGTGGATGACCACCGAGTTCGCGCCGATCTTGGCGCAA
>DASQLM010000309.1:0-2866 GCA_035630015.1 Thermoleophilaceae bacterium | reverse complement strand
TCGGGGCACGTTACCCACGTGTTACTCACCCGTTCGCGGCTCTGCCCCAGGGCAAGCCCTGGTTCGTCGCTCCACTTGCATGTGTTAAGCACGCCGCCAGCGTTCGTCCTGAGCCAGGATCAAACTCTCCGTGAAGATCGGATACTGACCGAAGCCGGCACCCGGATGATTCAGGAAAGCTGTCGATTTCCGAACTTACGGGCCCCGCGTACACAATGCGGAGACCCTCGGACTCGACGGGTTTCTACTACTCAGTAAGCCTCTCACGACGCATCGCCGAAGCGGTGCGACCGAGAGGTCGAACCTGGACGCGACAGAAAGCTCAGAGAGCCTTCAGTCGCACATGCTGTTGAGTTTTCAAAGACCGCCGTGCTCTCCGGGCGGGGTCTCCGCCACTTCGAACGACGTTCCCGGCCATGAAAAAGGCCCCCTGGCGGAGGCCCCAACAACCGGGGGCCGGTCAGTATAGCGCTGCGACGGTGGAAGGGAAGGGTGGGTTTGCTCAGGCGGCCGTCAGACGCCGGAAGCGCCGCTTGCCGAGCTGGATCACGGCGCCCTCCAGCCGGTCCGCTGGGAGATCCAGCTCACCGGCGCCGAGCGGGTCGCCGTCCAGGCGCACCCCGCCCTGGGCCAGCAGCCGGCGCGCCTCGGAGCTGGACACGCCGAACGCGTCGCGCAGGAGCGCCGGCAGATGCACGTCGCCCCCGTTCGCGGCGAAGGCGTGCTCCTCGATCTCGTCGGGGGCCTCGCGCGAGACGTGGAGGCGGTCGAAGTGGGCCTCGGCCTCCGCGGCGGACGCGTCGTCGTGGAAGCGGGCGGTGAGGGCACGGGCCATGGCCCGCTTGGCCTCGACCGCGGGCCGGGCGGGGTCCAGCGGCTCGTCGAGCAGCAGGTCGTAATAGACCGGCATGGCGGAGTCCGGCACCCGCATCAGCTTTCCGAAGATCTCGTCGGGGGGCTCGGTGACGCCCACGTAGTTGCCCAGCGACTTGGACATCTTCTGCACCCCGTCGGTGCCCGGGAGGATGGGCATGGTCAGGATCGACTGGGGAGCGTGGCCGTACGCCTGCTGGATGTCGCGCGCGAGCAGCAGGTTGAACTTCTGGTCGGTGCCGCCGAGTTCCACATCGGCGTCCACGGCCACCGAGTCGTAGCCCTGGAGCAGCGGGTAGAGCAGCTCGAGCACGGAAATCGGCTCGCGGGCGGCGTAGCGCTTGGCGAAGTCGTCGCGCTCCAGCAGCTGGGCCACCGTGGAGGTACGGGCCAGGCGGAACAGGTCCTCCGTGGGCATGTCCAGCCACTCGCCGTTGGCGCGCACCTCGGTGCGGTCGGGATCGAGCACCGAGAAGGCCTGGGCCTTGAAGGTCTCGGCGTTGGCGTCGATCTCGGCGCCGTCGAGCTGCGGGCGGGTGGCCGAGCGGCCGCTGGGGTCGCCCACGCGCGCGGTGTAGTCCCCCAGGATCAGCACGACGGTGTGTCCGAGGTCCTGGAACTCGCGCAGCTTTCGCAGCACGACGGTGTGCCCCAGGTGGATGTCGGGGGCGGTTGGATCGACCCCGAGCTTGGCGCGCAGGGGCTTGTCCTGGGCCAGTTGCTGCGCGAGCCGTCCCTCCGGGAGCGCATCGACCGCATTGCGGGTGAGGAAGCGGGCGGCTTCACCCGGGCTTGCCGACATGTGCCCAATGCTAGACTGCCGCCCCGTCGCCGAGGGGCGCCGGACGCCGCCGTCCATCGCCCCCACGAGCCCCACAACGCCACCCGCCGTAGGGCCCGCGTTGAGGCATTTCGCCCTTCTCGCCGGGCCTTTCCGATGACGGAGCCGCCGACACAGACAACGCCCTCACACGTGCCCGCGCCGGGGGCTACGCACGCGTCCTCGAACGGCGGCCCGCCCACCACCAAGCCGACGATCAAGAAGCTGCGGCTGGCGCTGATCCTGGTGGGCCTGTCCGCGCTGGCGGTGGTCTCGACGGTGTTCGGGATGATGATGGCCGTCGCCAGCGACCTGCCCCAGCTGGAGAACCGCGCGGAGTACCGCCGGGCCGAGAACTCCACGCTGCTGGGCGAGCCGACGGGGAAGGGCAAGAAGCCCGAGGACCTGGCCAAGCTGACCGGCAACCAGAACCGGATCCTCGTCAAGGACGCCGACATCTCCACGAACATGGAGAACGCGGTGATCGCGATCGAGGACCGCCGCTTCTACGAGCACGAGGGCGTGGACTACAAGGGCATCGCCCGGGCCCTGTCCCAGGACGTGCTGCGCCGCAGCGCCGTTCAGGGCGGCTCGACCATCACGCAGCAGTTCGTGAAGAACGCGCTGGCCGCCCAGTCCAAGCGCACCGTGTTCCAGAAACTGCGCGAGGCCGCGCTGGCCTACCACCTCGAGCGCAAGTGGACCAAGCAGAAGGTGCTGACCCAGTACCTGAACAGCGTCTACTTCGGAAACGGGGCCTACGGCGTGGAGTCGGCGGCCCGCACGTACTTCGGCGGCAACGCCACCGAGACCACCGGGCCGACCGGCCAGCCCGTGGACGCCTCGACGACGGACCCGGCAGCCGGGCTGCAGAATCGCCGGGCGCGGGACCTGACCCCGTCCCAGGCCGCCCTGCTGGCCGGAATCATCGCCTCGCCGAGCCTGTACGACCCGGTCGAGAACCCTCGCACCGCCAAGCGCCGGCGCGACCACGTGCTCGGCAACATGCGCGATCAGCAGATGATCACCGAATCGCAGTACCGCGACTCGCTGGACGACGCGCTGCCCAGCGAGCGTGAGGTCACGCCCCCGCGGCCGGAGTCGCGCCAGCCCTACTTCACGACCTGGCTGACCCAGCAGCTGGTGGACCGCTACAAGGCGCCGGCGGTGTTC
>DASQLM010000308.1:0-5772 GCA_035630015.1 Thermoleophilaceae bacterium | reverse complement strand
CGCTGGTTCCTGGACCGCGTGGCCACCCACGTGCTGGCCTTCGAGGGCGACTCCAAGGTCCACTTCTTCGAGGGCAACTTCGAGGCCTACGAGCAGTGGAAGCGCGACCAGCTGGGCGACGAGGCCGACCGCCCGCACCGGATGACGTACAAGAAGCTCGTCGCGCGCAGCTAGGCGGCGAAGAACTTCTTCGTGATCTGGTCGATCGTGCCCTTGGTCCGGGTGGTGACCGGGCCGACGAGGTCGCTGAGCCCGTCCATGCCCAGCTCGCTCTCCATCAGGCCGCCCGCGGGGAGCCAGTAGAGCTCGGCGCCGGGGCCGAGCGCAAGCCGGTCGGAGTCCGTGGCGCGCTTGAGCACCGACTCCGGCGGGCGCTCCTGCAGCAGGATCACCTGGAGCTTGCCCTTCGATGCGTCCAGGGTCTTGGCGTCGAACGGCTCGCCGGCGGCCAGGGCGTGCATCTCATCGGCTGTGCGCACGAAGGTGGGGACCGCGTAGCCCAGCTCGGCCTCCAGGCCCTTCTCGATCGTCGCCGTGGGGTCGCCCGCGCCCGCGTCGAAGGCCACGTTGCCGCTGGCTCGGAACACGCCGACGTCCTCGAACCCGATCCGCGCGAACGCCGCGCGCAGGTCGTCGTTGGTGATCCGGTGGCCGCCCACGTTCATGCCCCGGAGAAACGCCGCGTGCGTTGCCACGCAGACATCGTACGATCAGGGCATGTGCCGGAACATCCGAACACTCCACAATTTCGAGCCACCCGCCAGCCAGGAAGAGGTCGAGGCCGCCGCGCTGCAGTACGTGCGCAAGGTCAGCGGGTCCACCAAGCCCTCACAGGCGAATGCCGAGGCCTTCGACCACGCGGTCGAGCAGGTCACGGCCATCACCCGTGAGCTCCTGGACCAGCTGGTGACCAACGCGCCGCCGAAGGACCGCGAGGTCGAGGCGGCAAAGGCCAAGGAGCGGGCAGCCAAGCGGTACGCGGCCTGAGCCAGGACGACATGCCGCGGCCGCTGGCCCCCGAGGCGGCGGCTGCGCTGGCCTTCCTGGCCTCCGGCGCCGTGCTGGTGCTCGAGATCCTGGGTGTGCGGCTGCTGGCCCCGTACGTGGGGCTGACGCTCCAGACCACCACGGCCATCATCGGGTCCGTCCTGGCCGGCATCGCCGCCGGAGCGGCCCTGGGCGGCCGCACAGCCGACCTGACCGACCCCCGGCGCCTCCTGGCCTGGCTGTTGGCCGGGGGTGGCGTGCTGGCCCTGCTGACCGTGCCCGTGGTGCGTGTGCTCGGGCCGGCGCTCCGTGGCAGCGGTGATGCCGGCGCCCTGCTGGTGACCTTCGCGGCGCTGCTGCCGCCGGCCGCGGTGCTCAGCGCCGTCACGCCCACGCTGGCCCGGCTCCAGCTGCGCGACCTGGGCTCCAGCGGCACGGTATTCGGCCGGCTCTCGGCCTGGGCCACCGCGGGTGCGCTGGCGGGTACGTTCGTGACCGGGTTCGTGCTGGTTCCGCGCCTGTCCGTGACCACGTCGGTGATCGCCGTGGGAGCGGTCGTGGTGGGGGCGGGCCTCGCCGTGGGCGTCCGGGGTGCCGTGCTCGGCGCCACCGGCGTGGCGGTGGTGGTGGCCGCCGCCCTGGCCGCGGGCACGCTGACCGCGGTGGCCTCCCCGCCGTGCGACGTGGAGAGCGCCTACCACTGCGTGCGCGTGGACCGCGACCCGGCGCGGCCGTCGGGCCGCGTGCTGGTGCTGGATGACCTGCGCCACTCCTACGTCGACCTGGAGGACCCGCGCCGGCTGGAGTTCGACTACACGCGCTGGATCGCCGATGCGGTAGACGGGTCCGCGCCCCGCGGCCGGCCGCTGGACGCCGTGTTCGTGGGCGGTGGTGGCTTCACCTTGCCGCGCTGGCTGGCGGCCACGAGGCCGGGCTCGCGCTCGCGCGTGCTGGAGGTGGACGGCGAGCTGGTGGATGTGGCCCGCGAGCGGCTGGGCCTGCGCACCTCGCCCGCCCTGCGCGTGCTGGAGGGCGACGCCCGGATGACCATGCGCGACCAGCCCGCCCGCTCCGCGGACGCGGTGGTCGGCGACGCCTTCGGCGGGCGCGCCGTGCCCTGGCACCTGGCAACGCTGGAGTGGACCGAGCAGGTGCGCCGTGTCCTGCGCCCCGGCGGCGTCTACGCGATGAACGTGATCGACCTGGGGGAACTGCGGCTGATGCGCGCCGAGGCGGCGACTCTGCTGGAGGTGTTCCCCCACGTGCGCCTGATCGCCCGGCCCGGGCCTACCGGCGCCAACCTCGTGCTGGTGGCCTCCAGCCGGCCGCTGCCCGCGTCCGCGGGATCGCGGGCGCGCGGGGCCCGGACCTACGGCCGGGCCGCGGTGGCCCGGCTGGTCGCCGGCTCCGACCCGTTGACCGACGAGGACGCCCCGGTCGACCAGTTGTTGCAGACGCGCTGAGGACCGCCGATCGGCCCTAGACTCCGCTCGTCATGGCGGATCTGAGGTTGGAGGTGGACCGGTTCGAGTGGGCGTCCGAGGACCGGCTGGAGGTCGTGGGTCGCTGGCACGGGATCCGCGGGCGGGTGTTCCTGCGCCCCACCCTCGACGTGCGGGGTGACGCGGGCGCCAAGCGCCTGCTCGCGCTTCTGGACCACAAGCCCTGGACCGCACAGGAGGGCGAGGAGTGGATCGTGGCCTTCCCGTGGTCGGGCCCCCAGGCGATGGGCCAGGCCGACCTGGCCGTGGGCTCCGACCTGATCGTGACGTTGCCCGAGCCCGGTAGCGCCGGCGTCGCCAGCCCGCCGGAGATCCTGGTTCCCGAGCCGGAGGCCGGTGAACCGGAGCCGGAGCCGGAGCCCGATCCCGAGCCGCAGGAGCCGCCGGAGCTCCAGCAGGCGCGCGCCGAGCGCGACACCGCCGCGGGCGCCCGTGACGCCGCGCAGGAGCAGTGGCGCAAGTCTCAGGAGGAGCTGGAGGAGGCCCGCGCCCAGGCCGGCGACGACCTCGGGCAGGCCCGCGCCCAGGCGGCCGCGGCCGACGAGCGCCGCAAGGCAGCTGAGAAGGCCCGCGACGAGGCCGTGGCGGCCGCGGACCAGGCCCGCAGCGAGCTGCGCACCGCCCAGTCCGAGCGCGAGTTCGCCCAGCAGCAGATCCAGGGAGCCGAGCGCCGGCGCGAGGAGGCGGTGGGGAGCAGGGAGGAGGCCGCCCGCGAGCTGCACCGGGCCTCGTCCTCGCGCTCCGAGGCCGAGTCCGAGCGCGATCAGGCCGTCGACGCGCGGCGCACGGCCGAGAGCGAGCGCGACGAGCTAGCAGCCAAGCACGAGGAGGCGGTCGCCGCGGTCGAGACGCTGACCGCGGAGCGCGACGCCTTGCGCGAGCAGCGCGACGCGGCCCGCTCCGAGCGCGACGAGATCCGCGAGCAGGCGAAGGGCATACCCGCGCCGGCCGCCAAGGGCGCGCCGCCGCCCGTGGTGCCCCCGGCGGTCGTCAGGAGCACGGCACCGTCGCGCCACCAGGGACTGCGGGTGCTGGCGGCCGGCGCGCTCGTCGTGTTGGTGCTCGTGATCGTGGTCCTGATCCTGCGCAGCCTCTGATGGCCGTGGAGCCCCCCGACCAGCGGCGATCGGGACCGGCCCGCCTGCTGGGCGCGGGCGCGCGCGGGGCGGAGCGCCTGGCGGGCGCGACGGGCGTGGACAAGGCGGTGGAGGACGCCGTGGAGGAGGCCATCGTCCGCGCCATGCGCAGCCCGGCCGTGGAACGGGCATTGGCCCGGGGCCTGGACGAGGGGACGGTCCAGCGCGCGATCGAGGCCGCCGTGGAGCGAGCGCTGGCCAGCGACGAGGTGGCCGACCAGGTGGTCAGGGCGCTGGATTCGGAGGTCGCCGACCGGGTGTGGGCCGAGATCCTGGCCAGCCCCAAGGCCCAGATGCTGGTGGAGCGGATCGCCGAGGCGCCGGAGGTGCGCGCCGCGATCACCGAGCAGGGCATGGGCCTGGTCACCGACCTCGGCAGACACCTCACGGCCGTCACCGAGCGGCTTGACGACGCGCTGGAGCGCACCGCCCACCGGCTGATGCGCCGGCCGCCGGTGGAGGAGGAGACCACCGAGGTCGGACTGGTCACGCGCATCGCGGCCGCCGCCATCGACCTCGGCCTGCTGTCGGCGGCCTACTCGATCGCGTCGGGCCTATTGGCTTCCGTGGTCCCGGTCGTGTTCGGCAACGGCGACGGGCTGTCCGCGCTCGGCTTCCTGGGCTTCGGCTTCCTGGGATTCCTCGTCGGCGGCTCCCTGTTGGTCGCCTTCTGGGCGCTGGTCGGCCAAACGCCGGGCATGCGCCTGCTGAGCATCCACCTGGAGCGGGAAGGAACGCGGGCGCTCGGGCTCCGGCCCGCGCTCCGGCGGCTGGTGGCGCTGCCCGTGGCCATCTTCACCTTCGGGCTCGGCGTGCTGGCGATCCTGGTCTCGCCGACCCGCCAGGGCTGGCATGACCGGTTCGCAGGGACGAAGGTGGTCTACGACACCACCCGCGATATCGCCCCGTGGGCGCGGATCGAGCCGGAAACCCGCAATTAGCGGGTACGAACGCCTGTTCGCAAAAGGTCCTCCGGGCCGGTACGTAAACTCGCTTATGTGAACCCGTCGAATGAGCTCGTCGTGTCGGGGGCGCGGGAGCACAACCTGAAGGACATCGATGTCAGGTTGCCCCGCAACTCCCTGGTCGTGATCACCGGACTCTCCGGATCCGGCAAGTCCTCCCTTGCCTTCGACACCATCTACGCCGAGGGGCAGAGGCGGTACGTGGAATCGCTGAGCGCCTACGCGCGCCAGTTCCTCGGCCAGATGGACAAGCCGGACGTCGACTCCATCGAGGGACTGTCGCCGGCCATCTCCATCGACCAGAAGACCACCTCGCGCAACCCGCGCTCGACGGTGGGCACCGTCACCGAGATCTACGACTACCTGCGCCTGCTGTGGGCCCGGATCGGCCAGCCCCACTGCTACAACTGCGGCCGGCCGATCGCCGCCCAGTCCGCCGAGCAGATCGTGGACCAGGTCATGACCTTCGAGGAGGGCACCCGGTTCATGGTCGAGGCGCCCGTGGTGCGCGGGCGCAAGGGCGAGTACGGCAAGCTGTTCGAGGAACTCCAGGCCGAGGGCTACACGCGGGTCAAGGTCAACGGCGAGTTGCGCCGCCTCGAGGAGGAGTTCGACCTCGACAAGCGCTACAAGCACGACATCTCGGTCGTGGTCGACCGGCTGGTCATGCGCCCGGACCTGCGCAAGCGGCTGACCGACTCGATCGAGACGGCAGTCGGCCTCGCCGAAGGCCTTGTGGACCTCGAGCTGGTGGACACCGGTGAGGTCAGGACCTTCTCCGAGCGCTTCGCCTGCCTGCACTGCGGCACCTCGATGCCCGAGCTGGAACCGCGCATCTTCTCCTTCAACTCGCCCCACGGCGCCTGCCCGCGCTGCACCGGCCTGGGGTCGCAGATGGAGATCGACCCCGAGCTGATCGTCCCCGACCCGTCGCTGTCGCTGGCCGAGGGCGCGATCCTGCCCTGGTCCACGAGCGCCTCCAACTACTACGAGCAGATGACCCAGGCCATCGCCGAGAAGTGGGAGGTGGACCTGGACACGCCGTGGGAGGACCTGGACGAGGAGGTGCGCGACACGTTCCTGTTCGGCACCGACGGGGAGCGCATCTACGTCTCGTACAAGAACCGCTACGGGCGCAAGCGCAGCTACATGACGCGGTTCGAGGGCATCGTGCACAACCTG
>DASQLM010000307.1:0-7407 GCA_035630015.1 Thermoleophilaceae bacterium | reverse complement strand
CGCGCGTGCAGCAGGCCCTGGGACGAGATCACGTTCGAGGCGATCCGGCCGTCGGCCCCCACCACGGCGGCACAGGTGTCGTCGCAGCTGGTCTCCAGCGCCAGGATCACGCGCGGGCGGCACGCGCGGCGGCGGGGGCGTCGTCGCCGTTTGCGGCCACCTCCGCGGTTCGCCACATGATCACGGCGTCCTCACGGTTGTCGTGGTAGTAGCCGCGGCGGCGGCCGGCGTCGCGGAAGCCGAAGCGCTCGTAGAGGCGGATCGCGTCGGTGTTCGAGGCGCGCACCTCCAGCGTGTACTGCTCCCCGGGTGCGTCGGCCTCGGCCAGCAGGTGCTCGAGCAGCGCGGTGGCCAGGCCCTCACGGCGCAGGCGGTCGTCCACCGCCACGTTCATCACGTGCCAGATGGTGTCGTAGCGCGAGCAGATCAGGTAGCCGACCAGCCGCTCGCCGCGGGTGGCGGCCAGGCAGATGCCCGAGGCCTTGGACAGCTCCAGCACGAACATCGCCAGCGACCACGGCGTGGTGAACGCCCGCCGCTCGATCGCGATGACCTGGGGCAGGTCCGCATAGGTCAGGCGACGTATCTCGGTTGGCTCGTTCACGGTGCTTGGACGTCGGGTTCGCGCAGGTACTGCGGCAGGACCGCCTCGGCAGGCGCGGCCGACACTTCGAGCGCCAGCCGGCAGATGGCCTCCGCGCTGGGCACGTGGGCCTGCTGTCCGGCCGGGACGACTCGCACGCCGCCCGCCTTGAAGGCGTCTGCCCATCGTACCGACCCGTTTCCCGCACCAAGCGGCGTGAGACCCGCCTCGCGCACGCGCTCGGCCACGGCCCCGGGAGCGGCCGCGAACGCGGGCCAGCGCTCCCGATCGCCCTCGTACAGGGCGGCGAACACCTCGCCGCGGCCCGCGTCGATCAGCGGCAGGCGCAGCGGGGCGTCGATCCCGTCCGCCAGCGCCGCCAGCGAGGACACGGGGCGCAGCTCCAGGCCGTGCGCCGCGGCCAGCGCCCGGGCGGTGGCCACGCCGATGCGCAGGCCGGTGAAGGCACCGGGTCCCACCCCCACCGCCACGGCGTCCAGCTGGGCCCAGGTCAGGCCGGCTTCGTCCATCACGGCGGCCGCGCGCGGCAGCAGCTGGGCCGAATGGGTGGGCCGTCCGGCGGCTTCCTCGGGCGCGGGATCGCGCGCGAAGGCGCCGCCGTCGGCGCGCAGCACCGCAGCGGCGCTGCCCGCGGTCGAGGTGTCCAGGCCCAGGATGTTCATTCGATCTCGACCCGGCGGCGGTCGCCGCCCGCGTGCTCGAGCCGCACCCGCGCGGCCACCCGGGGCACGGCCGCCTCCCCCACCGAGGGCCACTCCACGAAGCCGATCCGCTCCGGTGTCAGGTAGTCGGCCAGCAACTCGGGATCCTCGCCCTCCAGCGTCGCCAGCCGGAACAGGTCCAGGTGGGCCACCTCGAGCTCACCCGCGAGCACGTGGCCGATGGTGAACGTGGGGCTGGTCACCGGCCCCTCGACGCCCAGAGCCCGGGCCGCGCCGCGCACGAACGTGGTCTTGCCCGCCCCCAGCTCCCCGCTGATCAGCACCACGTCGCCGGGCTCAAGGCGGCCCGCCAGCTCGGCGCCCAGGGCCTCGGTCTCCGCCGCGGAGGCGGTCTCGTGGACGCTCACCGGCCGAACAGGTCGAGCTGGTCGTCGGCGTGGCCGGCGTCCGGCGCCTCCGCCTGGGGCACCGGCTGCGCCAGCAGGGCAGGCAGCTTGGAGAAGTCCTCGCGCAGCAGCTCCTTGACGCTCGGCGTCCGCAGGCCCGCCGCCGGGTGGAAGATCGGGAACAGCTGCACGGTGCGCGCGCCCAGCTGACGCTCCTGCGGCTCGCCGTGCACGCGCGTGATCCCCTGCGGCGATCCGGTCAACAGCTTGGTGGCGAAGTTGCCCAGCGTGCAGATCACGCGCGGCTCGATCAGCTCCACCTGGCGCTCCAAGTAGGGCCGGCACGCCTCGATCTCGGCCGGCTGCGGGTCGCGGTTGTCCGGCGGGCGGCTCTTGAGCACGTTCGCGATGAACACGTCGTCGCGGTCCATGCCCTGCTCCTGAAGCAGCTCGTTGAGCAGCTGACCGGCCCGCCCGACGAACGGGATCCCCTGCTGGTCCTCATGGAACCCCGGCGCCTCGCCCACGAACATCAGGTCAGCATCCGCGTTGCCGGCGCCGAACACCACCTGTGTCCGGGTCTCGTGCAGCGGACAGCGGGTGCATCCGCGCGCCTCCTTGTAGAGCGCGACCAGGTCCTCGCGGCGGTCGGCGGCGGGGCGGCCCATCGGGCGCAGCCTACGTGCCCGACACCCCGGCGGCTTCGAGGGCGTCGGCCGGGTTCATGTACCCCTGCATACGAACGATCCGCCCTTCACGCACGTCGACGATGCTCGCGGTGTCGATCACGAGCTCGACACCGCCCTTTCCGCGCTGGTACTCGCGGTGGAGGACGACCACCCGGTCGCCGGCATCGATGAACTCCCGCGGCTCGATCCGGTGCTCGTCCCAGACCTCGTCGTCCTCCGCGTCGAACGCCCCGGTGATCTGGGCCAGGCCGCGCCGGACCTGGCCTTCCTCGATACCCCCGACGGTCCCGTGCATCTCGGCGTCCGGGTCGATCAGGTCGGCCACCCCTTGCCAGTCCCGGCGCTCCAGGAACTCGTTCGCCCGCTTCACGATCTCCACGTTCTCCCGCGACATCGCCGGCCTACTCCCGCAGCCCCGCTGCTTCGAGGGCGTCGGCGCGGTCCGCGAACCACTCGTCGCGATGGCGCTTGCCGTCGCGGTAGGTCACCACGACCCAATAGTCGAACTGCACGGCTGCGCCGCTCGCCTTTCCGCGCAGGTCATGTCGGGAGTGCACCAACACTTTGCCGGCTCCTGCATCCACCAGCTCGGCATCGGCGCTCGCGAAATCCTCGAAGGCCTCCAGGACCTCCGTGTAGAAGTCCCAAGCGGGCTCGGGACCGCGAATCACCTCGGCATCCGGCCAAGCGCCGCTGGCAACCACCTCCAGGTCCGGCTCGCACTGCGCGAGCCAGGCCGCTCGATCACGCCGGTCGAGAGCTTCCAGCCCTCGGCGCAGCGTCTCCACGTTCTCCCGCGACATCGCCTGTGCAGTATCCCCTGTGTGACGAACGTCACGGGTGTGGCGTTGGCCGTCCCGGGGAGTATCCTGTTGAAAGCAGGCCGCTACCCGTCCCGGGAGTGGACCTAGCTCATCACATCACCCCGACCAATCGAGCCCGCCGCCGGGCCGGTAGGACGATGGAATCGATCGAAACAGATCAGTCGTTCACGCCTCAGCGCGTCAGCGTGGTGGGTCCAGGACGCCTGGGCCGGGTGCTGGCCGCCGCCCTCGGCCAGGCCGGCTACGAGGTCGCCGGGCCACTCGCGCGCGGCGAGCAGCCCCCGCGAGCGGATGTGGCGCTCCTGTGCGTGCCCGACGCAGAGATCCGCGCCGCCGCTGATGCCGTGGCCGGATCGGCCCCACTGGTGGGCCACACCAGCGGCGCGACACCGCTGTCAGCGCTGGCCGCGGCCGGGACAGGCCAGCTCGGCCTCCACCCCCTGCAGACCTTCACCGGCCAGGAGGGCCCCCGCCACCTGCTGGGCGTGGGCTGTGCCACCGCCGGCTCCAGCGCCGCCGCCCTGGAGGTGGCGCGCGAGCTGGCCCTGAGCCTGGGCATGCTGCCCTTCGAGCTGGCCGACGACCAGCGCCCCGCCTACCACGCCGCCGCTTCGGCGGCGTCGAACTTCCTGATCACGCTGGAGGCGGCCGCCGAGCGGCTCGCCGGCGGAGCCGGGCTGGCACCCGACCGGGCCCGCACCCTGCTGGCGCCGCTGGTGCGCAGCACCGTCGAGAACTGGGCCGAGCTGGGCCCCGAGCGCGCCCTGACCGGCCCCGTCGCCCGCGGCGACGACGAGACCGTGGCCAGCCAGCGCGCCGCTGTGGCCGACACGGCGCCGGAGCTGCTGGGCCTGTTCGACGTGATGGTCGACCACACCCGCTCGCTGGCCGCCGGGGAGGCCCTGTGAGGACTGTCCGCACGGTCGCCGAGCTGCGGGCCACGCTGGCGCCCGAGCGCGCCGCCGGCCGCTCAGTCGGCCTGGTGCCCACGATGGGCTTCTTCCACGAGGGCCACCTGTCGCTGATGCGGGCGGCACGGGGCGAGAACGACGTGGTCGTGGTGTCCCTGTTCGTGAACCCGACCCAGTTCGGCCCCGGCGAGGACCTGGACGCCTATCCGCGCGACGAGCAGCGCGACGCCGCCCTGGCCGAGGCCGAGGGCGTGGACCTGCTGTTCGCGCCGGCGCCGGAGGAGGTCTACCCCGACGGCTTCGCCACCCAGGTGGCGGTCACGGGCCTGACCGACGTGCTGGACGGCGACCCCGCCCGGCGCGGCGCCTCGCACTTCAACGGCGTCACGACCGTGGTCTGCAAGCTGCTGAACATGGTGGCCCCGGATGCGGCCTACTTCGGCCAGAAGGACGCCCAGCAGGCTCTCGTGGTCACCCGGATGGCGCGCGATCTGGACTTCCCCGCCCGTATCGAGGTGCGCCCCACGGTCCGCGAGCCGGACGGCCTGGCCATGAGCTCCCGCAACGCCTACCTCGACGCCGGCGAGCGCGAGCGTGCCGTGGCACTCAGCCGCGCGCTGACCGCCGCCGACTCCGTGGTCTCAGCCGGCGAGCGCGGCGGCGACGCCGTGCTGGCCGCCGCCCGCGCGGAGCTGGTCGCCGCGGGCATCGAGCCCGAATACCTGGAGCTGCGCTCCGCCACCGACCTTTCCCCCGTCGAGCGCGTGAATGGCACGACGCTCCTCGCCGTAGCCGCGCATGTCGGCCGTGCGCGTTTGATCGACAACATCGTCCTGGGAGGGACTCGCACATGAGACGGACCATGCTCAAGTCCAAGATTCATCGGGCCACGCTGACCGGCAGCGACCTCAACTACGTCGGCTCGATCACCATCGACCCGGACCTGCTGGAGGCCGCGGACATCCGCGAGCACGAGCAGGTGCACGTGCTGGACATCGACAACGGTGCCCGCTTCGAGACCTACACCATCCTGGGCCGGCGCGGCTCGGGCGACATGCAGGTCAACGGCGCCGCCGCCCGGCTGGTGCACACCGGAGACAAGGTGATCGTGGTCAGCTACGCCGAGTACGACGAGGCCGAGCTGGACGACTACGAGCCGCGCGTGGTGCACGTGAACGCCGACAACGACATCGTCACGGTCGACGATGCGGTGAGCGAGCTGCTGGCATGAGCGCGCGTCCGAAAGCCGAGGCCCCACCCGCCAAGGGCAAGCCCGTGACCCTCTCCGCCCTGGCCCAGAAGAAGGCCCTGGGCGAGCCGATCGCCATGATCACCGCCTACGACTTCCCCAGCGCCCAGGTGGCCGAGGAGGCCGGCGTGGACGTGGTGCTGGTGGGCGACAGCGGCGCCATGACCGTGCTGGGCTACCCCAGCACCGTGCCGGTGTCGGTCGAGGAGATGCTGATGCTGGCGTCCGCCGTCCGCCGCGGCCTGCGCACCCCGATGCTGGTCGGCGACCTGCCGTTCGGCTCCTACGAGGTCTCGGATGAGCAGGCGGTCGCCACCGCCCAGCGGTTCGTCAAGGAGGCGGGCTGCGACGCGGTCAAGCTCGAGCGCGGCGGCAGCTCCGTGCAGCGCGCCAGGGCGATCATCGCTGCCGGGATCCCCGTGATGGGCCACGTGGGCCTGACACCGCAGACCGCGACCGCGCTGGGCGGCTACCGCTCCCAGGGGCGCACCGCCGAGCGGGCGCTCGAGGTGGCCGAGGACGCGCTGGCGCTCCAGGAGGCGGGCTGCTTCTCGATCGTGTTCGAGGCCATCCCAAGCGACCTGACCGCCGAGCTGATGCCACGGCTGGAGATCCCGGTGATAGGTATCGGCGCCGGTCCCGACACGGACGGCCAGGTGCTGGTGTTCCACGACCTGCTGGGCATCTACGACGGGCACGCCGCGCGCTTCGTCAAGCGCTACGGCGACGTCCGCCGGGCGATGGTCGAGGGCGTGGAGGCGTACGCGGCCGACGTGCGCGAACGGCGCTACCCCGAGCCCGAGCACGGCTACACGATGGCGCCCGACGAGCGCGAACGGTTGCGCGAGCTCCTGCGCGAGCGCGTATAGGCACAGCTACTTCGGGGCAGGTGGCGGGTTGCCTTTTGCAGAACCCCCTTCCGAATCCCACCCAGGAGGTCCCCGAAGTGAAGAAGCTCAATCGATTCCTGCCATCCCCCGCGCTGGTCATCGCCTGCGTGGCCCTGTTCGTCGCGATGGGCGGGTCCGCCTACGCGGTCGCCACCGGCGCGATCAACGGCCGCGAGGTCAAGAACTACTCCCTGACCGGTAAGGACATCAAGAAGGACGGCCTCGGCGGGGTGACCGTCAAGGAGTCGCGCCTGGGCACGGTGCCCTCGGCCTCCGGCCTGCAGCGGTCCGCCGTGGTCGGCCCGCTGGGCCAGTTCGTGCGCGGCAAGGACGTGGCCAGCGTCGGCCGTACGGCCAACGGGCGCTACCTGGTCACCTTCCGCAGCAACGTGCAGGGCTGCGCGTACGTGGCCTCGCTGGGCGATCCCAGCGTGGCGGTGCCGCCCGTGGGCCAGGTGTCCACCTCCGGCGTGGCCACCAACACGAACCAGGTGCAGGTGCGCACGGCGTCGAGCACCGGCGACGCGGCCAACCGGCCGTTCCACCTGATCGTGAGCTGCTGAGGCCCCTCAGCCGTAGTCAATCTCGCGTAGTACCCGCGCTGGGGCTCCCGCCGCGATGGATCGCGGCGGGAGGTCCTGCGTGACTACGCTGTTGGCGCCGATCACACAGCGCTCGCCGATGGTCACCCCCGAGGTGACCACCACGTTCGCCCCGCACCACACGTTGTCGCCGATCCGCGTGGGCCCCTTTGTGGTGAACCCCTGCCACGTCACCGGCTTGTCCGGGTCGTCGAACCGGTGCGCGCCGTCGGTGACGAAGCAGCCGTTGGCGAACATGCAGTTGTCGCCGATCTCGACCAGGTCGACGGCCGCGACCATCACCCCGATGTTGAGGAAGGTGCCCTCGCCGATCCGGATCCGGGCCTGGTCGGGCCCGGTGAGCCAGACCTGGGGCTCGAACAGGGTGCCTTCGCCCACCTCGAGCCGCCCCTCGCGCAGCATCTCGAGCACGTTGCCCTGGATCGGCCAGCGGGCGAACGCTCCGCGCCCGGCCATCTCGCGATGGATGGCCAGGCGGTTCCACGGCAGCGCGTTGCGCTCGTACCAGCGCCACTTCTGTAGCCACAGCTTGGCCTGAGCCCGGTCCACGGCGTGAGCTTGGCAGAGCCGGGCATACCCTGGCGGTGATG
>DASQLM010000306.1:0-7145 GCA_035630015.1 Thermoleophilaceae bacterium | reverse complement strand
CGGCGTCCTGGGAGAAGTCGATCGACATCGCCTGCCAGTTGCCCTTCTCCCAGCGGCGGTACAGGTCCTCATAGGAGATGTTGTCGAGCGGGTTCCGCTGCGGGAGGGCGATGGCCATTCTGGTACCTTTGTTCCGGTTTGCCAGAGCGAATGTACCAGAAGGGGGAGCAGCGGAGGGAGTCGATCCTGCGCGCCACCCTCCGGGTGATCGGCGCCCACGGCGCCGACGCGGTCACCCACCGGGCGGTGGCCGCGGAAGCCGGCGTGCCGCTGTCGGCGACGACGTACTACTTCGAGTCCAAGGAGCAGCTGCTCCAGCAGTCGCTGCTGCTGGCCGCGCGTGAGGAGACCGACAGGATCGAGCGCGTGGTGCTCGACCTGGCGCCTCGCTCGCTGGGCGTCGGCGAGTGGGCGGATGCGGTGTCCGAGGTCGTCGGCCGCAGCCTGCGCGACGAGGCCGCCACCCAGGTCGCGCTGTTCGAGCTCGGTCTCGAGGCCACCCGCACCCCGGCGCTGCGCCAGGAGCTGGCGGACTGGCAGTCGGCGCTGCACGGCCTGGCCACCCTCGGGTGCCGCGCGGTGGGCTCGGACGAGCCGGAACTGGACGGCACGCTGGTGGTCGCCGCGATCGCGGGGCTGATGCTGCAGGGCCTGGCCGCCGACACACGTGACTTCGAGGCTTCGGTCCTGCGGCCTGCGCTCGAGCGGCTGTTCGCGCGCATCGCCGCCGGCGAGCAACTGCCGGTGTAGGGTCGCCCGATCGCTGAGCACGACGGGATCGCCTACCGCTCCGCCGGCCCCGATGACGGCCCGGTGGCCCTGCTGGTGCACGGCTACCCGTCGTCGTCGTTCATGTGGCGGCGCCCGCTGGAGGCGCTGGCCGAGGCGGGCTGGCACGCCGTCGCGCCCGACCTGCCGGGCTACGGCGATTCCGAGCCCGACCCTCCCGCCACGTGGGAGCGCCACATCGAGGCGCTCGAGCGGTTCCGCTCGGGCCTGGGCCTGGAGGATGTGCTGCTGGTGGTGCACGACTGGGGCGGGCTGATCGGGCTGCGCTGGGCCTGCGACCACCCGGGAGCCGCCCGTGCGCTCGCCATCTCCGACACCGGCTTCTTCCCCGACGGCAGGTGGCACGGCATGGCCAAGGCGCTGCGCACCGAGGGCGAGGGTGAGGGGTTCATGGACAACGTCAGCCGCGACCTCCTGGGCATGGCGCTCAAGCAGATCTCGGCGGGGATGACCGACGCCGACGTGGACGCGTGCTGGAAGTGCCTGTCGACCCCCGAGCGTCGCGCCGGCGTGCTGGAGCTGTACCGCTCGGGCGACTTCGAGAAGCTCGAGCCCTACGACGGCAAGCTCGGCGCGCTGGGGATTCCGACCAGGCTGATCTGGGCTGCCGACGACGAGTTCGCGCCCGTGGCGGGCGCGAACCGCCTGGCCGCCGAGATCCCCGGAGCCGAGGTGGCCGTGATCGAGGGCGCCCGCCACTTCCTGGTGGAGGACGCCCCCGAGCGCTACTCCGAGGAGCTCGTGGCCTTCGCGCGCTCGCTCTCGGCCTGAGGCGCCGGAATCCCGCACGCGGCGCCGGGGCCGTGCAGCTCCGGGGCGAGCGGATCGCGACCGGTGCGGCGGGCGAGGGCCGCAAGCGGCCCGAACAGGGCGGCCTGCACGAACGCCGGCGGCCGCACGAACCGGATCACGTCCGAGTACTCGCGGGCGACCGCGGCCAGCCAGAGCGGGGTCGGCATGCCCTTCGCGTTCACGTGCCCGAGCGCGCCGAGCGACCACGCGGCCTCGATCATCGACACGAACCGGGCGGCGGGACGGCCCTCGGAGGCAGGGTCCGCCTCGACCTCGACCCGCACGTGGGCGATGCTGGCGCCCGCGTTCCACCAGTCGTGGGCCACGCCGACCGGGACCTCGATCGGCGCGTGGCCCCCGCGCGCGATCCGCTCGGTTCCCGCCACCTGGAACCCGACCTCGCCCTCGAGCACCTCGAACCGCTCGACGAAGTGCTCGTGCACGTGTGCGCCGGCCACCGCGGCGCCGGGCTGGAGCCAGAGGTCGCTCTCCACGCGGCGGCCGCCGCTGTCGGCCGGTCCGACGTTCATCCGGGCTAGCTCGCCGGTGACCGGGTTCTGCAGCCAAGCGCCGGCCTTCAGCTCCTCGCTCATTCCGTCCTCTCAGTAGTTAGAGTGTCTAACTATTATTATTCGAGCGTCGAACGAAAATCAAGTCGAGCGATTTCTCCCGACCAGGCCACCGAGCGGGACCGACAACTTCGGCAACCTGCTGCGCGACCCGGCGCTGCTGGGCCAGGAGATCGTGGCGGCCGAGCTGGCCCGGCGCGGGTTCCCCGACCTGCGTCCGGCGCTGCTGGCGGTGGCCCAGCACCTGCAGGCCGACGGATCGCGCGTGACCGATCTCGCGGAACGGTCGCTGCTCACGAAGCCGACCGTGGTGCACATGGTCGACGAGCTCGAGCGGCTGGGGTACGTGGAGCGCCGCCCCGACCCGGCGGACGGGCGCGCCAAGCTCGTGGCGCCGACCGCGCGCGGGCTGGAGGCCGAGGCGGCCGGCCGCGAGGCCATCGGTCAGATGCGGGACGCCTGGGCGGCCCTGATCGGCGAGCGCTCGATGGCGCGGCTCGAGACCGAGCTGCGCCGGCTCCGGGAGGCGCTCTGGCCCCCGGCCTAGCTCACTGACAGACTGGCTCCGTGGACACGCTGTTCGAGGAGGAGTCCGAGCCCCCGGCGGGGCAGACCCCCGTCCGCCAGGGCGACCAGCCGCTGGCCGCGCGGCTGCGCCCGGCGACGCTGGACGAGTACGTGGGCCAGGACCACCTGTTGGAGCCGGGATCGGCGCTACGCACCGCCCTCGACGAGGGCCGGCCCCACTCGATGATCCTGTTCGGCCCGCCCGGCACCGGCAAGACCACGCTGGCCCGGCTGATCGCGGTGAACGCCAGCGCGGCGTTCGAGGAGCTGTCGGCCGTGAACGCGGGCCGCCAGCAGGTCCGCGACGTGATGGAGCGCGCCGAGCACCGGCGCAAGACCGGCGGCCAGCAGACGATCTTGTTCCTGGACGAGATCCACCGCTTCAACAAGGCCCAGCAAGATGTCCTGCTGCCGGCGGTCGAGGAAGGGCTGATCACCCTGGTGGGCGCCACCACCGAGAACCCGTACTTCGAGGTGAACTCGGCGCTGCTCTCGCGCTGCCGGGTGTACGAGCTGATGCGACTGGACGACGCGCAGGTGGTCGAGCTGCTGCGCCGCGCGCTGGGCCACGAGCGCGGCCTGGCCAACCCGCCGGAGGTGGACGACGAGGCGCTGGAGTTCCTGGCCGCGCGCTCGGGCGGCGACGCGCGCACGGCGCTGGCGGCGCTGGAGCTGGCGGCCGACACGGTGGACCAGGGCGCGAAGGTGGACATGGCGCTGGCCGAGGACGCGCTACAGCGGCGCGCCGTCCTCTACGACAAGGGCGGCGACATCCACTACGACACGGTCTCGGCGTGGATCAAGTCCACGCGCGGATCGGACCCCGACGCCTCGCTGCTGTACCTCGCGGTCATGATCGAGGGCGGCGAGGATCCCCGCTTCATCGCCCGCCGGATGGTGATCCTGGCCAGCGAGGACATCGGCAACGCCGATCCCCAGGCGCTGACAGTGGCGGTCTCGGCCGCGCACGCCGTGGAGCACGTGGGCATGCCCGAGTGCGCCCACAACCTGGCCCAGGCCACGGTCTACCTGGCCCTGGCGCCGAAGTCGAACGCCTCCTACAAGGCGCTCGGCCACGCCCGCCACTGGGTGCGCCAGCACGGCGCGCCGATCCCGCCCCCGCCGCTGCGCGACTCCTCCTACGCGGGCGCCGAGAAGCTGGGCCGCGGGCTGGACTACGACTACCCGCACGATCACCCCGAGGGCGTCTCCGGCCAGGAGCTGATGCCGGCGGACGCCCAGGGCGAGCACTTCCTGGAGCTCAGCGACCACGGGTTCGAGAAGGACCTGGCCGAGCGCTGGCAGCGGATCCTGAAGGCGCGCGGCCGCTAGCAGCGGGCCCCCAGGGTCCACCCGCCACCGCGGGCGATCACCCTGGCCCCGGCCGGCAGCGGCTCGGGCTTGTCGTTGCCGCCGCGGGCGCGGGGGTGGATCGCCCAGCCCTTCGAGACCTCGTGCGTCCCGGCGACGAACGTGCCCCGACGGACGGACGGGTCGCTGCGCTGGTCGGCGACCTGCTCGCGTGCCTCGAGCCGGCGCCAGATCACCAGCGGAGGGACCACACGCGGATTGGGGCCGACCACTGGCGCGCACGGCAGCGGCCTGCTCTCCACCAGGGCCTTCAGCTGCGCCCGGTTCTCCGCAACCGCGATCACGCCATGGCGCTCGTCGAGGACGCGCGCGACCTGGCTCGGAACGCTCACCGCCAGGAGCACCGCGCTCGCGAGCGCCAGCGCCTGCCAGCGCTTCCCCAGCGCCCTGCCCTCCGCGGTCAGGATGGCCAGGCCCGAGGCGGCGAGTACGCAGAGCATCGCAACCGTCGGGATGGCGTACCGCACGTTCGGCACGGTGCCCAGCGCCGCCGGAATGGCCCACGACAGCGCCACGGCCACGGTGATCACCAGCGCCTTCCTGGTCGCCCCGGGCCGGACGCGCAGCGCCACGACCAACCCGACCACGGCCGCGAACACGACCACGCGGCGAACGTTGCTGGCCAGCTGCACCGGCCCGGCGGTGAGCAGGCCGTCCAGCCCGGACGGAACCCCCGACAGCGCGGCGGCCACCTCCCTGGTCTCGGTGAACCCGTACAGCGGATTGCCCGTGACCACCAGATCGCAGGCCATCCAGATCACGGGGGCGGCCGCCCCCAGCGCGGCCAGCTTCATCGCCTCGGCCCGGGACACCGCCGGCAGCATCCACAGCCAGTACAGGCCGGTGAGGAACCAGGCCTCGGGACGAATCAGGCCGGCCACGCCCAGGACCGCCAGCACCGGAGCGCCGCGCCGCGGCGCCCGCACCTCCATGGCTATCGCCGCCATCACCAGGGCGGCGAAGGGCACGTCCAGGAACGCGCGCGCGGTGTTCACCACCACCACCTCGCGGCTGAAGACGAGGACGGCGGACACCACCCCCGCGGCGGTCCCGAACAGGCGCTGGCCGACCAGCCACGTGGCCCAGACCAACCCGCCCGCGGACGCGTAGCTGATGACCAGCAGGCCGTCCTCAGCCCCGTCGTGCAACGGGGCCAGGAGGAGCCCGACGGCGTTGGACAGGGGGTGCGGCGTGGGCGCCGCGTCCGGGTAGAACGGCAGCTGGCCCAGCGACAGCTGGCGTCCCCACACCAGCGAGGACATCGCGTCCACGTTCACGAAGCCGTAGCCGTAGACCAGACAGGCGGCCACCGCCAGGGCGAATACGGCCAGGGTCGACCGCATCAGTCCGCTCCGGCGTGCCGGCCCCATCCCGCGGGCGAGCCTACAGTGAGGTCCCCGGCCCGGCGCAACCTCCCCGCAAAACCGGTGTTTCCTGCAATGGATGTTGCGGTTATGTCAAGCGACATTGGCCTCAAGCCGATGCCTTCTCCTACGGTGACCTTGTGACCGAAACGGGCGAACAGACGTTCCTGGCGGATCCGGGGACCCTCATGGCCACCACCCACGAGGTGGGTGATGGCCTGCGCGTGCGCCTGCGCCTGTCCCGGCCCAGCGACACGCCGCGTGTGCGCGAGTTCCTCGAGGGGCTGTCGCCGGAGACCCGGCACCGGCGCTTCTTCACCGCCATGCCCTCGGTGCCCGAGCACGTGGTGCGCCACTTCACCTTCTACAACCCGCGCGAGCGGATGATCGTGGTGGCCGCCGCGATGATCGACGGCCGCGAGCGCCTGCTGGGCCTGGCCGACGTGGTGCTGCTGGACACCGGCGTGGCCGAGCTGGCCGTGGTGGTGGACGACGGGCTGCAGCAACGGGGCGTCGGCAAGCTGCTGACCGAGGTCATCGCCTCACTGGCCGTCCGCCAGGGGGCCACCCACCTGTACGCCGAGCTACTGGACGACAACGTGCCCATGCGCAAGCTGATGGAACGGCTGGGCCACACGGTGCGCACGGTCGAGGACGGCACCTCGCAGATGTACACGCGGCTGGCCGCACCGCAACGCCGCGCCGCCTAGCCTCGGGGCCATGCCCAGCCACACCCTGCGCTCGACGCTGGCCGCCTGCGTGGCCACCGTGATCGGCGTGCCCACGGCCGACGTGCCGCTGGGCGACGGCGACCTGCGCGCCTGGCTGGCCGGGCGCGGGCTGGGCCTGGTGCCCATCGGCGACGCGGCGGGCTTCGAGTGGGCCGGCCCGTGGATCGCGCTGCGCTCCGCCGCCGACGGCTCCGGCCCCATGGCCGCGGTCATGTTCGGCGTGCCCTCGGGCGTCATCTGGGACCCGGCCGGCACCACCGACGAGGTGTCCGGGGGCTTCCTCGTGGCGCCCCTGGACGTGTCCGTGTGGGCGCCGCCCTCGGCGCGCGAGCCCGGCCGGGGTGTGGTCGAGGCGCTGGTCCTGGCGCCGGACGCCGAGGCGCCCGTGCACCGGGTCGACGAGGCCGTGGCCGTCTCCGGGAAAGGGCTGGAGGGCGACCGGTACGCTGACGCGCGCGGCACGTTCGCCTCGGGCCGGCCGGGCTCGGCCCTGACGCTGATCGAGGCGGACGTGCTGGACGAGCTGGGCCCGATCGACCACCGCCGCAACGTGGTGGTGCGCGGCACCGACCTGAACGCCCTGGTCGGACGCGACTTCACGCTCGGCGAGGTTCGCTGCCGTGGCAGCCGCCTGTGCGAACCGTGCCTGCACCTCGACAAGCTCAACGACGGTGGCGTGTTGCGGCCGCTGGTGCACCGCGGGGGGCTGCGCGCGGACATCCTGGAGGGCGGAACGGTCCACGTGGGTGACGTACTGTTGCCCCTATGACCCCAGCGACCGCCACCGATCAGCTCGAGTCCTTCAGCCCCTTCGACGGCTCCCGCCTCGGCGCCGTGCCCACGATCACGCCCGACCAGGTGCAGGGCGTGGTGGACGACGTTGCGCGCGTGCAGCCGTTCTGGGCCGAGCTGCCGCTGGCCGAGCGGGCGCGGACGATGCGCCGCACCGCGCAGGTGGTCAT
>DASQLM010000305.1:0-5309 GCA_035630015.1 Thermoleophilaceae bacterium | reverse complement strand
CAGCTCGATCGCCCGCTCGGTGCCCGCGGCGGCTGGAAGGTCCAGGTAGTCCACGCGCGCGGCCTCGGTGTCGGCGTCCACGTCGGACTCCATGAACACGTGGTCCATGGGGAAATCCACGAACGCCGGGCCCGACGGCGGCCCCTGCGCCGCGGCGAACGCCGAGTCCATCGAGGCCGGGATGTCAGCCGTGGACTCCACCGTCCGCGCCGAGCGCGTCAGCGGCGCCACGAACGGCACGTGGTCGATCTCCTGGAGCGAGCCCTGGCCCCAGCGCATGGCCGGCGCGCGGCCGCCAAGCGCTACGACCGGCGAGCCGTTCATGAGCGAGCTGCCCAGCGCGCTCATGGCGTTGGTCACCCCGGGCCCGGCGGTCAGCGCGGCCACGCCGACCTGGCGCGTGGCCTTGGCCCAGCCCTCGGCGGCGAAGGCCGCGGTCTGCTCGTGGCGGGTGTCGACGATGTCGATCCCCTCCTCGCGGCAGCCGTCGTAGATCGAGAAGATGTGGCCGCCCGAGAGCGTGAACAGCTTGCTCACACCGTGGGCCTTGAGTCGCTTGGCGACCAGCCGGCCGCCGTGGAGTTGCTGGGCTTCGGTCTGCTGGTCGGTCGCCATGGGCGGACCCTACTGGCTGGACGGCTGGGCGAGAGTAGCCTCCGGGCATGAGCGAAACCACCCGCGAGATCCGCCTGGCCGCCCGCCCCGAGGGCCGGCCCACCGACGAGAACTTCGAGCTGGCCGAGGTGCCGCTGCCCGAGCCCGGCGAGGGCCAGGCGCTGGTGCGCAACGCCTACCTGTCGGTGGATCCCTACATGCGCGGGCGGATGCGCGACGCCAAGTCCTACGTGCCCCCGTTCGAGGTCGGCAAGGTCATGGAGGGCGGCGCCGTGGGCGAGGTCGTGGCGTCGAACACCCCCGAGCTGAGCGAGGGCGACTGGGTGAACTCCCAGCTGGGCTGGCGCGAGCACAGCGTGGTGGACGGCAAGAGCGCGCTGAAGGTCGACCCGGACGTGGCGCCGGTGTCGACGGCGCTGGGCGTGCTGGGCATGCCCGGCTTCACCGCCTGGCTTGGCCTGACCGAGTTCGGCCGGCCCCAGGAGGGCGAGACCCTGTTCGTGTCCGGCGCGGCCGGCGCCGTGGGCTCGATGGTCGGACAGCTCGGCGCCCTGCGCGGTCTGCGGGTGGTGGGCAGCGCGGGCTCCGACGAGAAGGTGGAGCTGCTGACGGGCGAGCTGGGGTTCGACGCCGCCCTGAACTACAAGACCCAGGACCTGCGCGCGACGCTGCGCGAGCTGTGCCCCGACGGCATCGACATCTACTTCGACAACGTGGGCGGTGAGCACCTGGAGGCCGCCCTGGACCGGATGAACGTGTGGGGCCGGATCCCCCTGTGCGGCGCCATCTCGGGCTACAACGAGGAGACCCCTCCCCCGGGCCCGCGCAACTTCCTGGCCGTGCTGCCCAAGCGGTTGACGATCCGCGGCTTCATCATCCTCGACCACTTCGACCGCTACCGGGACTTCTACACCGAGGTGGGACCGCTGGTGGCCGAGGGCAAGATCTCCTACCGCGAGACCGTGGTCGAGGGCCTGGAGAACATGCCCGACGCGTTCCTGGGCCTGCTGGACGGCCAGAACACCGGCAAGATGCTCGTGAAGCTCTAGAGGAACGAGAGCGGGCGGGCGCCGGCGGCGGGAAGCTCCTGCGGAACGCGCGGCTCGGCCCGGGCGCCCGGGCCGGCGACCCCATAGGTGACCACCAGCACGGCGCCGCCGTGGCGCTGCAGGACCCGGCGGCAGTCGGCGATCACGGCCCGCGCCTCCGCGGGCGCGACGCCGCAGGCGGACAGGAAGCGGTCGGCCAGCCCCTGGTCGACCTCGGTGGCCTCGACCTCGAGCTGCTCGACGCGAGGCCGGCCGGAGGTCACGCCGGCGGTGGGCACCAGGATCATCGTCGCCATGTCGTCGCTGACCGTCGTGGCCTCCCGGGCCACGCGGTCGAGCATCAGGGCGGCGGTGGCGTCGCGGCCCATCTCGGCCAGGATGTCGCCCAGCCGCGGGCGCCCGAGGATGCCGCGCTCGGTGCGGGCCTCGGCCAGCCCGTCGGTGTAGAGGCACACCACCGAGCCGGGCGGCAGCGGCAGGACGGTCTGGCGCACGCCGGTGCGCAGGCCCAGCCCGACCGGCGGCGACGACGCGGCCACGATGGCCTCGGGCCGGGCGGGCCCGGCCACCAGCGGCGCCGGATGCCCGGCGCTGGCGTAGGTCAGCGTGCCCTGGGCCGGGTCGTGGACGGCGATCAGCACGGTGGCGAACTCGCCGCCGAGGTGGTCGTCCATGACCGCGCCCCCGACCTGGAGCACGCTGCGGGGCTCGAGCCCCGCCTCGAGGTAGGCGCGCAGGGTGTAGCGGACGAACGCGGTGCGGGCCAGCGCCTGGCGCCCGTGCCCGCAGATGTCGCCCAGGATGAACGCGGCCCGGCCCCCGGGCAGCGTCATGGCGTCGTAGAAGTCTCCGCCGGCCGCCGGGCCGTCCGAAGGCCGGTAGGCGACCGAGGTGCGCACCTGGCCGACCACCGCGGGCACCTCGGGCAGGAGCGCGGTCTGCAGGAGGCCCACCTCGGCCAGCAGGTCGGCGCGCTGGCGGTCCAGGCGGCCGGCCCGGGCCGTGGCCACCAGGTAGCCCAGGCCGAGCACGAGCGAGAGCACGGCCAGCGAGCCCAGCAGCGTGAGCAGGGGCTCGGGCAGGAGGGTCGCACTCACATCAAACGCGTCGTCGCGCGCGCCACCCGGGGTTAGCCGCCGGCCCGGGGCCAGACGTACGTTCTAGCGCCGGATCAGGGCCGGGCGGGGCTGTTGCCGGCCGTGCCCTGGGGCGCCGACTTGTTCGGCGCGTTGCCCTTGCGCTGGAAGTTGAACTTCTTGCCGCTGTACAGCGACGGCGGCGCGACGAAGCAGGGCGGGCGGCGAGCGTCTGGGTCGGGCAGCGGAGCGGCGTCCACCGGGTCGCGCAAGGTGCCGCCCTCGGGCTTGCAGTCGAAGGACTCGAACGTGCCCAGGTCCAGGCCGCGACGGAGCGCGTTGGGCTCCAGGTAGGAGTTGCCGCGCTCCCACTTCGGCCGCTTCGTGTACTTGGTCAGCGACGTGTTCGGGTCGATGATCGCGATCTGCGACTGCACCCGCTGGCCGCCCGGGGTGGAGTTCAGGTCGGCGCTGGCGTTCGAGACGAAGCCGGCGACCGTGGCCTGGTGGAAGTTCAGCAGCGACAGGATCGGGTTGAGCTCGGGGAAGAACACGTGGGCGGACTCGAACACGGGCTCGGCCCCCTTGACGACCCGGGTCAGGTCGGGCAGCCCCGTGCGTGACGCGCGGATCAGCGGGTTCAGGTCGCGGAACAGGCCCTCGAGGTCCGGCGCCAGGTCGCCCAGGTCGCGGACCGTGGGACCGAGGTCGTCGGCCGACGGCTTGAGCAGGTTGACCAGCGGCCGCGTGCGCCGGGAGAACGTCTCGAGCCGGGCCAGCGTGGCCTTCGACTCGTCGAGGAAGGTCGGGAACACGCGGATGGTCTCGGCCAGCGCCTGGTCGCGCGAGGCGGTGGCCTCGAACGTGTTGTTGGAGTTGACCACCAGCTGGCGCAGCGCACCCTGGCGCTCGTTGACCGCGCCGAACACGACGCCGGTGTTCTTGACCAGGCGGCGCACGGCGATCTCCTGGTCGTTCAGCGTCTTGAGCAGCGTGGCGCCGTCAACGCTGAAGCCCTCGAGGTTGCCCAGGGCGTCGTTCACGTCCTGGCCGCGGCCGCCCTTGGCCGCCTTGGTCAGCTCGGCCACCCACTCCTGGAACGCCTTCCGGGTGGGCCGGTCGAAGGCGTTGAAGATCTCGTCGAGCTCGACCGTGGGCTCGACCTGGTTGTTGGCCAGCCTGGCGCCGTCCTTGAGCATCCCGCCGCTGCGGTCGCCCGGCGCCAGCTCCACGTAGGTCTCGCCCAGCAGCGTCTTCTGGCGCAGGATCGCGCGGCTGTCCTTGGGGATCGGGGCGTAGCGGTTCTCGATCGACAGCTCGACCTCGGTGCGGGCCGCGCCCTTGAGCAGCTTGCGCTTCTTGACCTTGCCCACGTTCACCCCGGCCAGCCGCACGTCGGCCTCCTCGACCAGCGTGGCCGCCTCCGGGAACGCCACCCTGACGCGGTACTCCTGCGACTGCAGCGGCACCGAGCCACCGAAGGACAGCCACAGGAACAGCAGGATGCCCACGCACGAGAAGGCGAACGCGAGCATCGCGAGCAGCCGGCCGATGCTGGGGGTCTCCTTAACCATTGGTGCACACCCCCGCGGATCCCAGAAGGTCGGTGATCTGGTCGACCGTGACCACACCGTTCAGCGGTGGCGGCAGCGCGGCCGTGGGCCCGCCGAGCTGCGCCGTCAGGATCGAGCAGCTCAGGCCGCCCAGCGTGATCCGCCGCAGGGGGCCCATCGCGTCGGCCGTGCTGAACAGCGAGTTGGTGTTCTGTGCGGTCCAGGCCAGCCAGTACAGGTAGCCCTCCTGACGGTCGCGGTCCGTCTGGGGGTTGCCGGTCAGGCCCTCGGCGCCGTTCGGGTTGAAGGCAGCGATGTTGAACAGGCGGTTCAGCTTGTTGAGCGAGGTCGTCAGGTCGGGAGCGCCGGCGCTGAGGCCCTTCGCGCCCGTGCCCAGGTCGCGGATGTAGGGCGTCGCGATGCGCGTGAACGGGCGGATCTGGTCGCGGATCTGCGGGGTGGCCTCACGCACCAGCGGCAGCACCGCCTTGTTGGCGGGGTCGAGCTTGCGGATGGCCGGGCGCAGGGACTGCAGCGCCGGCGTAAGGCGCTGGCCGAACGTGTCCACCTTCTCCAGCGTGTCGCTGGTGGTGTCCAGGGTGCCGGGCAGCTTGTTCACCGCGCTGGCGATCTGGTTGTTCTGGGTGGCCAGCGACTCGAACACCTGGTTGGACGAGCGCACCAACCGCGTGATCTGGCGGTCCTTGGTGGCCAGCTCGGTGGTCAGCAGCCCGTACTTGTTGATCAGGTTCTTGAGGTTTCCCTTGCGCCGCGCGACGGCGGAGTTCACACGCGCCAGATCGCGGTTGGTCGGCCCGAGCCGGGCGTAGGTCTCCTGCAGGTCGCCGCCGCGGCCCTTGAGGCCCTTGCCGGCACCGGTGACCAGCAGCTGCAGGTAGGAGCGCGTGTCGGTGTCCAGCGCGCTGAGGATCTCGTCGGGGTCGATGTCGGGCGCGGTGCTGGCCGACGGGATGACCCCGTTCTCGGCCATCGGCTTGCCGGTCCCGGGGTCGATC
>DASQLM010000304.1:0-13018 GCA_035630015.1 Thermoleophilaceae bacterium | reverse complement strand
CGCCCACGGCCATCCGCTCGTTCATGAAGTGGGGTGCCGAGCACCCCAACGCGCACGACCTGACGTCGCTGCGCCTGCTGGGCACTGTCGGCGAGCCGATCAACCCCAAGGCGTGGCTGTGGTACTGGCGCGTGATCGGCGGCGGCCGCTGCCCGGTCGTGGACACCTGGTGGCAGACCGAGACCGGGCACATCCTGATCTCGCCGCTGCCGGGCATCACCTCGTGCAAGCCGGGGTCGGCGACCCAGGCGCTGCCCGGTGTGGACGCCGCGGTGGTGGGGGAGTCCGACGGCGAGGAGGTCGGCGAGGGCCAGGGGCTGCTGATCCTGCGCAAGCCGTGGCCGGGCATGCTCCGCACGCTCTACGGCGACGACGAGCGATTCGAGAAGACCTACTTCGAGAAGTTCGGCTCGGAGACGTACCTGGTGGGCGACGCCGCGCGCAAGGACGAGGACGGCTACTTCTGGGTGATCGGCCGCATCGACGACGTGATCAACGTGTCGGGCCACCGGCTGTCCACCGCGGAGGTCGAGTCGGCCATCGTCTCGCACGGCAAGGTGGCCGAGGCCGCGGTGATCGGCCAGTACGACGAGGACACGGGTCAGACCATCGCCGCGTTCGTGACGCTCGAGGGAGACCGCGAGGGCGACGACGACATGGTGGCCGAGCTGCGCGAGCACGTGGCCAAGAAGATCGGCAAGCTCGCCCGGCCCTCGCGGATCATCTGGTCCGACGACCTGCCCAAGACCCGCTCGGGCAAGATCATGCGCCGGCTGCTGCGCGACATCGCCGAGGGCCGGGAGCTCGGTGACGTGACCACGCTGAAGGACCCCGACGTGATGAGCCAGCTCGAGGGCAAGATCAAGGAGCGCCAGGACGAGGACGACGCCTAGGCGGCGTCGTCCTCCACCCACGGGTCGTCCACCGGCTCGCCGTCGCCGCTGACGTGCGGGCCGAAGGCCAGGAACTCCAGCCCGGCGGGGCCGGCCTCGAACGCGCGCGGCACGTGGGGGGCGACCCTGATCGCGTCCAGCGGGCGCACCGGTGACAGCTGGTCGCCCAACTTCACGCGCCCGTCGCCGCTGAGGATCACGTAGACCTCCTCGGCCTCGCGATGGCGGTGCGAGAACGGCGACCGCTTGCCCGGCCTCAGCCGGAAGTGGGTGATCCCCGTGTGCCGGGCGCCGACCGCCTCGCGGGCCACCCGCGCCTCCCACCGGTGGCCCAGCCCGTTGCCGGGGGCGGCGTCCTCGACGTCGTCGAGGTTCACGTGTGTGTGGGGGTCGCTCACGGCCCGGATGGTGGCACGGCGCCGACCGGCGTGGATCGCCCGCGGGGTCCGTATGGTGCGGGAGGTGGGCCGCCGGCTCCTTCCCGCACTGATCGCCGCCGTCGCGGCCGCCGCCCTCTTCGCGGCCCCCGCCGGCGCCCAGCAGGCGTCGCCGCGCGTGATCGGCGGTGGCGAGGTCCCGGTCACCGCCCACCCGTACCAGGTGCGCCTGCTCGTGGCCGGCGTGATCGGGCTCTCCGAGGGCCAGTGCGGCGGCTCGATCCGCGACGCCACCCACGTGATTACCGCCGCGCACTGTGTGACCGACGACCCCGGTGGGCTCGGGCTCACGCGGGCGGCCACCGCCCCGGCGAACGTCAGCGTGCGCTACGGCTCGGCCGAGGTCGCAACCCAGTCCGCAGCGGCGGTCGCCGCGGTCACCGTCGCGCCGCAATACCTGGCCGGGGACGACAACTACGACGCCGCGCTGGTGACCCTGGCCCAGCCGCTGGCCGGCTACGGCGGCCCGAACGTGAACCGGATCCCGTTCGCCGGCTCGGAGGAGCTGGCGGCCGCGGTCGCCGCCGGCGGCTCGGCCGTGGCCTCGGGCTACGGCGTCTTCGACTCGGCTCAATCCAGCACCATCAGCCCGCGCCTGCGCGCCGTCACCCTGCCGCTGCGTGACGACTCGGTGTGCGGCGGCTACTACGGCTACGGCTCGTACGCGCCCGCCCTGGCCGTGTGCGCCGGCGGAACCGGCACCGCCGCCACGAACAATCCCGACACCTGCCAGGGCGACAGCGGCGGCCCGCTGGCCCTCTCCACGGGTGGGGTGCTCAAGCTCGCGGGCATCACCAGCCGCGGCGACGGCTGCGGCCAGCCAGGTGTCCCGGCCGTGTACACCGAGGCGCCCAGCCCCGCGATCTGCGGCCTGCTGGGAGGCGGGGGAGAGTGCCTGGCCAAGCCCGCGGTGCCGCGTACCACTGCGCCGCGCGACACCGTGAAGCCGTCGGCCCGGGTCACGAGCCTGCGCTGTCGCAAGCGCAACTGCAGCTTCCGCGTGCGCACCGCCGACAAGGGCGGCGCGGTGCGCTCGCTGACCGCGCGCGTCTACCGCCGCGTCCGCATCTGCCGGGTCCGCGGCGGACGGCGCAGCTGCCGCACGGTGTTGCGCAGCAAGAGGGTCAGGACCAAGAAGATCCCCGGCGGCTACAGCGGCAGGACCAAGCTCAGGGTGGCCCGCTACCGCCTGGACGCGGTGGCCACCGACACGGCGGGCAACCGCTCGAAGACGGCGCGCAAGCGGTTCAAGGTCAAGAAGCGCTGAGCAGCTCGAACCTACGCCTGTCGGGCCGCGGGATAATGCGCTGGCGATGTCGCAGGAGAACGTGGACCTCCACCACCGGGCGATCGACGCCTTCAACCGGCGCGACCTCGACGCCTTTCTGGCACTGATGGACGATGACGTGGAGGTCGTCCCTCGCGCGAGTGCCATGGAGGGCGAGAGCAGCTATCGCCGCCACGAGGGAGTCCGCCGCTGGTGGAACAACGTGCTCGAGGTCATTCCCGACTGGAACATCGAGGTTCTCGCGGTTCGCGACCTTGGGGACCTGACAGTCGCGGACCTGTCCGTTCGCGGCCACGGCGCGGGTAGCGGCGCTCCGGCGAACATGGCGACCTGGCAGGTGGCCCGGTGGTTGCGCGGGAAGTGCGTCTGGTGGCGCTTCTTCGAGACGCGGGCCGAAGCCCTCGAAGCCGTGGGACTGTCGGAGTAGCCCACGCTCATGCGGGTCATGGGCCGTGCTGGGCTCGAACCAGCGACCTCCGCCTTGTCGAGGCGGCGCTCTCCCAGCTGAGCTAACGGCCCGGGAGGGCAGCAGGATACCCAACGGGCCTGCAACTCCCGTCCAGAAGGCGGCTTGATGGGTTGACCTCTGCCCGTATGGCCCCGAAGGTCTTCCTATGAGGCGTCTGACATGGATGATCCCTGCGCTGGTTCTGGCCGCGCTGTGGTGCGCGCCGGGCGCTCAGGCGATCGTCGCCGGCACGCAGGCCTCCGCCAACGAATACCCGTTCCAGGCGCGGGTCGTCATGAACGCGCCCAGCGGCAACTACTCGTGTGGCGCGTCCATCCGCGATGCCACCCATATCGTGACCGCCGCGCACTGCGTGTACGTCGACGACACACTTCTGGCGCCCCAGAACGTCAGCGTCGGCTACGGCTCGTTCGATCGAAGCGCGCTGACGCCCGCGCCCGTCGCCGAGGTCCGGATGCCCGCCGCCTACCTCTCCGACGCGAGTTTCGACGTGGCGGTGCTGGAGCTGGCGACGCCTCTCTCGAACTTCAACGGCCCGTCGGTCAAGCCCATCCCGCTCGGCTCCGCCGCAGCGCTGGCCACCGGCGTGGGCGCCGAAGCCAACGCCGTGGCCACGGGCTGGGGCAACACCAGCTTCCGCGGGACCAGCCCACGGTTCCTGCAGGAGGTCCCCCTGCCGCTCAGGGCCGACACGATCTGCTCGACCTTTCCCATGTACGCGGGCCAGTACGAGCCTGACCGGACGGTGTGCGCGGGTGGCAAGGGCACGGCCCTCGGGAACAACCCGGACACCTGCCAGGGCGACAGCGGTGGGCCGCTGGCGCTGAACAGCGGCAGCGGGCTCGAGCTGGTCGGCATAACGAGCTACGGATACCAGTGCGGCAACCCGCTCACGCCGGCGGCCTACACGGAATCGTCGGACGCCGCCATCAGAGGCGTGATCGACGGCACTGCCCCGGGCCTCCTGCGTGGCTCGCAGTGGGCACCCCCGGCGAGTGGCGGCGCCCCCGCCGTGACCACCCCGGTGGCCCAGGCCCCGTCGCCACCCCCGCCCGTGGTGGCGACCCGCGACACCACCCGCCCGACCGCCCGGGTCTCCAGGCTCACCTGCACGAAGAAGCGCCGCTGCAGCTTCCGCATCGCGACCGCGGACCGCGGCGGCAGCGTGCGCAAGCTCTCGGCCAGGGTCACCCGCCGGGTGCGCACCTGCAAGCGCCGGGGCGACTTCCGCGTGTGCAAGGTGACCACGCGCAAGAAGACGCTGAAGCCCAGGCGCATCCGGGGCGGCTTCGCGTTCACCGCCAAGCTGTCGAAGGCCACCTACAAGCTCTCGGCGGTGGCCACCGACGCCGCCGGCAACCGCTCCAGGGCGGCCAGCCGGACCTTCCGCGTCCGCTGAGCCGGTTCGGCTCCGCACGAGTTGGCGCGAACGCCGCTCGTACAGGCGACCAGTCACTACCGGACGCGCTCAAAGAGACGGATGACTCCGTCGACGATCGGTGAGAGGCTGGCCAGCACGCCTCCGCCCATCCATGCGCTCCCTCCGCCGACTGCCCTTCGCCGCCGCCCTCGTCGCGGCGCTCGTCCTGCCCGCCGGGGTCCAGGCCCAGTCGGCGCAGCCGCGAATCATCTCCGGCTCCGACGTCAGCAGCACCACGCACCCCTACCAGGTGCGGCTGACCATCCGCTTCGGCTCGGGCGCCTTCCAGTGCGGCGGCGTCATCCGCGACGCCACCCACGTCATGACTGCCGCCCACTGCCTGGTCAGCAACGGCGCCGTGGCCGCGCCCGGCAACGTGACCGTGCACTACGGCGCCGCCGACCGGCGGTCACAGTCCGCCCGTTCGGTGTACTCGGTGCGCGCAGCGCCCGAGTACGTCGCGGGCGACGAGACCTACGACGCGGCGCTCCTGACGCTCAGTGAGCCGCTGAGCGGCTACGGCGGGCCCACCGTGCGCCCCATCGGGCTGGCCGGCTCGACCCGGCTCGGCGTGGCCGTGACCGCCGGCTCCAACGCCGTGGTCACCGGCTGGGGCCTGACCGAGCAGGGCACCACCAGCCAGAACCTGCGGGCGACGACGGTGAAGCTGCGCACGGACAACACGTGCTGGAACGTCTTCGGCGGCGGCACCTACGTGAGTGCCCGCTTCGTGTGTGCCGGTGGCACCGGGGCCCAGGGCAGCGCCAACAACCCGGACAGCTGCAGCGGTGACAGTGGCGGGCCGCTGGTCCTATCCACCCCCACGGGCTACATGCTGGCGGGCCTGGTCAGCTTCGGGCCGGCCGGCGGCTGTGGCCGCGGCGGCCTGCCCGGCGCCTACACCGAGGTCTCCAACCCGGACATCTACGCGCTGCTGACCGGGCAGACCCCGCCGGCGCCCCCGCCGGCCCCGGCGCCCGCCCCGGCGGCTCCGGTGGCCCCGGTGACCAGCTCGCCCGACCGCACCCCGCCGCGCATCCGCCTCAAGGGGCTGCGCTGTCGCAGGCACGTGTGCGCCATCAGACTGTCGGCCAGCGACAACCGCGGCCGCGTCCGGCTGGCTTCCGCGCACGCGTCGCGCCGGGTGCAGACGTGCGTGACCAGGCGCTCGGGCCGGCGCACCTGCCGCCGCGCGCTGCGCACGCGGAACCTGAAGCTGAGGCGCGCCCGGGGTGGCTTCCGCGGCTCGGTCCGGCTGGCGCCGGGCTCCTACCGCTTCACCGCTGCCGTGACCGACGCCGCGGGCAACCGCTCGCGCGCCGTCAGCGTCGCCTTCCGCGTCCGCCGCTGAGCCCGAAACGGGCGGCTATGGTCGGGCTCATGCTCGGCCTGATCTACGACGTGCACGGCAACCTGCCCGCCCTGGAGGCGGTGCTCGAGGACGCCGCAGACGTGGACGGCTGGATGCTCGGCGGCGACTACACGCTGTTCGGCGCCTGGCCGGCCGAGACGCTGGACCGCCTGCGCGCACTGGACGCCGTCTGGATCCGCGGCAACGGCGAGCGCTGGACGGCGGCGCCCGAGGATGCGCCCGAGCCGGTACGGGGCGCGATCTCCTGGTGTGCCGGCATGCTGGGCCGTGACGTGGTGGCCGAGATGGCCAACCTGCCCGAGACCCACCGCGACGGCTCCACGCTGTTCTGCCACGGCTCGCCCGGGTCGGACGTCCAGAGCTTCATGCCCGAGGCGGCGGGGGACGAGCAGGAGCTGCTGGAGGGGGTGGAGGCGGACCTGCTGGTGTTCGGCCACACCCACCTGCCGTTCGCGCGCGAAGCCGACTCCGGGATCGCGCTGGCCAACCCCGGCAGCGTGGGCATGCCCTTCGACGGCGACCCGCGCGCCGCCTACGCCGTCCTGCGCGACGACGGCCGCGTCGAGCACCGCCGGGTGGCCTACGACCACATGGCCAGCGCCGCCGCGGTGCGTGGTGCGCTCGGTCCCGCGGGAGAGGTGCCCGCGGCCCGGATCGAACGGGCCAGCGCCGAGGTCGGCTGAGGCGGTTCCGGCTTTTACAAGTGTTAACGTGCCCGCGCCATGCGCCTGTCGCTCGCTCCCCGCGACCGCGAGTTCTTCGACCTGTTCGAGGAAGCTGGCGGCAACATCCTCCGCGCCGCGGATCTGCTCGATCAGATGCTGCGCTCCTACCCCGATCGCGGGGCGGACCTGGCGCGCGACATCCTGATCTGCGAGCAGGACGGCGACCGGATCACGCACGACATCATCCGGCGGCTGAACGAGACCTTCGTCACGCCCATCGACCGCGAGGACATCTACTCGCTGGCCTCCGCGCTGGACGACATCGTGGACTACACCGAGGAGGTCGCGGACTACCTCGGGCTGTACAAGATCGAGGCGCCGATGGAGCAGTCCCAGCGCCTGGCCCACATCCTGCTCGAGGCGGCGCGCCAGATCTCCGAGGCGATCCCGCGCCTGCGCGACTTCGGCGACATCTCGCACTTCACGGTGGAGGTGAACCGGCTGGAGAACGACGGTGACCGTGTGGTGCGCGAGGCCGTGGCGTCGCTGTTCGACAACGGCATCGACCCCATGGTCGTGATCCGCTGGAAGGACATCTTCGAGCGGCTCGAGAACGCCATCGACTCCACCGAGCGCGCCGCCAACATCCTCGAGGGCATCACCATCAAGAACTCCTGACGTGGACGCCGCCTTCGTCCTGCTGGTCATCGTGGTCATCACCGCGCTGGCCTTCGACTTCACCAACGGCTTCCACGACACGGCCAACGTGGTGGCCACCTCCATCTCCACGCGGGCGATGGCGCCGAAGATCGCCGTCGGCTACGCCGCGATCCTGAACTTCGTGGGCGCGTTCCTGTCGATCCAGGTGGCGGCCACCATCGCCAGCGGCATCGTGGACGCCGACCTGGTCACCGAGCCGATCGTGTTCGGCGGCCTGATCGGGGCCATCGCCTGGAACCTGATCACCTGGTACTACGGGCTGCCGTCCAGCTCCTCCCACGCGCTGATCGGCGGCGTGGTGGGCTCGATGCTCGTGGCCAAGGGCCCCGACGCCATCATCGGCTCCGGGCTGTTGGGCAAGGTGGCCGTGCCTGCCGTGGTCGCCCCGATCCTGGCCTTCTTGGTGGCGGGCGTGGCCATCACCCTGATCTACCGGATCGTGCACAACCTGCGGCCCGGACCGACCAACGCGGGCTTCAAGGGCGGCCAGGTTCTCTCCGGCGGCCTGCTGGCGCTGGCCCACGGCACCAACGACGCGCAGAAGACCATGGGCATCATCACGCTGGCCCTGATCGGCGGCGGCGAGCTCAATCCCGGCGCCGACCCGCCGTTCTGGGTCATCGTCAGCTCGGCCACCGCGATCGCGCTGGGCACTTACATGGGCGGCTGGCGGATCATCAAGACCATGGGCAGCCGGATCATCAAGATGGACACGGCCCAGGGCTTCGCGGCACAGGGCAGCGGCGCCGCGGTCATCCTGGCCGCCACGCACGTGGGCTTCCCACTGTCCACAACGCACACCATCACCGGTGGGGTCATGGGGGCGGGGGCCGCCAAGCGCGTCTCCGCCGTGCGCTGGGGCGTGGCCGGGTCGATCGTCACCGCGTGGGTGCTCACGCTGCCCGCCTCGGCCGCGATCGGCGGCGCCACCTACGCGGTCACCAGCATCTTCGGGTCGGGGCTGACCGGTCCGCTGATCGTGTTCGTGGCGCTGGTCATCGTCATGGCCGTGGTCTACGCGCGCCGGGTCTCCCAGGGCTCGGCCATCACGGCGGCGGAGACCTGAGATGCACCTGCTGGCCGACCCGGTCGTGGACTGGAATCAGCTGCTCGACGTGATCTGGGCCGCGCTGCTGGGCGGCATCGCGGTCCCGGGCGCGTTCGCGATCGCCCTGTTCGGCGCCGTACGGGCCACCGACGCCCGCCGCAACGGAGCCCTCGGCCTGGCCGTGGGCTACTGGACGCTGATGGCCGTGGCGATGACGCTGGTGCTGGCCAGCATCGTCTTCGGCGTCATCGTGATGACCAGCAAGGACTAGGCCAGCTCCGCCAGCCGGTCCAGCTCCTCCTCGGAGCACCAGGCGCCAACGGAGGCGCGCACGTACGGCGTGCCGGGCAGGTTGCGGATGCCGATGCCCTCGCCGGCCAGCCGCTGGACCGTGGCCTCCGGGTCCTCCGCCTCCCACGAGACGAGGGTCGTCCGCCCGCGGGGGGCCACCGTGTGGCCGGCGGCGGCCAGCGCTGCGGCCAGCCGCTCCGCCAGCGTGGCCGCTCGTTCGTACACGGCGTCGAGCCCCGGCGCCTCCAGCACGTCCAGCGAGGCCAGCGCCCAGGCCGAGTGGTGGCTGGGGGGCAGGCCCGCGTCGTAGCGGGCGGCGCCCTCCCGCAGGTCCAGCTTCAGCGCCTTCAGCGGGTCCGCCAGCGAGCCGTAGCCGGGGGCGGCGGGCGACAGGGCCTCGATCCGGTCGGCGCGCACGTACAGGTAGCCGCTGCCCACAGGGCCGCACAGCCACTTCTGGCCCGAGCCCGCGTAGTAATCGCAGCCCAGTTCGGCCACGTCCACCGGCACGGCGCCGATGCCCTGGGCGCCGTCCAGCAGGACCGGCGCGCCCGCGTCGCGCAGGCCGGCGGTGTCCACGACCTTGCCGTTCAGCCACGACACGTGCGAGCACGCCACCAGCCGGGTCTGGGGACCCACCTCCTCGGCGACCCGGTCGAACGGGACCATCCGCACCTCGATGCCGCGGCGGCGCCTGGCCAGGCCCAGCGGGGCCAGCAGGCCCGGGTGCTCCTCGTCGGTGGTCAGGATCTCGTCGCCCGGCGCCAGCTCCAGGCCGGCCAGCACGGTGTTCACGCCGTCCGTGGTGGCCCCGGTCAGCGCCAGCTCGCCGGTCTGGCAGCCCACCAAAGCGGCCACGCGCGTGCGCAGCCGGTCGCCTAGCTCGATCAGGTGATCGAAGGAGGGCTTGCCGCCGCGGCCCTCGGTGACCTGGGCGTCCAGCTCCGCGCGGGCCGCCTCCGCGGCCTCCGCCGGCACCGGCCCGACCGACCCGGCGTTGAGGTAGGAGAGCCGCTCGAGCACCGGGAAATGAGAACGAAGGTCCATTCGGGGCGGGACTATAGGCTCGGGTCCATGGAGCCCATCGTCGAACGCTCAATGAAGGAGCCCGAGTGGCTCTCCAACGCCTACCTGGTCGCCGACGAGCCCGGGGGGCACGGTGTGATCATCGACTCGGGCGGCCCGTCCGGCCCGCTGCTGGAGGCCATCGACCGTCACCACCTGACGGTCGAGCACCTGCTGCTGACCCACCACCACGCCGACCACGTGGCCGAGAACCACGTGTACAAGGAGAAGTTCGGCGTGGAGATCCTGGCCCACCCGCTCGAGGCCCAGGAGCTGATGGACGTGGACCGCACGATCGAGCCGGGTGACCTGGTGCTGGAAGTCGGCGGGCTGAAGATCGGCGCGCTGCACACGCCCGGGCACACGGCGGGGATGCTCAACTTCGTGGTCAACGGCAGCGAGGTGTTCACCGGCGACACGCTGTTCAAGAACTCCGTCGGCGGCGTGAACGCGCCCGGCTCGACCAGCTACGCCGACCTGAGGTCATCGGTCATGGACACGCTCATGGGCCTGCCGCACGAGACGCGCCTGCATCCGGGCCACACCGACCCCACCACGGTCGGCAACGAGTGGGACGCCAACCCGTTCGTCCGCGTGTGGCGGGGCCTGGACGAGGAGGGCACCGAGGACTGCGTGGTCTGGGAGCGCGAGGCCACGCTGGTGCTCAACGGGCCCGACTACGACGGCGGAACGAAGGCCTGGATCCGCTGGAAGGACACCGGCGAGGACGACATCGTCCCCGGGAGCCAGGTCAACGCCTAGAGGAGCCCGTCACGCTTGAGCGACTCGCGCACGGCCACCTCGCCGGCGTGCGGGTCGTCGCGGCCGTCCATGAGGGCGCGCAGCGTCTGGGCCCGCCGCTGGCGGAAGGAGCCCTCGAAGCGCGACTGGCGGCGAAGGGGCTCGAAGGTGCGGCCCTGCGACGGGCAGCGGTCCGCCAGCGGGCAGACCCCGCAACGGGGCACCCGCGCGATGCAGACGGTGGCACCCAGGTCCATCAGCGCCTCGGCCGCCTCCGGGGTGAACGAGGCGCCGGTGCGCTCGAGCACCCGACGGATGTTCACGTCGACCGGGAGCACGGCCGCGCCGAGCGCGAACCGGGCCACGGCATCTGCCGTGTAGCGGCCACGCCGGGGAGTTCGGTCAGGTCAGCGGGCCAGCCGCCGGCGGTGATGGCCTCGGCGGCGCGGTGGAGCGCCACGGCGCGGCGGTTGTATCCCAGGCCCTGCCAGGCCCGGATCACCTCGGCGCGGGGCGCGGCGGCCAGCGCGGCCGGCGTGGGCCATCGCCCCATCCATGCCACCCAGCGCTCTTCGACGCGAGCCACCTGGGTCTGCTGGAGCATGACCTCCGACACCAGCACGGCCCACGGATCCCGTGTGCGGCGCCACGGGAGATCACGGCGCGCCGAGCAGTGCCACCTCAGTAGCTCCCGCTCGACGCCCATGTGGTGGGAAGCTACTGGCCGCAGACGGGCCACTGGCCCGCACCGCTGCGCGCGTAGAGCATCGCCGCGCGCTTGTCCTGCTCGGCCTCGGGGGCCGCGGCCGGGTTGCCCGAGCCGCCGACGCCCTGCCAGGTCTCAACGGAGAACTGGTACTTGCCGTAGTAGGTGCCGGAGGAGTCGACGGCCTGGGGGTTGCCGCCGGACTCGCACGAGGCGATGGCCTGCAGGTGCGGGGGCACCGCGGGCTGCGGGGCGGGCTTCGGCTTGGGGGTGGCCCCGGTCTTGGGGGCCTTGGCCTGGCCGTCGCGCGAGGCGACGGGCACGGCCTTGCCGGCCGGCGGAGCGGCCTCGGCGCCCTTGGGGCGGGCCTCGGAGAAGCTCTGGTCGGACGGAAGGGCCATCGCGCCAGGTACGGCGATCAGGCCGATCAGGGTGGGTACGGCGAGCAGCTTGCGCACGGGTGTTGTCCTCCAGACATCGGGGGCAAGTGCCGGCGGGGCCGGCGGTGAGCGCGCAGTCGTTGCGCGGGGGAGGGAGCCGAGGCGGGCGTGCGGGCCCAGGTATTCGGCTCAGCGGGCGAGGGTAGGTCCGCGAGAAGCCCGAAGTGTGAGTCTCGTCACACTTGGGCCGTGTACGGCAAGATTCCCAAGCGGTACGGGAATGTCTCGGTTAACGTACCTTTTAGGCGGGGCCCGGCCGTGGCCCCCTGCAGCCGCGGCCCCGTCTCTTTCACTTCACGTGACCCTCGGTAGGTTGCAGCCATGACGGTCACGCTCCCAGATGGCGCGGCACTCGAGGTCCCCGACGGGGCCACGGGCGCCGACGCGGCCGCCGCGATCAGCGAGGGGCTGGCGCGCGTGGCGCTGGGTGTGCGGGTCGACGGAGAGCTGCGCGACCTGGCGGCGCCGCTTGACGAGGGCGCCGCAATCGAGATCGTCACGCCCAAGAGCAAGGGCCCGCTGGGCGAGGACGCGCTGTGGCTGGTCCGCCACGACACCGCCCACGTGCTGGCGACCGCGGTCATGGAGCTCTACCCCGGCGTGAAGATCTCCATCGGCCCGCCGGTCGAGGACGGCTTCTACTACGACTTCGAGTTCCCCGAGGACGTCAAGCTCAGCGACGCCGACTTCGAGCGCATCGAGGCCGAGATGCGCAGGCACGTCAAGGCCGACGAGCCGTTCGTGCGCGAGGACGTGACCGTGGCCGAGGCGCTGGAGCGCTTCCGGGCCGAGGGCCAGGACTACAAGGTCGAGCTGATCGAGGACCTGGTGCGCGACCAGCGAGTGGACACGGTCTCGCTCTACACCAACGGCTCCTTCACAGACCTCTGCCGCGGGCCGCACGCGCCGTCGACCAAGCGCATCAAGGCGTTCAAGCTGACCAGCGTGGCCGGCGCCTACTGGCGCGGGGACTCGGACAACACGATGCTCACGCGCGTCTACGGGACGGCGTTCCTGTCCAAGGACGATCTGGCCGCGCACATGGAGCGCCTGGAGGAGGCGCGCAAGCGCGACCACCGCAAGCTCGGGCGCGAGCTGGACCTGTTCTTCCTGTCCGAGGTCTCGCCCGGCTCGCCGTTCTGGAAGCCCAACGGCGCAACGATCTGGAGCCAGCTGACCGACTTCTGGCGCCTGGAGAACATGGGCCGTGGCTACGAGGAGGTGCGCACGCCGATCCTCTACGACGTCGACCTGTGGAAGCAGTCGGGCCACTGGGACACCTACCGCGACAACATGTACTTCACGGAGGTCGAGAACCGGCAGATGGGCCTGAAGCCCATGAACTGCCCGGCCCACATCCAGATCTACAAGTCCGACCGCCGCTCCTACCGCGACCTGCCGATCCGGTACGCCGAGGCCGGCCTGGTGCACCGCCACGAGCCCAGCGGCACCCTGCACGGCCT
>DASQLM010000303.1:0-4528 GCA_035630015.1 Thermoleophilaceae bacterium | reverse complement strand
CAGCCAGAACTGGGCGTTGCGCTGGACGATCAGGAACAGCGGCTTCATTCGCGAGGCGGTCAGCTGGCGGCGCAGCGCGATCGCCTCCAGCGTGGTCACCACGTAGTTCAGCTCCTTGCGCCGCTGGCCCCGGAGCCGGTCGCGGCGCGAGCGCGCCAGCCTGTAGGTCTTGCGGTAGGAGCGCTCGGACCTGCGCGAGATGCCGCGGCGCTTGAGCGCCGACTTCAGGGCCTTGTCCACGGCCTTCTCGCCCTTGGTCGGGCCTTTCTTCTTGTTCTTTTTCTTCTGCGCGCTGCCGGCCTTGGGCGCCGGCCCGGCCGGCATGCGCCCCATGTCGGCCGCGCCGTTGGAGGGCACGGACGGGTCGTAGGCCCGCGTGACCTCCGACCCGTCCACGCGCAGCACCGTGCCCGCGTCGGCGGCGGGAACCACGCAGAGCAGCGCGGCGGCCGCGGCCAGGGCCGCCGGGGTCCTTCGCAGGGAGCGCATCTGCGACCCCCAACGCGCGCGGGGTGCGGAAGTTGCGTCCTGCAGGCTTCCTCTCGCTAGTGTGCGCCCGGTTCGCCTGATGTCCCCTTCGACCACGAAGAGCCTGCTTCGACGCCGTATTGCCGCCCTCCTGCTGGCGGGCCTGGTGCTGTGCCTCGGCGCGCTCGCGAGCGGCTGTGGAGGAGGCGACGACGACGGCAACAGCGACGACGCCACGGCGCTGATCGACAAGGCCTTCGGCACCTCGATCAAGAGCGCCGACGTGAAGTTGGAGGCGGAGCTGAAGGTCCAGGGGCTGCAGGGGCTGACCACGCCCATCCAGCTGTCGGCCTCCGGTCCCTACATCGGCGGCAAGGACAAGCTGCCCCAGTTGGACATGGACGTGAAGCTGGGCGCGCGCGGTCAGGGCCAGTCGCTGGAGACGGGCCTGCTGTCCACCGGGGACCGCGCCTTCGTGAAGTTCGGCGGCGAGTACTACGAGCAGCCCAAGGCCAACGTGGACGCGGCCAACCGGGACCTGGCCAAGCGGCCCAAGGGCGGCAATACCCAGGGCATCGACCCGGGGTCCTGGGTCACCGACGCCAAGAACCAGGGTGACGAGAAGGTGGCGGGGGCCGACACCACCCACGTGTCCGCCCGGGTGGACGTGGAGAAGCTGCTGACCGACCTCAACGACCTGGCGCGCAAGGGCGCGGACGCCGTCGGCGGCTCCAGCACCCCGCAGCCGCTGACCAAGAAGCAGCTGGCCGACGCCGCCAAGACGGTCAAGGACCCCACCTTCGACATCTACGTGTCCAAGGACGACGACACCATCCGCCGGATGTCGGGCAACCTCCAGATCGCCGTGCCGGAGGCCGAGCGCGCACAGGCGAACGGCATCACCGGCGGCTCGCTGCGCTTCACGCTCGAGATGACGGACGTGAACGGCGACCAGAAGGTGGAGGAGCCGGCCAAGTCGCGGCCGATCTCCGACCTGTCCCGCCAGCTGGGCGGGGCGGCGGCGCTGGGCGGGGCCCTGGGCGGGAGCCAGGGCGGCGGCTCAGGCGCCACGACCACCCCGGGCACGACCACGCCCGGCACCACCACGACCCCGGGCGCCACCGGCGGATCGGCCGACGACCCGGACGCCATCCGGCGCTACATCGCCTGCCTGGACCGCACCAGCCCCAGCGACGACGCCGCGCGCGAGCGCTGCCGTCAAGAGTTCCAGTGACGGTCAGCGAGTTGCATTCGCTCTCCGCCCGCTAGCGTCCCGCCCCCGTGGAACTGAACGCCATAGCCCCGTACGCGGGCCTGATCGTGGCGCTGCTGTTCTTCCTGTGGCTGGACCTGCACTTCTTCGCCCGAGGGCGCGAGCCCAACTTCAAGGAGGCGGTCTGGTGGTCGATCGGCTGGCTGGTGCTGAGCCTGCTGGCCGCGCTGGTGGTGTTCGTGCTCGAGGGCGGCGAGCAGGCCGTGCTCTACACCACGGTCTACCTGATCGAGCGCTCGCTCTCGCTGGACAACCTATTCGTGTTCATCCTGCTGTTCACGTACTTCGGCGTGCCCGAGATCCGGCGCGCGCGGCTCTTGTTCTGGGGCATCGTCGCGGCGCTGGTCATGCGCGGCGCGTTCATCCTGGGCGGGATCACGCTGATCGAGCAGTTCCACTTCGTGATCTACCTGCTTGGGATCGCGCTGCTGGTGCTGGCGTACCGCATCTTCCGCGGGGTGGGCGAGAACGTGGACCCCGACAAGAACCTGATGGTGCGGGCCGTACGAAAGGTGTTCCCGGTCACCCCCGACTTCCGCGAGGGCCACTGGTTCGTCAAGGAGGAGGGCACCCGCTACGCCACGCCGCTGTTTCTCTGCCTGGTGGCCATCGTGTTCGCCGACCTGGCGTTCGCGATCGACTCCATCCCGGCCGCGTTCGCCATCACCCAGGACGGCTTCCTGATCTGGATGGGCAACGTGTTCGCGCTGCTGGGCCTGCGCGCGCTGTTCGTGCTGGTCGAGGGTCTGATCGCACGCTTCCGCTACCTGGACGAGACGATCGCTGTGGTGTTGGGCGTGGTGGGCATCAAGCTGCTGGCCGAGGACCTGTACAAGGTCGGCCCGGTGCTGAGCCTCGTGATCATCTTCGTGCTGTTCGCCGTCGGTATCGCCGCATCGCTGTGGGCCGACAGCCGCGACCCCGACGCCGACCGCAAGCGCGAGGAGCGCAAGCAGAGCCTGCAGCCCTCCGAGGAGGGGGAGTCGCAGGACGAGGACGAGGGCGAGGACGAGACCGAGTCGGAGCCCGCTACTCCTCCAGCCTCTTCCTGAGGTCACCCAGTCTGGTGTCCCAGCGCCCGCCGACGGTGGCCATCCAGGCCATCGCGCCCGAGAGGGGCTCGGGGGTCAGGCGGTAACGCACCTCGCGGCCCTCGCGGGTCGGCTCCACCAGCCCCGCCCCCGCCAGCGCGGCCAGGTGCTTGGCCACCGCCTGCCGGGTGATGGGCAGCCCGGCCGCCAGCTCGGTGGCCGTGGCCGTCTCGCGCTCGCCGAGCACGCTGAGCATCCGGCGCCGCGTGGGGTCGGCCAGCGCGTCGAAGACCTGCTCGCGCGAGTCGGCCGGTGCACTCACGCCATCGCCATGGCGGTGGGCACCGTCAGGTCGGCCAGCGGCCGGGTCTCGGTCACCCGCAGCGCGCTGCCGTCCCCGCGCTTCAGGATCTCGAACTCCACGCGGGAAGATTCCTCGCCCTCGCTGCTCCACCACACGGTCAGGCGGCGCCCGGGCTCGACTTCCTCGACCCAGCCGCTGCGCCGGCCCGCGTCGCGGTCGGTGAACTCGAGGTCGCCGCCGGGCTCGAGCTCGATCACCGGGTCGTCGCCAAGCCAGTCCGATTCGGTCAGCTCACGCCACACGTCGGCGGGCTCCGCGTCCAGCTCGATCTCGCGTTCAACTTCCTGTCGCATGTGCAACTCCTGGGTTGCGCTACAGTGATGAGCAACTGACGGGTTGCACACTAGCGGACCGCGCGCAGCCGAACCGATGGTTCGGCGAGCACGTCCGATGACATACGAGGAGGCGGTCATGGTTGGACAGCTGGTTCCCATGGTGGTGGAGCAGACGGCGCGCGGCGAGCGGTCGTTCGACATCTACTCGCGGCTGCTGAACGAGCGGATCGTGTTCATCGGCCAGCAGTTCGACGACGACCTGGCAAACGTGGTCGTCGCCCAGCTGCTGCACCTGGCGGCCGAGGACCCGGACCGGGACATCTCCATCTACGTGAACTCCTACGGCGGCTCGGTCACCGCCGGCCTGGCCATCTACGACACGATGCAGTACGTCGCGCCCGACGTGCAGACCATCTGCTTCGGCGTGGCCATGTCGGCCGGGTCTCTGATCGTCATGGGCGGGGCCGAGGGCAAGCGGCTGGCGCTGCCCAACGCCCGGTTGCTGATCCACCAGCCCTCGGGCGGCTTCCAGGGCCAGTCCGCCGACGTGGAGATCCACGCCAAGGAGATGCTGGAGACCCGCCGCCGGCTAGAGGCCATCTACGCCGCCCACACCGGCCAGGACCACGAGCAGCTGCGCCAGGACATGGACCGCGACCGCTTCTTCAGCCCGGACGAGGCGATCGAGTACGGCCTGATCGACCGCGTGGTGCAGACCCAGGAGCTGCGCCGGAGGACGTCGGGCTTCGAGGCGGGCTAGGCGTAGAAGAAGACCAGGCCCAGCACGGCGTAGAGCGCCAGCAGCTGCGCGCCCTCGAACCAGTTCGACTCGCCGTCCTGGGTCACGAAGTTCGCGATCAGCACGGCGAACACCAGGCCCGCCAGCTCGTAGCCGTTGAACACCAGCGCCAGCGGGTTGGGACCGACGACGAACGAGAGCAGCACCAGCAGTGGCGCCACGAACAGGGCGATCTGCGCGCTGGAGCCGATGGCGATGCCCACGGCCAGGTCCATCTTGTCCTTGGCCGCCACCAGCACGGCCACCCAGTGCTCGGCGGCGTTGCCCACGATGGCCACCACGAACACGCCCACGAAGAACTCGGACAGGCCGATGTCC
>DASQLM010000302.1:0-4918 GCA_035630015.1 Thermoleophilaceae bacterium | reverse complement strand
GCCCTGGTGGCGGCGGGCGAGCTCGACGCCGCGGTCAAGGTCGGGGTGCGCTCCGACGAGGGGCCGCGGGCGATCGTCGACCGCGCCGACCTGGCCGTGGACGGCACGCGCGGCTTCACCGACGTCCTGGCCGTGCTCGCCCGGTGAGGTTCGTCGACTTCCTCCGGGCGTCGGTCCTGCTGTTCGCCGGCGCCGCCACCTCCCTGGCGGTGGTGTCGATCGCGGGGTCTGCGAACGCGGACACGAACACGCCGGTGATCTTCGCGCTGGCCTGGTGGACCGTGGCGGCGGTCGCCGGCCTGTGGCTGGGCCGGCGGATGGCCCCCACGCCGGGCATCGAGCGGCTGCTGGCCTCGGCACGCGCCACCAACACGCTGCCCGAGGTCGAGCCGGGCTCCGTGATCGTCACACGGCTGTGGCCGCTGGGCGTGGGCACCGTGGTCACCGGCGGCATCGCCTTCCTGGTGCCCCAGCCGGCGGCCATCGCGGCGGGCTACGCGCTGGCCGTGGCGCTGACGTGGCGGCGCCAGTCGTCGGCGGTGCAGGCCATCGAGGACCGCGACGGCGTGCGCTTCCACCTCGACAAGAGCTCGCCCTTCGGCGCGCCCAAGCTGGTGCGCACACCGTGGGCCAGGAAGATCGAGCCTACGTCCTCTTTCTCAGCTTCTTGAGCTGCGCCCACGTGCGGGTGTTGGCCACGTCCGCCTTGGTCAGCCAGCCCCGCCGGGCGGTCGCCACGCCGTAGCGCATGTTGGCCAGCGTCTCGGGCCCGTGGGCGTCCGAGTCGATCACGAGCTTGACGCCCGCGCCCGCCGCCTCGCGGGCGTAGTTCTCGTTCAGGTCGCGCCGGTTGGGGTTGGCGTTGATCTCGAGGAACGTGCCGGTGCGGGCGGCCGCCTCGATCACGGCCCCCACGTCGAGCGCGTACGGCTCGCGGCGGCCGATCAGCCGGCCGGTCGGATGGCCCAGCACGTCCACGAGCGGGTGCTCGAGCGCGGTGATCACCCGCTTGGTCATGTTCTCCTCGCGCATGTTGAACGAGGTGTGCACGCTGGCCACGACCCAGTCCAGCTGGGCGAGCAGATCGTCCTCATAGTCCACCGAGCCGTCGGGCAGCACGTTGGTCTCGGTGCCGGCCAGCACCGTGATGCCCTCGAGCCGCCCGTTCACCTCGGCCACCCGCTCGATCTGGCGCTTGAGCTCGTCCGGCGTCACGTGGTTGCCGAACCCGTGCGTGGCCGAGTGGTCGGTGACCGCGAAGTACTCGTAGCCGCGGTCGCGGGCGGCCTCGGCCATCTCGGTGATGGTCGCGCGGCCGTCCGAGGCCACGCTGTGCGAGTGCAGGTCGCCCTTGATGTCGGCCAGGGTCACCAGCTCGGGCAGCCCGCCCTTGCGGGCGGCGTCCAGCTCGCCGCGGTCCTCGCGCAGCTCGGGCTCGACGTAGGCCATGCCCAGGAGGTCGTAGACCTCCTCCTCGGTCGCGCACGCATGGGTGACCTCGGTCTCGTCCACCGCGACGCCGTACTCGCTGACGTGGATGCCCTGGCGCACCGCGGCGGTGCGCAGGGCCTCGTTGTGGCGGCCCGAGCCGGTGAAGTGCTGCAGCAGGTTGCCGAAGCTGGCCTCGGGCACGATCCGCAGGTCAACCGGGATGTCCTGGACGGTGGTGGCACGGGCGCCCGCGATGCCCGAGCTGCTGACCTCGTCGACCGCGGGCAGGTCGCCGAACGCCGCAATCAGCGCCGCGGGGTCCTCCGCGCTGGCCACGATGTCCAGGTCCTTGCAGCTCTCGGCCCAGCGGCGGGCGCTGCCCGCCAGCTCCACCCGTAGGGCCGCCGGGTGCTCGCGCAGGGCGGCAACCATCTCCTCGCCCACCTCCAGCGCCTTGGACAGGAGCGTGCGCGGCTTCTCCTGGCCGTCGGCGCCGCCGGCCAGCGCCGCAAGCACGTTCTCCTCGGCCTTGGCGCCGAAGCCGGCCACGGTGCGCAGCTGCTCGGCCTCGGCGGCGGTGCGCAGCTCGTCCAGCGTCGAGATGCCCAGCTGGTCGTACAGCAGCTTCGCGCGCTTGGGGCCCAGACCGGGGATGCGCGTGACCTGGACCAGGCCCGGCGGGATCCGCTCGCGCAGCTTGACCGCGGCGGGGATGTCGCCCTCGGCCAGCAGCGCGTCGATCTTCTCCGCGATCGTCTTGCCGACCCCGGCGAGGTCGGTGGCGCGGCCCTGCGCGGCCAGCTCGGCGACCGATTTGCCGGAGTCGCGGATGGCCTTCGCGGCGTTGCGGTAGGCCAGCACGCGGTGGATCACGGCGCCGTCGAGCTCGTAGAGCGTTCCCAGCTCGTCGAACGCGGCGGCGATCTCGGTGTTCTTCATCGTCACGGGGCCGGAATAGGGTACGCGCCCATGTCGGGCGTCTGGCTCGTGCTCCCCACATACAACGAGGCCGAGAACCTCGAGAACGTCGTTCGCGCGGCGCTCCCCCATCTCGAGGCCACCGGCCTCGAGCACCACGTGCTGGTCGTGGACGACAACTCGCCGGACGGGACGGGCCGGATCGCCGACCGGCTGGCGGGCGAGCTCGGCCCCGTCGAGGTGCTGCACCGCGCCGCCAAGAGCGGCATCGGGCCCGCCTACCTGGCGGGCTTCGCCCACGCCCTGGGCCGGGGCGCCGACCTGCTGATGGAGATGGACTCCGACTTCTCCCACGACCCGGCCGACCTGCCGCGGCTGGTGGCGGCCACCGAGGACGCCGACCTGGTGCTGGGCTCGCGCTACGTGCCCGGCGGCGGCGTGACCGACTGGGGGCTGGGCCGGCGCATGATCAGCCGCGGCGGCTCGCTGTACGCGCAGGTGATCCTGGGCATCCCGGTGCACGACCTGACCGGCGGCTTCAAGTGCTTCCGGCGGGCCGTGCTGGAGGGCCTGGACCTGAGCGAGGTCGGCACCGACGGGTACGGGTTCCAGATCGAGGTGACCTACCGCGCGGTGCGGGCCGGATACCGGGTGCGCGAGGTGCCGATCGTGTTCCGCGACCGCCGCGTCGGGGCCTCGAAGATGTCCTGGAAGATCGCCGCGGAGGCCTTCTGGAAGGTGCCCGCGCTGCGTTTCCGGCGGGTTCCGAGGGGTGCGGCCGCCACCCGATGAGGTCGCTATACTTTTTGAAGCATTGACGGAGAACCCCGTAAAGGAGCCCCAAGTGGCCGGAGCAGTCAGCGAAGTGTCCGACAACAATTTCCAGGCCGAGGTCATCGAGAACGACCAGCCCGTTCTCGTGGACTTCTGGGCCCCCTGGTGTGGTCCGTGCCGCGTCGTGGCACCGCACCTGGAGGAGCTGGCCGGCGAGCGTGACGACCTCCGCGTCGTGAAGCTCAACGTGGACGACAACCCGCAGACGGCCGCCTCCTACAACGTCATGTCGATCCCCACCATCCTGCTGTTCAAGGACGGCCAGGTGGCACACCAGATCGTGGGCGCCCTGCCCAAGAACCGTCTGGTGCAGGAGATCGAGCCGGCGCTGGCTTAGCGGGAGGAGCGGAGCCGGACGTCGTCCGGCGAGCACCGCACCGAGGCCATCAGGCCTTCAGCACATCGATTCGCAGCTCGCGACCGTCCACCGTGGCGGTCGCGCTGCGTTCGGAGCCGTCCCCGAGCTCCAGTGACGTGGCCAGGGTCTCGCCCGTGACGTAGGCCTCGTGGGCGCGCACCGCGCCCAGCAGCTCGTCGTCGCCGCCCAGCCCCAGGGCGATCCGGTCCTCCACGTCCAGGCCCGCCTCCTTGCGCGCGTTCTGCACGGCGTGCACGACCTCGCGGGCAAAGCCCTCGCGGCGCAATTCGTCGTCCAGCACCGTGTCCAGCGCCACCGCGTGCGAGCCCGAGCGCTCGACCTGGTAGCCGTCCAGCGGCTGCAGCGCCAGCTGCACGTCGTCGGCGGTGAGCGGGTGCTCGCGGCCCCCGACCGAAACGTGCACCTCGCCGCCGCCGCGGAGCGTGGCCGCGGCACGTGAGGCCTCCAGCGCGCCCACCGCCTCGGCCACCTGGGGCATGTCCTTGCCGAACCGCGGGCCCAGCGCGCGGTAGTTGGGCTTGAGCTCGAAGTTGCCAAGCTCGTCGGCGTCGGTGGCATAGCGGACCGACTTCACGTTCAGCTCGTCGCGGACGGTGTCGTTGAAGCGCTCGATCGCGTCGCGCTCGCCGCCGGCGGCGACCACCACGGCCTCGCGCAGGGGCTGGCGCACCTTGAGGCGGCCGTGCGCGCGCGCCTCGCGGCCCAGGCCGACGGCCTCGCGGGCCACGCCCATCTGCCACTCCAGCTGCTCGTCGCGCAGCGCGGGGTCGGGCTCGGGGTAGTCGCACAGGTGCACCGAGGGCTCGCTCCCGTCCAGGCCCTCGTAGATGGCGTCGGCTACGAACGGGGTCAGCGGCGCGGTCAGCTTGGCCACGCCGAGCAGGCACTCGCGCAGGGTGGCAAAGGCGGCCGGGTCGCCGTCCCAGAACCGCCGCCGCGAGCGGCGCACGTACCAGTTCGAGAGCTCGTCGACGTAGGCCTGGATGGCCCGGCCGGCGGAGGTCGTGTCGTAGTCGTCCAGGCGGTCGATGCAGGTGGCCGACAGCGACTGCAGCCGCGACAGCGCCCACCGGTCCAGGTCTGTCAGCTCGACGTCGTCCAGCGCGGCCGGCTCGACGTCGTTGACGTTGGCGTACAGCGTGAAGAAGCCGTACGTGTTCCACAGCGTCTTGAGGTACTGGCGGACCGACTCGCCAATGGTCTCGACCGAGAACCGGTAGCCGTCCCAGGGCTGCTTGGAGGTGAAGTAGTACCAGCGGAACGCGTCCGCGCCGTGGGTGTCCAGCACGTCCCAGGGCGCCACCGCGTTGCCCCTGGACTTGGACATCTTCTGACCCTGGGGGTCGGTGATCAGGC